>DAIPIP010000293.1:0-2144 GCA_036770725.1 Opitutaceae bacterium
CTTGGCGGAGCCGTTTTTGGCCGTGACGCCGGAGCTGGAGGCGAAGGCGCTCTTCGAGCATCTGCTGGCGCGACTGCCGGAGGATGAGCGCATGGCGGCATCGCACGCGCTGCGCACCTTCCAGCGCCGGGTGGAGGAGTGGCGGCGTCACCACGGCCCGCCCAAGGAGGTGTTTTTCCCGCAAGCGACGCGGCCGGGCGAGTGGATGCAGGTCGATTGGACGCACGCCGACGAACTCGGCGTCACCCTCCTGGGCGTCCCCTTCGACCACCTGCTCTGTCACGCGGTCTTGTGCTACAGCAACGTCCAGCACGCCACGCCCTGCCGCAGCGAGTCGATGCTCTCGCCCAAGGCGGGCCTGCCGGCCGCGCTCCTCGTCTTTGGCGGCGCGCCGCACGGGTTGCGGACCGATCAAAGCTCGACCGCCACCCATCAACTCAAACGCGGCGAGGCCGCGCGCGGTTTTAACCGGGAGTATCTCTCGCTCTGCGAGCACTACGGCTTGAAGCCGGCGACGATCAACCGCGCCTGCCCGCAGGAAAACGGCGACATCGAGTCGGCCAACGGCCACCTCAAGCGCCGGCTCAAGACCCACCTCGCGCTCCGCGGCTCGGCCGACTTTGCGAGCGAGGCGGCCTACGCCGCCTTCGTCGCCGGGGTCTGCCGGGGAGCCAACGCGCCGCGCCACGCCCGCTTCGTCGAGGAGCAGGCGGTCTTGCGCCCTTTGCCGCCGACCTCGTATCCGCAAGGCGAGGAGATCGCGGTGCGGGTGTGCAGCTTCTCCACCATCCGCGTCAGGAAACACGCCTACTCGGTGCCCGCGCGCCTGATCGGCGCGATCATGAAGGTCGAGGTGAGCGAGGCGGAGATCGTCGTGCGCCACGGCCGCGAGGAGGTGTTGCGTTGTCCACGACTCACCCAGGAGGGCGCGCGCATCGACTACCGCCACGTGATCGACTCGCTGCGCCGCAAGCCGGGGGCCTTTGCCAATTATCTCTATCGCGAGGAGCTGTTCCCCCGCGCAGTCTTCCGCCAGGCCTACGACGCCCTCGTGCGCGACGACCCGTCGCGGGCCTCCCGCGATTACGTGGATCTGCTCGGGCTGGCCGCCGCGCAGGGCGAGGACGAGGTGGCCGCCGTGCTCGGCGCGGCCCTGCGCCACGGCGAGCTTCCGCGCCCCGTCCCGATAGCCGAGGCGGTCGCACGGGCGCGGGGCGAGCCCCCCGCGCCGCCGGGCCTGGCGGCGCTCACACCCGAGTTGACGGCCTACGACCGGCTGCTCGAAGCGGAGGTGGCCGCATGAGCGCGCACGACCCGCTGCCGCTGTTGTTGCGCGGCCTCAACCTGCCCCATGTCGCCCGCGAACACGCCGCCGCGCTCGCCCGCGCCGAGGCCGAGAACTGGGGTTACCGCCGCTTCCTTTTGCATCTGGTGGAAGGCGAGGCCAACGAGCGGCTGCGCCGCCGCATCGAACGCCAGATCAAAGAATCGGGCCTGCCCGGCGGCAAGACCCTCGGCACCCTCGACGAGGCGCGTCTGCCCGAGAAGGTGAGACGGCAATTGCCCACGCTGCTCGACGGCGAGCTGGTGCGCCGTGGTGACAACCTGCTCTGCTTCGGCCTGCCCGGCCGGGGCAAGAGCCACTTCGCCGCCGCCGTCGGGCGCGAGTGGATACAACGTCACCAGCTCAAGGTTCTTTTCGTGCCGACCTTCAAGCTCGTCGGTCAGCTCCTGGTCGCCAAACGCGACCTGAAGTTGCCCTCGTTGCTCGCCAAGCTCGCGCGATACGACGCCGTCATCCTCGACGACCTCGGCTACGTGCAGCAGTCGCGCGAGGAGATGGAGGTGCTCTTCACCTTCCTCGCCGAGCGCTACGAGAAACGCACCGTGGTCATCACCTCCAACCTGGTCTCAGCCAGTGGGACCAGATCTTCAAGGATCCCATGACGACGATGGCAGCCATCGACCGGCTCGTGCACCACGCCACCATCCTGGAGTTTACCGGCGAGAGCCAACGCCTTCGCAAGGCCTCCAAACCAGCCGCCTGACGGCGCCCCTAGCGGGCGGGGAGGGAGCCAAGCTCAATGCTTATAGCGCCACCGATTTTCTTGGACACGGGACAGTAACCAACCCGAAGGCCAATG
>DAIPIP010000294.1:0-2142 GCA_036770725.1 Opitutaceae bacterium
GGCAGATGCTTTCGAGGATCTGGGGGTCGATGGGGTCGGCGCCTTTGCCGCGCAGAACCTCGCCGCTGAGCTTCAGGACGATGCGTTTATATTTGATTTCGGGAGAAGGCGTGGCCGGACGGTCGCTCATGCGGCGAGAGGAAGCGGGCGGGGCGGGGGTCGGTCAAGCGCGAGGGCGTTGAAAGCGCGCGGAGGCGGCCCTCGGCGACCAAAGTCCGGGCGGTAGGGTTATACCCCATACGTAAGGTTTCGGCATCGGGGTGAAATCGGGTTTCCTCCGATAACGCGGCTTGTATCGCGCCATCTGCGGCGTTGGCGAAGCCGAACCTTTTTTTCACCGTTCCATGACCGTGCCAACTTCTCCCGCCCGAAAATCCGCCCTTGCCGCGCTCGCGCCCGACTATCGGGCGGCGTTGTCCGCGCACCTGAAGGTCACGATCCCGCAGCGGGGAGAGGCGGCGCGCGAATTGGGGCGGCGGGCGGTGGCGCTGGGTATGTTGTCGCGCGATCTGGTGGTGGTGCATGAGCGGGCGCTGGCAGCCTTGTTGGAGACGGGCGACTTCGACGGTGCGAACCGGCGTTCGCTCAATCGCGCGGGGCGGTTTCTGACTTTCGCGCTGGCGCCGCTGGAGGCGGTGCTGCGCGCCACACGTCAATCGAACCGGCATCTCCGCGAACGCAATGAGACGCTGCGTCTGCACGCGCTGGCGTTGGCGCGGGGCAAGCGGCAGTTGCAGCGCGAGGTCGCGCGGCGCGAGGCGGGCGAGAAGGCGATTCGCGCGGGCAAGGATCGGTATCGCGCGCTTTTTCTCGAGTCGCAGTTGATGCAGAAAAAGCTGCGCCAACTGGCGCGGAAAATTTTGTCCGCACAGGAAGAGGAGCGGAAGCGCATCAGCCGCGAGTTGCACGACGAGGTGGTGCAGACGCTGGTGGGTATAAACGTGGAGCTTGCGGCGCTGGGGCGCGGCGCGGCGGCGGGCGCGGGGGCGCGGCGCGGCGGCGGGCGCGGGGGCGCGTTCATTCACGACCACGCTGAAGCGCACGCAGCGGCTGGTGGAAAAATCGGTGGAGGCGGTGCATCGCTTCGCCCGCGAGCTGAGGCCGGCGGTGTTGGACGACCTGGGTTTGATTCCGGCCTTGCACGCGTTCAGCCGAAATCTGGCCTCGCGCGAAAACCTGATCATACAAATCACGGCGTTTCGTGGCGTGGAGACCTTGTCGGCGGCGAAGCGCGCGGTGCTTTTCCGGGTGGCGCAGGAGGCGTTGAAAAACGTCGCGCGTCATGCGCAGGCCACGCGTGTCACGCTGGTTTTGGTGCAGATGTCCGGCGCGATCCGCATGGAAATAGAGGACAACGGTCGCGCGTTCGCGGTCGAAAAAATCCTCGGCGCGCGCAATCCGAAGCGGCTGGGGCTGGTCGGCATGCGCGAGCGCATCGAGATGATCGGGGGGCGCTTTGCCCTGCGGTCCGAACCGGGCGAGGGCACCACGGTGCGCGCCGAGATTCCTTTTCGCGTGGCAAAGCCCAAATCCTCATGAGCACTCCGAAATTAATCACCGTCCTGCTCGCCGAGGATCACGCCATCGTGCGCCAGGGCCTGTCCGCGCTGTTGCGCGCGGATGAACATTTTCAGGTGGTCGGCGGCGCGCGCAACGGGCGCGAGGCGGTGGAGCAGGCGCGCACCTTGCGGCCCGACGTGATCTTGATGGACATCGCCATGCCGGTGCTCAACGGCCTCGAGGCCACGCGGCAGATCCTCGCGGACAATCCCAAGGCGAAGGTGCTCATTCTCTCCGCGCACAGCGATGATCCCTACATAGAACGCATGTGTGAAGTGGGCGTGTCGGGCTTTCTCGAAAAACAGACCTCGGCGGAAATCCTCGTGGAGGCGATCCGGGAGGTGGCGAAGGGGAAACTCTTTTTCAGCCCGTCCATCGCCCGCCGTTTTAACGACCACCCGCTGGATCGCGACGGACGGCGCAAGACGGTCGGCAAGCGCCTGACCTCGCGCGAAGCCGAGGTGTTGCAACTCGTGGCCGAGGGGTTCGCGAACAAGCAGATCGCGGCCACGCTGCACATCAGCATAAAGACGGTCGAGAAGCACCGGCAGCAGTTGATGAACAAGCTGGGCATCCACGACA
>DAIPIP010000295.1:0-2134 GCA_036770725.1 Opitutaceae bacterium
GGATGGGCGTATCCAAACATTCCCTCGTGTCGGCCGATTTGCGCGGCTACATTAACCCGAGTTCGTCAGTTCGGGGTATTGGCTAAAAAAGTTTCCTGGGAGAAGGCGTTTTCGAGATCGGACGGCCACGAGGGAAGACCGCGTTTCGGAGCCATGTAGTGCCGAACACCCCGTTGAGGGGCGGTGGGTTTTCTGCGATCCTGCCGGGCATGTTCCTGCGGCGTAAGACCAAGTCGGCGCGTGGCGTCGGTTACAGTTACTGGCACTTGTGCGAGACGGTGCGCACCTCGCGGGGGCCGCGTCAGCGCGTCGTGGCCTCGCTCGGCAAACTCGACCAGGCCGAGCTGGCCGGTCTGCGCGGCGGCTGGGACGATCTGGCGGCGCTTTTGCGCGGCGAAGCGCCCCCGGCCAAGACCGCCGATTTGCCCGGTCTGTCCCCCTCGGCCTCCCCGGAGCCGTCCGCCCAATGGGAACGCGCCGACATCTCCGGCTTGCGCGTCGAGCGCACCCGCGACTTCGGCGAGAGCTACCTCGCCCTCTCGCTCTGGCATCGGCTCAAGCTCGACGAACTGCTTGGCACGCTCCTGCCGCAAGGGCGCGAGTCGGTGGCTTGGCCGCACACCGCCGCGTTGCTCACCGTCGCGCGGTTTTGCGCCCAACGTTCCGAACTCGGCGTGGCCGAGCATTGGTATGACACGACCGCGCTCGACGAGCTGCTCGGCATCGACACCGGAGCGATCAACGACGCGCGGCTCTACCGCGCCCTCGACAAACTCGGCCAGCACAAGGACGCGTTGTGCGCCCACCTGATGGAGCGCTACCGCCAGTGGTTCGGCGTGCGCTTCGAGTTTTTGCTCTATGACGTGACCAGCACCTATTTTGAGGGCGAGGCCGAGCGCAATCCTCAGGCCCAACGCGGCTACTCCCGCGACCAGCGTCCGGGCAACAAACAGGTCTGCATCGGGCTGGTCTGCACGCCGGAGGGGCTGCCGCTGAGTTTTGAGGTCTTCGCGGGCAACCGCGCCGACGTGGGCACGGTCGAACAAATCGTGCGCGGGATGGAGGAAAAATACGGCCAGGCCGAGCGGATCTGGGTGATGGACCGGGGCATGGTTTCGGAGTCAAACATCGCTTTTTTGCGCGAGCGCAAGGCGCGTTACCTGGTGGGCACTCCGAAGAGCTGGCTGCGCGCCCACGAGCGGACCCTGTTGGAGCAATCCGATTGGAAAACCGTGCAGGACGGTCTGGAGGTGCGGCTGGTCGAGCAGCCCGGCGGCGAGCCCGGCGAGCGGTATGTGTTATGCCGCAGCGGGGCGCGGGCGGAAAAGGAACGTGCGATGCTCGCGCGCCAAAGCGGGCGCCTGACGGAGGAGTTGATCAAGATTGATGCGTGGTTGCGTCGCGCCCCGCAGACCGACCAGGAGACGGTGGGCCGGCGGATCGGACGGCATCTGGGCAAGTATCCGGCCGCCGCCGCGATCGTAGTGGCGGAGGTGATACACGATGCCGACGGGAGGGCCGTCGGACTGCGCGTGAGCAGCCGGCTCGAAGCCGGGCAAAAGGCGCACCGACAAAAGGGCGCGTATCTGTTGCGGACGAACTGCGAGGAAACCGATCCGGCCTTGTTGTGGAAGTGGTATATCCAGCTCACGCAGGCCGAGGCGGCGTTCCGCACCGCCAAAAGCGACCTGGGCCTGCGACCGGTGTTTCACCAAAAAGAGGACCGGGTGCAGGCGCACATTTTGGTGTGTTTCCTCGCCCTTGCGCTCTGGCGCAGCCTCGAACAATGGATGCAGGCGAAAGGCCTGGGCACGTGCGCGCGCCAGCTGGTCAAGGAAGTGGCGACGATCAAAAGCGTGGACGTGATCCTGCCGGTGCTGCGCGGCGGAACGCGCACCGAGCTGCGCCTGCGGGTCGTCGCCACGCCCGAGCCCGCCACCGCCCAACTGCTCGCCCACCTCGGCCTGCGCCTCCCCAAAGGCCCTCGAATCGTGGCCGATGTAGTGCCGAAAATCGCCCGGTAAATCACACAAGATGCTACTCATCAATGAAGGCGTCTTCCGGACTGACGAACTCGGGTTAGCCGGGAAACGGCGGTCGGATCGGGTCGTCTCGCGCAACCTGTCGGCCGCCT
>DAIPIP010000296.1:0-2129 GCA_036770725.1 Opitutaceae bacterium
TCCGACATGGAGACCGCCTTCCAGCTGGAAAACCTCATCGATTCCTTCCGCAAAAACCTGCGCAAGGAATCCATGCAGCGCATGCGCCTCAGCGCCGACGCGATCAAATCCGAGATGCTCTACATCGACGTGCTCAACAACATGGAGAGCATCGGCAACCACTCCCTCAACGTCCTCCAAGCCCTCCGCCACGGCGGCTCGGAGTAGGCATCATGGCAGGGCGGGACCGCCGGGCCCGCCGCGGCGCCTCTCCGCATTCCGTAACAAGGACCGGCGACACTCCTGTCGCCGTTCAAACGTCCCGCCCGGCGACAAGCGTATCGCCGCTGCTCCCACCCTCGCCCGTGTTGGCCGCGTCGTCGCTCCGACACGGATCGGCTTCGCGCATGACCAACTCGTCCGCGGCCTCCGACGCGCCGTCCGCCTCCCGTCCCGCCCGCGTATTCCGCCGCGCCCCCGCCAGCAACAACGCCCACTGGCCGAACGCGCCCGCGCCCGCTCCCGATTTCGTGTTTTGCATGATCGCGTCTCCTCAACCCGCCGCCTGCGCGCTCCCGGCCGCCTTGCGCCGGTGAATCACCAACGCGTTTCCATCCGGATCGCGCACCACCGCCATGCGGCAACCGGGATACTCCCCCGGCTCCAACATCACCGCCGCGCCCGCCTCGCGCAGCGCCGCCATCGCCCCGTCGAAATCCGCCACCTCCAGCGCGAGCGACGGACCATCCCCGCTCGGCTTCCACTCCGGCACGCCCGCCACCAGCGCCAACGTATGCCCGCCCACATCGTATTCGATCCACGCATGCTTGCCGTCGTCCTCGACCAATCCACCAAGCTTCAGCCCGCACACCCCCTCGTAAAACGCCCGCGCCCGCGCCACGTCGGTCACGGGGTAGGCGGTATAGGCGAATTCAAGAACGCGAATCGAAGCGGGCGAAGAGGTCGTGGGTTTCATCGGAGGGTTGATCGTGGATTTCATCGCCGGCATCCTAACCCCGCCTACTGACAACCCCGTGTCAGGAGCGTTTCGCCCGTCGCGATTTTTCTCGTTCGCCGCCCCCCGCCACCTCCGCGCCATGCCGCGCCAACACCTCGCCCGCCAGCCGCACCACCCGCTCGCGCAGCTCCGGTGGCGAGATCGCCTCCGCCCCGCCGCCAAACGAAAATATCCAGCCCGCCAGCCACTCGTAGGACCACGTCAGAAGCGTGAACTCCGCCCCGCCGTCGCGCCTTGAACCCTCCACCTCGATCAAGGTCGCGTAGCTCTCCGTCCGCGCCCGCGCCTGCACCGCGTCGGCCAGCCACAATCGCGCCGGATACGCCTGCCCCGCCCGCGCGTAGTCGCTCAAATGCGCCGCGAGATCAAATCCCGGCCGCATCTCATATCGAAGCGCCGTCGTCTCCATTTTTTGGATACGATCCAGCCGAAAATGCCGCAGGGCGTCCCGCAGCCGGCACCACGCCACCAGATACCAGTAGGCCCCGTAGAAAACCAAGCCCAGCGGCTCCACCTCGCGCCCCGCCGTCTCGGCCTTCTCGCGCCCTCGATAATCCATCCGCACCACCCGCCGCCGCGCCACCGCGTCCTGCAAAGCGCGCAGCACCCCCGCCTCCGCGCCGCCCCCCGCCCGGCCCTCGTTCTCCGGCGTCGCCCACCGTGCCACCCACGTCGCTCGCCCCACCCGCTCCACATGGTCCCGCTGCTCCGGCGGTAACACCGCGCGCAACTTGTCCAAGGCCGACTCCGACGGCGCGCGCAACGAGGCGTCGGTGAGTTCGCGCACCAGCCGCCCGCCGAGAAAAAGCGCCGCCGCCTCGTCCGCCGCCAGCATCACCGGCGGCAGATGATACCCGCGCACCATCGAGTAGCCCACGCCCGCCTCGCCCGCGATGGGCACCCCCGCCTCGCCCAGCGCCGCGACGTCGCGGTAGATCGTGCGCACGCTGACGGCGAAGCGCTCCGCCAGCTCCTCCGCGCGCACAACCCGCCGCCCTTGCAGGTGCAGCACGATGGCCATGAGCCGGTCGGTGCGGTTCATGCGGCGGAGCCCGGACGGATTTGGCGTTCAGCCCGCGCTCAATCCTTCGCCTCGGCGCGATGCGCGTCGGTCGCCAGCGCCGGTTCGAGC
>DAIPIP010000114.1:0-9603 GCA_036770725.1 Opitutaceae bacterium
ATTCGAACTCACGACCTCTTGCACCCCATGCAAGCGCGCTACCAGGCTACGCTACAGCCCGAAAAACTAAGGGAGGTGGAGAGCACCCGACCAACCCGCCGGAAGCAAGCGGTTTTTTCGCCCCTTTTCTCCACCTCGACGATTCGCGAATTCCGCCGCTTTCCGGTCGCTCCGCATCCCGCCGCATCAGCCATACTTCACCGGCAAAGCCTTCCCCTCCTTCGCACTGCGCGCGGCCAAATCCAGGTAGTGGATCGGCCGGCGCGCCCACTCTCCGGTGATCACCAAATCCTCTTTCCCGGTGAGGTGAGCCGCGACGTTTTCATAAAACTTCTCGCCCTCGCTCTTCCGGTGCGGCCCGCGCTCGAACGATACTTTTCCGCCGCCCAGCCCCCGACTCGTCTCGTAGGCGGACCAGTCGATCACGTGCGTGCCCAGCGTGCCCACGATCTTCATGAATCCACGATCCGTCGCGGAATCGAGCGTCGTCACCACCAAGTTGATACGCTGCCCGCTCGCGAACCGCACCGTCGCCTGCGCCTCGTCCTCGTTCGCGTCCGCCGCCCAGACGAAATTCGGCTGCGCCGCCCAATGCCCGTTCCATGCGTAACCGCTCACCTCCGTCGCCGGCGCGGTGATAAGCTGCAGCGAATACTCCAGCAAATGCACGCCCCAGTCGTAAAGAATCCCGCCCGAAATGCCGCGCGACGAACGCCACCAATCCTTCGGCCGACCATGATTCCCCATGCGCAAATCAATGCGCACGATGTCGCCCAGCACCCCGCTCTTGAACAACTCGACCGCGTGCAAAATCCAACCGTCCCAGTGCCGATTATGATACGTGCTCACGACCACGCCCCGTCCCCGCGCGGCCTCGATCATCGCGTCGCAGTCTTCGGTCGTGATCGCCATCGGTTTTTCCAAAACCACATGCCGCCCGGCCTCCACTATCTTTAGGCCAAGCTCCGCATGCGTGTTGTGCGGGGTGATCACCGTCACGAGATCCACCGCCGACTTGGCGAGCATCTCATCCAACGTTTCGTAAGTCTCGATACCGGGAAAATCCGCCGTCGCCACCTCCAGGCGTTTTGGATCGAGTTCCACCACCGCGACGGGCGTCATTCCCGCCGCGCGCATCTCGTTCAAATGCTGTCGGCCCATGTTAAAAGCGCCGCCGTAGCCGACGACGCCGACCTTGATCGCTGAGGGAGTGGGGTAAGTTTTCGAGGACATGGAAAAGAGTGTTTAAAGACTTGGACTAACGCCGCGCGCCATCTGGCCCGGCTCCAAAAGCGTCGGAATCAGAGCAAACCCGCCGCCCACAAACAGCCCTGCACCGTCAGACGGCGGGCGGCGGGGAACTGTGTGAACTCGTCGGGATGATGCCCGAGCGCATTGTAGAAAACCCGCCCCGCGCCCCACGTTTTCACCCACGCGACCGGCATGCGCACACCGCGCCCTTCGTGCCTGTAATCCGTGTCGGCCAGCACATGCACCGCCGGGTCCGTGAGCAGGTAGTATTGCTCCGATCGATACGCGAATTCCGCCGGCAACCCGGCCGTGATCGGACTGGCCCAATCCTTCACCCGCACCGAATAATCCCCCACGTGCGGATGCCCGACGAAATGCCCGCCTACCATCCACTCGAAATCGAGCCGTCCGCGAAACGCGTCGCCCATCCCCCCATGCACCCCGGCAAGTCCGACGCCTCCGCGCACCGCCGAGCAAAGATTGCCCTCCTGCTTGTTCGTGATCTGCCCCATCGTCCAACAAGGGAAAATCAGATCGCACGCCTTCAACTTCTCCACGTCGTCCAACACCGCCAGATCACGACAAATCTCCGGCACGAGTCCGTGTTGCTCCAACTCGGAAGCAAAAATTTGGACGATTTTATCAGGTTGGTGACCATCCCAACCGCCGCTGAGGAACAAGGCCTTTTTCATGATTTTAAGAGGTAAAAAATAAGAGTAACACATTCCTCGCCACTGGAGAATAGACGCCAGCGTCAATAAAATGGATTTCCCGATCAAACACTGGGCTGCCTTCGTCCGCCGCCACCCCTCCGCTTTCGCCTTGGTGAACGCCAACCACATCACCGCCAAAAAGGAATGCCTGCGCACCACCTTTTCGACCTGCAATTTCTCCTTCGTTTTTCGCGGTCATGGCGAACTCCATCGCCTGGGCCGCCGCTGGCCGATCAAGGCACCGTGTGTGTTTACCCAATGGCCGGGAGAATTCCTCGAATACGGCCCCGCTCCCGGCACGACTTGGGACGAACTCTACCTCATCTACCACGCCGACACCAAAACCCGCTTCGAAAGCATGCGTCTCATCGATCCGGAACGGCCGGTGTGGCCGATCCGCGACCTCCCCTCGGTTCGCGCCCAGGCCGAGGCCCTGCGCCAGCTCGCCCACTCCGCCGAACCCGAGTCGATGGCCGACCGCGCGGACCGCGTTTGCGAGCGCCTCATCCTCGAAAGCTGGCTCTCCCCCGCACGCCGCAATCTTCCCGAAGGCGATGACTCGGTCATTCAAGCCATTCTTGCCGACATGCGCGCACGCCTCGCCGAGCCCTCCCTGAGTCCCGAGCTTCTCGCCGCCCGTCGCGGCTGGTCCTCCTCCACTTTTCGCCGCCGCTGGGGCGTATTCATGCCCGACAGCCCCGCCCGCACTCTCCAGGCCCTGCGCATGCAGGCGGCCTGCCGCCTCTTGGTCGAAACCAAGCTGCCCGTTCACGAGGTCGCCGCCCGCACCGGCTTCGCCGACGAATACTACTTTTCCCGCCGCTTCCGCATCGAACAAGGCATGCCCCCGCGCGCCTACCGCCGCGCCTACCTGCTCGAACGCACCTGAAGTAGCGGCGGCATCCTGCTGCCGTCCTCCGGCCCGCGCCCTACTTCGCCGCCCCCTCCAACGCCGCCACCATCGCCCTGAAATCCGCCGGCAACGGCGCGCGCAGCTCCAGCTCCCGCGCCGTGATCGGATGGTGCAGTTTCAAAAACTCCGCATGCAGCATGATGCGCGGCGGCCGCATCGGCAGCGGCGCGCTGTCCTTCCAGCCATAAATCGCGTCGCCCAAAATCGAGTGCCCGATCGACTTCATGTGAACGCGAATCTGGTGCGTGCGCCCCGTCAAAATATGGCAACGCATCAACGCCGCGTGCGGCGCGAACACCTTCTCGCGCGTCCAATCCGTGCGCGCCGGTTTCCCGCCTTCGCCCGTGGTCATCTTGTGCCGGTGAATCGGATGCCGCGAGATGCCGCTCTCGATCCGCCCGCTCAGCAGCCGCGGCACGCCCACCACCAGCGCCAAATACTCCTTGTGCAAATGCCGCTCCGCGAACTGCTCCGAAAGCGCCCGATGCGCCGCGTCGCTCTTCGCCACCACGATCACCCCCGTCGTCTCCTTGTCCAAACGATGCACGATCCCCGGCCGCTCCACCCCGCCCACCCCCGAAAGCGTGCCCGCGCAATGCCCCAGCAACGCATGCACCAACGTGTCGTCTCCTGTGCCCGCGCCCGGATGCACCACCATCCCGGCCGGCTTGTTTACCGCCAGCATGTGCTCGTCCTCGAACAAAATCTCCAGCGCGATGTCCGCCGCCCTCAACACCGAGGGCACGATGTCCGCGTGCGAAAACTCCACCGTGTCGCCCGCGTTCAACTCGATCTTCTTGTCGATCACCACCCCCGCGCGCGTCACCCGCCCCGCCTCGAAAGTCCGCACCCACGCCGTGCGCGAATGCTCGGGAAACGCCGCCGCCAACAACTTGTCGGCCCGCTCACGGCGCGTGCCTTCGGGAATGGTGTAACTCTGGAGATCGGACATGGCTTTGAGGAATCGAAACCCGTCTGCATGCCGCGCCATCCCCCCCGTTGCGACGGAAATCCCAACCCCGATGAGCGGCGAAGCGCCCATCGCCGATTTCCGATCTTCTCGCCACCGCCTCAAGCCCTCGGCAACCAAATCCTGAACGTCGCGCCCTTGCCCGGGTCGTTGCACAGCGAAATCTCCCCGCCATGCCGCCCGATGATCTGGTGACAAATCCGCAACCCCAGCCCCTGCCCGCCGCGCTTGCTCGACCGCGGCGACTGCACAAACACCACCGCCACCTCATCCTCGGGAAACCCGCGCCCATCATCCCGCACCTCCACGATCACCCGCGCCGCCTCGACCCTCAGCGTCACCCGCACTTCGCCCGCCCCCGCCTCGAACGCGTTCTTGAACAAATTCTGAAAAACCCGGTGCAGCTCGTAACGATCCGCCGACACCCGCGCCGCGCCCGCCCCCACCCCGACCCCGGACCCACCCGGACCCACGATGTGCAGATTGGCGCTGTTAAAAAATAACACCGCCTTCACGTGCTCCACCTCCGCCTGCAAATCCAGCAACTCGCGCGAAGCCGTCCCGCCGTCGCTGTAACGACAGGTGTGCGCCAGATGCATCAGGTAGTTCGACGTGTGGTCCAGCTTCTGCGCGATCGCGTCGATCGGCTGCGCCTGCGCCCCTAGCGAATCCTTCAAATTCGACGTCTCCTGGATCAGCCGCGCCGTGTAACCGAGGGTGGAGAACAACGCGTTCTTCAAATCATGCACCATCGAGGCCGACGCCTCCCCATAGCCCGCCAGCGAATCCTTCGCCTCCAGCTCGCGCCGCAACAACCCGATCGCGCCTTCCATCTCGCGGATCACCGCCGAGCGCCCGCGCCGCCGCGTCGCCATCTCCACCTCGTGATGCGCCAGCGCCACCAAGTCCGGCGAATCAAACGGCACCTGCAAACACTGGTCGCCCATAACTCTCACCGCCCTCCCCGCGCCCAAAACCATCACCGACATCTCCGCATCCGCCGCCCGCAACTCCGCCACCACCGCCCTCACCCGCTCGCTCGCCTCGCGCAGATCCAGCAACGCCAACGCGAAGCGCTTCGTCTTTATCCGCTCCCGCGCCTCCTCGACGGATTTTACCAACGTCACCTCAAACTCCTCCTCAAGCCGCTGATCCACCCGCCCTCGCGTGGCGCCATCCGTCGCCACCACCAACACCATCGCCAACGGCGCCTCCACCCCCGACCTCGGGCGCGCCAGCTCAAACGGGTTTTCGCTGCCGGCGATCAAACCCAACGTGTCGTGCGTTCCTTCCTTCAAACCGTCCGCACCCTTCATCGCCCACACCTCGCCACCACCAAAACCAGCGGCTCGCGGGACGAGTTGACCATCACCCCGCGCCAGCCCTCCATGACCCTCATAATAACGGCGAACGACATAGTTGTTTCTCGGCTAAGCACTCCCCATGCCCCCTGGTGTCAATGCGCGCCATGAACCGTCACATTCTTTCAACAGATTTTCATGACTGACATTCTCTACATTATCCTCGGCCTCGCCTTCGGTTTTGTCATCGCCTGGCTCGCACTCCAAGGCCGCACCACCGCCCTCCGCGAGCGCCTCCAGGCCCGCGAGGCCGATCTCGTCCGCCTGCAAACCGACCTCACCGACGCCCGCCGCCAGCTCGAAACCGACCGCGCCGCCCTCGCCGACGCCCGCACCGCCCTCGCCACCGAGCGCGCCGCCTCCGGCGAGAAAATCGCCGCCCTCACCCAGGCTCACGAACGCTCCGTCAACGAGTTCAAGGCCCTCTCCGCCGCCGCCCTCCAGGCCAACAACGCCGCCTTCCTCGACCTCGCCAAACAAACCCTCGGCGAGACCCGCCAACTCGCCGACGGCGACCTCGAAAAACGCCAGCAAGCCATCGAGTCCCTCGTCAAACCCATCCGCGAATCCCTCACCCAGGTCGAAGCCAAGATCACCGCCTTCGACAAAACCCGCGCCGAATCCGCCTCCGCCCTCGCCCAGCAGCTCCAGACTCTCGCGCAAAGCCAGCTCACCCTCCAAAACGAGACCGCCCGCCTCTCCACCGCGCTCCGTTCCACCACCACCGCCGGCACTTGGGGCGAACTCCAACTTCGCCGCGTCGTCGAACTCGCCGGCATGAGCGCCCACTGCGACTTCACCGAGCAAACCTCCATCACCACCGAGGATCGCTCCCGCCTCCGCCCCGACCTCGTCGTCCGCCTCCCCGGCGGCCAACAGATCGTCGTGGACGCCAAAGCCCCCAACGAGGCCTACCGCGAAGCCGCCACCGCGCCCGACGAAGCCACCCGCGCCGCCAAACTCGCCGAACACGCCGCCAAAGTCTCCGGCCACGTCAACGCCCTCGGCGCCAAAGCCTACTGGGAACAATTTCAACCCTCGCCCGAATTCGTAGTCCTCTTCCTTCCCGGCGACCAATTCCTCGCCGGCGCCCTCTCCGCCGACCCCGACCTGCTCGAGCGCGCCATCGCCAAAAAGGTTCTTCTCGCTACCCCCGCCACCCTCATCGCCCTCCTCAAAGCCGCGTCCTACGGTTGGCGACAGGAGACCGCCGCGAAAAACGCCGAGGAGATCACCGCCCAGGCGCGTGAACTCTACGACCGCGTCACCGGCTTCACCGACCACCTCGGCAAGATCGGCCCCGCCCTCGACAACGCCGCCAAGGCCTACAACGCCGCCATCGCCTCCCTCGAAACCCGCGTCCTACCCCAGGGCCGCCGCCTCGAAGAACTCGGCGCCAAGGGAAACAAAACCCTCCCCGCCACCCTCCCCGCCGCCGACCAAGCCCCGCGCGACCTCACCAAACGCGCCTGACGCGACGTGCCCAAAATCAAATGAACCGCGGCGAACACGCAGGACACGGAAAGGCCTGAAGAGACCGGGATCCTGGATCGAATCTCGGATCGAATCTCCGTGCCCTCCGTGGTTTGATCTTCCTTCGCGACCCTTCGCATCCTTCGCGGTTCAACCCTCCTTTCTCTCCCTTCCCATCTTCCATGCCCGAGACGCCCTCCACCCCGCCCGACAACCGCAACGACGACGATTTCCGCGCCCCCGAATCCGAATCCTTCTGGCAACTCGTCGAGCACATCATGGATCAGATGCGCGGCCACGTCATCGTCGCCATCGCCTTGGTCGCCTTCATGTTTTTCTACGGCATGATCAACAGCACGCTGTTCCTCGTCGGCCGCCCGCTCACCACCTTCGAATACCCCATCGGCGTGCTCTTCGGCGCCGGCGGCAGCATCGCCGTCACGGCCTTCATCCTGCGCATAAAATACCGCCGCAAAAAGTAAGCCCTCGCCCCGGCTTCCCTTTTCGCGCCTTCTGCGCCTTTTTGCGGTCAATACCGTCCCTTCCTCCTTTTCGTGTCTTCTCCCGCTTCGCCTTCCAACGCCTCCGCCACGCCCGCCGCCGCGCGCCCGCTCTCCCTCGGCGTCATCTTCCTGACCCTGTTTCTCGATCTCGTCGGCTTCTCGATCATCTTCCCGCTCTTCCCCGGCATCCTGGAGCACTACCTCGCGGTGGACGGCGACAGCGGTCTGCTCCGCACCTTCATCGGCTGGACCGACTCCCTCTCCGCCGCCCTCGGCCAGGATGACAATTTTAAAGTCGTTCTCTTCGGCGGCATCCTCAGCTCGATCTATGCCCTGCTCCAATTCATCTGCGCCCCGCTCTGGGGCGGCCTCTCCGACCGCATCGGTCGCCGCCCCATCCTGCTTTGGACGGTAGCCGGCACCGCCCTCAGCTACGTCATCTGGGCGCTCAGCGGCTCCTTCTGGCTCTTCATCGCCGCCCGCTTCCTCGGCGGCGCCTTCGGCGGCAACCTCTCCGTCGCCACCGCCGCCGTCGCTGACGTCACCAGCCGCGCCGAACGCTCCCGCGCCATGGGCCTGGTCGGCGCCGCGTTCGGCCTCGGCCTCATCACCGGCCCCGCCATCGGCGCCTTCACCGCCTCGCACAACCTGCTCGACGCCCACCCCGCCCTTGCCGCCTGGGGCGTCAACCCCTTCACCATCCCGGCCGTGTTCTCGCTCGTGCTCGGCGCGATCAACCTCGTCTGGGTCTGGCGCAAGTTCCACGAAACCCTCCCGCCCGCCGCCCGCGCCCAAGTCGTATCCAGCGAGCGAATACGAAACCCGCTCGCCGCCATTTTCACCCTCGGATCGCCCGCCATCCGCCAGGTCAACGTCGTCGCCTTCCTCCAGGCCCTCGCCTTCTGCGCGATGGAATTCTCCTTGGTCTTCCTAGCCGTCGAACGCTTCGGCTACGGCCCGAAACAGAACGGCCTGCTCATCGGCTTCCTCGGCGTGTTTTCCATCCTCACCCAAGGCGTGCTCGTCCGCCGCATGCTCAAGACCATGCCCGAGATAAAAGTGCTCACCCTCGGCCTTGCCGCCACCGCGGTGTCGCTTGTTCTCATCGGCCTCGCGGCCACGCCCGCCATGCTCTACGTCGGCCTCGCCCTAGTCGCCATCGGCAGCGGCCTGGTGAACCCCTCCACCAGCGGCCTCATCTCGCTCTACGCCAGTGCCGACGAGCAAGGCCGCGCCCTCGGCGTGTTTCGCTCCCTCGGCAGCCTGGCGCGAGCCATCACTCCACTCATCGCCGGCATCGTGTTCTGGACCCTTGGCAGCTTCACCGTCTTCGCCATCGCCGCCGCCTTCAGCGCCGCCGCCTGGTGGATGGCCCTAAAACTCCCCGCGCCGAAAAAGGAATAACCACAGATAACACAGATTCTCACAGATAAGACCGGATCATCCGGTTCGATCATCTGTGTTTATCTGTGAAATCTGTGGTCCCTTCTCACATTTCGCCCCCAACCCATGCGCGGGTTTTGCTCCACGCATGCGTGCCGCTCACAACTCCTTGACGATTCGCGTCCCGCATGCCGCCCACTCCCGAAGCCCTCGCCCGCGCCCAGATCGACGCTCAACTCGTCGCGGCCGGCTGGATCATTCAGGACTACAAAGCCGTCGATTTCTCCGCCGGCCGCGGCGTCGCCCTCCGCGAGGTCCCGCTCAAAACCGGCCCCTGCGACTACCTGCTCCTCGTTGACCGCCACGCCGTCGGCGTGATCGAGGCCAAGAAAGAAGGCACCACGCTCTCCGCCGTCGCCGAGCAATCCGCCCGCTACGGCTCCGGCCTCCCCGACTTTCTTGCCGCCGGCCTCACCGGTCCCCTCCCCTTCGCCTACGAATCCACCGGCGTCGAAACCTTTTTCCGCGATACCCGCGATCCCGATCCCCGCTCGCGCCGCGTCTTCTCCTTCCACCGTCCCGAGACGCTCGCTGCCTGGCACGCCGAAGCCGACACCCTCCGTGCCCGCCTCGTCGCCCTCCCCACCGCCCACCCGCTCGTCGACGTCGGCATGAGAGACTGCCAAGTCGAAGCCATCACCGGCCTCGAAAAATCCTTCGCCGAAAACCGCCCCCGCTCGCTCATCCACATGGCGACCGGCGCGGGCAAGACCTACACCGCCTGCGCTTTCACGTATCGCCTGATCATACACGCCGGCGCCCGTCGCGTCCTCTTCCTCGTGGACCGCGCCAATCTCGGCGAACAGGCCCGCGACGAGTTCGCCCGCTTCCGCACGCCCGACACCGGCCGCCTCTTCACCGAACTCTACAACGTCCAGCACCTCACCTCGCCGCACATCGACGACGTCTGCCGCGTCACCATCTGCACCATCCAGCGGCTCTACTCCATCCTGCGCGGCGAAGACCTCGCCGAGGG
>DAIPIP010000297.1:0-2113 GCA_036770725.1 Opitutaceae bacterium
CGCGCATCTCGATGGGCGTGCAGAGTTTTCGACCGGAGTTGCTGGATGCGTTGGGGCGGCAGCATACGCGCGAGCAGGTGTTTCGCGCTTACGAGCGGGTGCGCGCGGCGGGGTTCGCGAGTGTCAATCTGGACCTCATGTTCGCGCTGCCGGGGCAGGACGAGGCGGCGTGGCTGGGGGATCTGGCGCAGGCGGTGGCGTTGGCCCCGGACCATATCTCGACCTATTGCCTGACCTTCGAGGAGGACACGAAGCTGTGGGTGAAGTTGTCGAAGGGACAGGTGAAGCTGGATCCGGCGCATGAGGCGCGGATGTATGAGCGCACCTGGGACGTGCTGGAGGAGGCGGGTTTCGCGCAATACGAAGTCTCCAATTTCGCGCGGCCTGGGCACGTTTGTAATCATAATTTGAATACGTGGCGCATGCACGAGTGGGTGGGCGCGGGTCCGTCCGCGGCGGGGCAGCACGGCGGAGTGCGCGGGGGCAATCCGGCGGATTTGGAGAAATGGGGCGCGCAGGTGGCGCGCGGGGAACGCATGACGGAGGATCGTGTGGAACTCACGTCGGCGTTGCTGGCGGAGGACGCGGTGGTTTTTGGGCTGCGGTTGAACGCGGGCGTGGATCTGGCGGCGCTGCGGGCGCGCTTTGCCGGTGTGGCGGGGTGGGGTGAGCTGGACGCGATGCTGGGGCGACTGGCGGAGGAGGGGATGCTGGAGCGCGCGGGCGAAACGGTGCGGTTGACGCGCAAGGGACGTTTGCTGGCGGACTCGGTTGGCGGGGAGTTGATGGGCGTGCTGGAGTGAGGAGCGGGGGGATGGTTTCTCGGTGGCGTGGGCGCTCATGGACGAGTTCGCCGTGGAGCTACTGTAACGGGGGAAAAAGCCGGAGGCCGGGTATCGGGGCGAGCGGGTGAATTGCATGACGGCGGGCGAGGTGTCAGGTTGGGACCATGAAGATCGTGTTGGATTGTGGGCTTTGGCGGATGGCGTGGTGGGCGGCCTTGATGGCGGCCGGAGGACTCGTGGCGGGCGCGGGGCAGAGGCATGAGCTGCGCCGCGGCGACATGGTGGTGGTGATCGAGACGGACACGAACCGGCTGGAGGAGAAATTTGGTCCGCGTTTTGATCGGACGGCGCAGATCGTTTCGGTGCGGCGGGGTGGAGTGGAGTTTGTGGCCGAGATGGGGTTGCCGGATGAGTTTGGGCATCGCGGTGAAGGGCTGCCGGGTCTGGATGAGGGGGCGGCGGGGTTTGTGAAACCGGGGGTGGGCCTGCTGGAACGGCCGGCGGGAGACGGCGCGGGCGGTTATGATTTTCACATGCGGGCGAAGGTGTTGGCGCGGGGGGTGGTGGAGGTGGAGGCGGGCGAGGCCGGCCTGGTGGCGCGGCAGAGGATGCCGGAGGCGGCGGGCACGGTGCTGGTGCTGGAAAAGCGCTACACGCTGGAGGAGGAGCCGGGGGTGCTGACGGTGGCGTGGCGGCTGGTAAACGAGGGCGCGGAGGTGTATCAAACAGACCACTACAACCATCATTTTTTTCGGCTTTCGGAGGCCGGGCCGGGGCCGGGCTACCGGGTGTATCCGAGGGGGGTGCCGCACGGACCGCCGGCGTTGGTGAGGGGGTTCGAGGTGAGGCGGGGTGAGTGGCGGCTGACGGATACGCCCGGCAAGGGGCGGGCGGCCTACGTGGGGTTTTCGCGGGAGGACGCGTGCGAGCATGCGACGCCGGCGGGTGCGGCGGGGTTCTTGCTGGCGCACAGTGACGGAGGGCGGGTGGATTTTGACGCGGGCGCGCCGGCGGAGTTGCTCGCGGTGTGGGCGGGGCCGGAGGGGATGTGCCCGGAGGTGTTTGTGCGGGTGGCGGCGGAGGCCGGAGGGGAGGCGCGGTTCACGCAGCGGTATCGGTTTTGGAGGGAAGGGGCCGGAGGCGGGGTGAATTGGCCGACGGCTCAGCGGGCGGAGGCGGAGTGAACTCCCGGGTTAGCGTGAGGGGTCGCGAGAGCGGTCGCCAGCCGTCGAGGAGGAGAGGGATCGTGATTCGGAGCGGCGGGGTGCGTCGCTTCGGGAGGTCCAGATAGATCCTGACCCAGGAGAGGGTCGAGGAAGACGGGCGGA
>DAIPIP010000115.1:0-9497 GCA_036770725.1 Opitutaceae bacterium
CGCTCTGGATCGCGGTTTGCGTCGCCGCCTTCCTCTGCCCCGCCGGCGCGAAAGGCTGGTTCTACGGCGTCGGCATCGGCGCGGGCATAGCGATGGGCGCCTTCCAATCCGGCGGACGCGCCGTCGTGGCGCTCTTCACCCCGGAAGGCAAAAGCGGCGAATACTTCGGCTTCTGGGGCTTCTTCTCCAAACTCGCCGGCGTCGTCGGCCAACCCGTCTTCGGTCTGCTCGTCGCCTGGTTCGGCTACCGCACCGCCATCCTTGCCAACGCGTGCTTCTTTCTCGCCGGCCTGCTCGTCCTCCTTCCCCTCGCGCTCAAGCCCTCCGCCCGCCCCGCGTCCGCTCCTGCCCCGACGGTTTGACCGCGTCGCCCCGCCACCTACCGTGCGCGGCCATGCGTCTCGGCGAACTCGAAGGCCTGCAAACACTCATGTTGCCCGACGCGTGGCAACGAGATGCCGTGCATGCGCTCCAAGCCGGCCGCGACGTCATCGTGGACGCCCCCACCGGCGCGGGAAAAACCCACGTTTTCGAGCGCTTCATCGAGCAGGGCAACTTCGCCCGCCGCGCCATTTTCACCGTCCCCACCCGCGCCCTCGCCAACGACAAATACGCCGAGTGGCTCGCCCGCGGCTGGCGCGTCGGCATCACCACCGGCGACCTCTCCGTCTCCCCCCGCGCCCCCGTCGTCGTCGCCACCCTCGAATCCGCCCAAGCCACCCTCCTCCCCAAAGCACCCTGCGCCCCGCCCACTTCCCCCACCCCGGAACAGTGTAACCAAATTGGTTACACCTCTCCTTATCAACCCCAAGCAAAGTGTAACCAAATTGGTTACACTTTGCCTGAACGCCCCCTGCCCGATCTCCTCGTCATCGACGAATACCAGTGGCTCGGCGACGCCGCGCGCGGCAACCACTACGAGGGCGTCCTCTCCGCCCTCCCCGCCTCCGTGCAACTCCTCCTCCTCTCCGGCTCCGTCTCCAACCCCGAGGACGTCGCCGCCTGGCTCACCCGCCTCGGTCGCACCGTCGAGGTCGTGCGCACCGCCGTCCGCC
Organism: Opitutaceae bacterium; assembly: GCA_036770725.1. Taxonomy (GTDB): domain Bacteria; phylum Verrucomicrobiota; class Verrucomicrobiia; order Opitutales; family Opitutaceae; genus IMCC26134_A. The sequence continues at coordinate 1,056 of DAIPIP010000115.1, forward strand.
CCGTGCCGCTAGAAGAGGTCGAGATCGACGACCTCGCCACCGGCTTCCCGCGCGAGATAGAGGGCTTCTGGTCCCGCCGCGTCGCCGCCGCCCTTCGCGAGGGCCTCGCCCCCGTGCTCGTCTTCGCTCCTCACCGCGCCGACGCCGAACGCCTCGCCCGCCAGTTTGCCCGCGAACTCCCCCTCGCCGACCCGCTCCCGCTCACCCCCGAGCAGGAATCCATGGCCGGCCCCGTGCTCGCCAAACTCCTCCAACGCCGCATCGCCTACCACCACAGCGGCCTCAGCTACGCCCAACGCGCCGGCCTCGTGGAACCGCTCGCCAAGGCCGGACAACTCCGCGCCGTCGTCGCCACCCTCGGCCTCGCCGCCGGCATCAACTTTTCCCTGCGCTCCGTCATGCTCACCGCCGCCAGCTACCGCGTCGGCCCCGTCGAGCGCGACATCGCTCCGCACGATCTCCTCCAGATGATAGGTCGCGCCGGCCGCCGAGGCCTCGACGACACCGGTTACGTGCTCGTTTCCGGCCGCACCCCGCGCCTGCGCCGCGCCGCACCCCAACGCCTCAAACGCGCCGCGCCCCTGCCCTGGGCCGCCCTCCTCCGCCAGCTCGCCCCCGGCGAATCCGCCCTCGATCTCGCGCGCCGCTCCGCCGACCGCTTCTACACCGAAGCCCCGCTTGCGCTCGGTGCCGAGGCCACCGCCGCGCTCGATCCCGCCACCCTCCCGTGTAACCAATTAACGGATACAGGCCGCGCCCGCGTCATCCGCCGCCGCCGCGAGCCCTTCGCCGCCTGCGAGACCTGCGCGCACCGCGCCGCCTGCCTCGCCCTCTCCCCCGAACCCACCCCGCTCTGGCTCTGGCAACGCATCGGCGTGCTCGACAAACACCTCCGCCTCACCGCGCGCGGCGCCATCGTCGCCGAATTTCTCGGCCCCGAGGGACTCGCCCTCGCCGCCGGTCTCGAAGACCGCCGCTACCCTGTCGAACACCTGCTCTACGACTGCGCCAACCTCTTCGCCGGCGACCGCTTCTCCGGCACCAACCCCCGCCGCCTCGGCCGCCTCGTCCACGTCTGCGAAAAAACCTACCGCCGCCTCACCGCCGAGGGCTACCTCGAGGAAGGCCTGCCGCCCGCCTACGGCTACGGCGCGAGCGAGGTCGTGCAGGCCGTCGTCGAACGCACCGCCTCGCGCGGCGCGCTCTCCCACGCCCTCGCCGACGAGCAAGCCAACGCCGGCCGCGGCGACATCGACCGCCTGCTCACCGAATGGCGCGGATTCCTGCGCAACCTCGCCTCCGCCTCGCCGCTACCCGCCGATCTTCCCTTCGCCACCCCCGCCCTGCGCGACCGTTGGGACGACGCCCGCTCCCACGCCGCCCGCCTGCTCGGCGACGCCCGCGCCAGCCTCCTGCCCGACCTGCCCCCCCTCACTCCGGAACAACGCCAGCCCGTCCTCCACCGACTGCGCCGCATGGCGCACGGCGCGCACTGATTTTTCGACCCACCGTCAAGCGACGTTCCCGTGGTTTCTCGGTGACGTCGTTACCTGTTTCTCACCCGTTCGTCACCGCCTTCTTTATGTCGCGAATACGTTGCGTGAGCGTCACCCCCGCGCGTTGCGCGAGCACGCCTGGATTCCCCTTCTTCGACGCGTCTCACCACCACGCGCTATGAAAAAACACCCATCATCCAACTCCTTCGGTCGCGCCCGCCGCGCCCTTGCCCTGGCCTTCTCCACCCTCCTCGCCGCCCCTCTCGCAGCCGAGGAACTCACCATCCTCCACGTCGGCGACATGGAAACCTGGCTGCTCTCCGCGCAGGGCAACCTTCGCGACGACTCCAGCCAATCGCTGTCCTTTTACGGCGGCGTTGATCGTCTGGCCACCCGCCTCGGCCAGCTTGAAACCGCCAACGACATCCCCGACCGCACCGTGCTGAAACTCAACGCCGGCGACGTCATACTCCCCGGCCCGCGCTTCAACGCCTCCCTCGCCGACCTCGCCACCGCCGCCACCGATGGCGGCCAGGATTACTACGACGCCATCGCCATGCGCGCCCTCGCCTTCGACGCCACCGTCTTCGGCAACCACGAGTTCGACTTCGGCCTGGCGACCGCCGCCCGCTTCGCCGACCTCTCCACCACTCCGGCCACCCCCTACCTGTCCTTCAACATCGACTTCTCCCAAGACGCCGACCTCACCGACCTCGCCACCGCCGGCAAAGTCGCGCCCTACGTCGTCCACACCACCAAGGGCGGGTTCCAAGTCGGTATCATCGGCGTCACCACACCGCTCAACCTCAACGTCACCTCGCCCGAAATCATCCCGCTGATGGACGGCTTCCAAGGCGTCAGCACGAGCAACTCCGAACTGCAAAACCTCATCGCCCTCTCCGCCAACCTCCAGCCGGTCATCGACGGCCTGCGCGACGGCTCCCTCAACGGCGGCAACCCCGTCGAGGTCATCGTCATTCTCAGCCACCTTCAGAATTTCCAACGCGAGATCCAAGACTTCATCCCGCTGCTCAGCGGCGTGGATCTCGTGGTCTCCGGCGGCGGTCACGAACTTACCCACGTCACCACCAGCATCCCCGGTTCGTCCACCATTCCCACCACCAACCCGGTCTTCGGCCCCGCCATCGGCAACCTCGCCTACCCGACCTTCGCCACCGACCTCGACGAGCAACAAGTCCCCGTCGTCACCGCCCACTTCGGCAACCGCTACATCGGCGAGATCACCCTCGACCTCGACGACGCCACCGGCGCCGTCACCGGCATCGTCGCCGCCCGCACCAACCGCGTCTCCGGCCGAGTCGAGGACGCCGACTTCGTCACCGGCGACGCCACCCTCTTCGCCGACGTCGTCACCCCTGTCGCCGAGTTTATCGACGCGCTCAACCTCCAGACCGTCGGCACCACCACCGTGCCCCTGAACGGCGAACGCGGAGCCACCCTTGGCGCCAACCCCGGCACCCCGCGCAACTTCATCCCCGGCGTGCGCAACGCCGAGACCAACCTCGGCAACCTCGTCGCCGACTCGCTCCGCTACGCCGCCGACGCCGACGTCGCCATCCAGAACGGCGGCGGCGTGCGCGCCTCCATAAACGGCCCCGCCATCAGCGTGGGCGACACCTTTACCACCCTCACCTTCCTCAACCTCGTCGTGCGCGCCGACGCCGTGAACGCCACCCAGCTCAAGGCCGTCCTCGAGCACGGCTTCGCCGCCTCCACCCCCACCGGCTCCGCCCAGGGCCGCTTCCCGCAGCTCTCCGGCCTCGAGGTGATCTACGACACCACCCGAGCCGCCAACGACCGCGTGCGCCGCGTCGTCCTCACCCTAGACCCCGCCACCCCCGCCGACGATGTGGTGCTTATCGACTACGGCGTGGTCGTGGACAACACCACGACGTTCTCCGTCGCCTCCATCGACTTCCTCGCCAACGGCGGCGACGGCTATCCCTTCATCGCGAACGGCTTCTCCTTCTCCAACCTCACCGTCTCGCGCAACTACCAGGAAGCCCTCGTCGATTACATCACCCAGACCGACACCCGCGGCGGTCTCACCGCCCTCGGCGGCACGGTCAACTCCTCCGACTACGGCGTGGTCAACCCCTTCACCCCCGCCGGACGCCGCATATACGACATGATCTACGGCACCACCGGCAACGACACGCTGGTTGGCACCAACGGCAATGACCGCATCCAAGCCGGCGATGGCGACGACATCATCACCGGCGGCCTCGGCGCCGATATCATCACCACAGGCGCGGGCGCCGACACCATCGTCTTCACCAGCCTGCGCGATGCCGGCGACCGCATCACCGACTTCGAACTTGGCGCCGACGTGCTTGATCTCTCCGCCATCTTCACCGCCGCCGCCACGCCCGGCGTGCTTGGCTCCAATATTCGCTTCGTGGACGGCAACGGTGCCGCCGCCGTGCAAGTGATCCTTGGTGGTCGCCGCACCACCCTGGCCATCGTCGAGGGCGTCACCGCCGCCCAGCTCAACAACGCCTCCAACTTCAACCTCTGAACCACACACCCATGAAACTCAAACTCGCACTCCCGGCCCTCGCCGCCCTCGCCCTCGCGCCCGTCGCCTTCGGACAAATCTCCAATGGAGCCTTTTCGTCCGGCCTCTCAGACTGGTCAACCATCGGCGACGTCGCCACCCGCACCTACACCAACCTCCAAGCCGCGACCGATACCGGCGTATTCCTCACCAACGCCGTGCTCGCCCCCGGCGACGACGGCCCGAGCTCGGTCAACTTCTCCGGCACCGACGTGGCCGGGATCATCGATCTCGAGGACTTTGCCGGCCTAGCTCCCGGCGCGCTCGATCCCGACGCCTTCAACTTTGTTTTCGCCGAAGAAGGCTCCATGCTAAAGCAGACGATCAGCGTGCAAGCCGGCGATCTGCTCAGCTTTGACTGGGCCTACTACACCAACGGCTCGTTCGAGGACGACTTCGCCTTCGCCGTGATCGACGGCACCGTGTTTGATCTCTCCAGCGCCGCCACGCTCTCCGCCGGCTCGACCTTCGGCTTCGCGTTCAACACCGGACTCGACACCTTCTCCACCGGTCCCTTCGTGAACGACGCCACCTTCGACCTCGTGTTCGGCGTGGTGGACGCCAACGGCACAATAACCAGCTCCGCCCTGTTGGTGGACAACGTATCCATCATCCCCGAGCCCTCCTCCCTCGCCGCCCTCGCCGGCTTGGCGGCGCTGGGGCTCACCGCAATGCGCCGCCGCGCCCGCGTCGCCTAACTCAAAGCCTCCACCCATTCCGGCCGTAGCTCGTCTGCGGCCGGAATTTTTTTTGCCCGAATTTCGTCGCCCAGACGCGCCTCGAGCACATCCGCCAGCGTGCGGAAATACGCCACCACATCGACGCGGTCATGGCGCAGCAGCCAGCGGTGTCCGCCCGGCAACGCACGCAACACCACCGGATCGCTCAAATCCTCCATGTGCCGCATGTCGTCGCGGTCCAGCCCCAGCTCGCGCAAACGGTCGAGCAGATATTCGAGTTTCAGCCCCGTGCCCGCGCAGTAGTCCTCCGGAATCTCGCTCCACTCCGTGAGTTCGCGCGTGCAGGCCTCGTGAATCTCCGCCGGCGAAACCCGCGTGATGGTTTGCACCAGATGCCCGCAATTACAGCGGCCGAAATGCGACCAGCGATAATCCGCGCCGTCCGCGATGCGGTCGGCGGTTTCACGAAGAACATCAATCAGAGCGCGACTCGGGATTGGCATTCCGTATTAAAAAATCGCCCTCTTCTCAACGCAAGCGACCCACCCACATTTGGGGCGAAATCCGGAGCACATGTGATTCGCCCTCGGCGCACGCATTCGCACGCCCGCACGGAACTCGCCCCGCAAACACCCGGGCGTCCGCAATGCCCTACTCCGACAGCGCCGCATAAAGCGCGAGCAAGATCATCGACCCCACTCCGCCCACGACCGACCACCGCACCGCCGGCCGCACCGGCACGCGCACCACATCGAGCGCGGCCTGCAAATCCAACAAGCTCCGCACATCGCGTCCCAGCCAGCGCCGAAACGGTCGCAGCCCACACCGCAACGGAGCCAGCGCCCGGCGTGCCGCCCGCAACTGCTCCACCACGTCCATACCCTGCCCCTCCACCAGCACGCACGCCGCCTCGGCCATGAGACCAGGAACACGTTTCTCAAAACGGCTCAGCGAAAACAAAAACAACATCACGTCGCGCGCCACGCAGGCCGCCTCGCTCATTCGCGCCGCAGGATCTTCTTCGAAATCGATAAAACCGATCCGGTGCGCCTCGCCCGCGATATTTCGCACCAGGGGACTTCCGTGCCACGCACCGTTCGCATGCAGATGCCGCAACGCGTGCGCCGCCGTCAGCACCAGACCGCGCACCTCGGCGGGCCATGTCGAACGACCCAGTTGCACGCGCAGACTATCCCCCAAATCAGACAGCGCCAGCCAGCCGTCGCCCCGTGCGAGAACTTCCGGCACCCGCACCCCCTTCTTCGCTAAGGCACGCAATATCCGCACCTCGCGATCCAGAGTTTCGCCTCCTGCGGTTCTTCGGAACAACTCCACCCCCGACAACACCGCCGCCATATCCTGAAAGTGATGCCCGAAACGCGCCTTTGTGCTCACCGCCCGCTTCACCCAGATGCGACGCCCCTCGATTTCGCAGGCAAACACCCGGCCGAAATTATGCCGAAGCGCATTCTCGGCTCCGTTAATAAAGACAAAATTGCCAGTCTTTGATGCATTTGGGGTGGATGTATTCACTCCGGCCCCGAATGTGACGAACAGGTCACTTTTGCAAGTCAATGATCTGAATCCACCTTGTTAACAACCCACCTCGCTACTTACGAAACAGATCCCCCAAGGCCCCAAAAGATTTCATCGGCCCCGCCTTCTTCGCCGGCATCGGCAAGACCGCGATGGGCTTGGGTTTCGCCGCCGGTGCCGCGATTTGCGCCTCCTGCGTTCCCGTGCCGGAGCCGCCAAACTCCCGCTCAAGCCGCTGCGGACTGACCGCTTCCGCCGTGCCGAGTTCCTGCGCGAACAAGCTCACCCGATACTCCTCCACCAGCCAATAACGCGGGTCGCCGCGCGGCAGCGTTCGCTGCCTTGCCAGCCAGGGTGAAAGCGCCCGGCTGCGCTCCGATTCCTTGCTCGGATTCTGCCGCCAGCGATCCGCGCGCAACTTCAACGCCTTCAAATATCGCGGCAGATGCTGGACGCGCAGGTAATCGATTTCGCGCAACAAGGTTTTCGGCAGCAACTGCGCCAGATCGTTCGCCAGCGTCGGGTAAGGGTTCGGATGAACCTCCAAAGACGAGCGCAGCGAAAAAACCTCGCGCAGGGTCGCCACGAGTTTCGGCCCGCTCGTGCGCAGATCGTGCCGCGCCTGCGCGAACGCCGCCGCGAAGGCCTTCTGCGTCGGCTCCAGCACCCGCCCGGGCGCGCAAAGCCAGCGCTGCATCAAGCCGGCCGCGTCCTCGGTGAGCTGGTTGAGCGGACAATAGGTCGCGATCAAGGCGCCGAGTTCGCGCAGGCCGCGCAGCTCCTTGTGCAGGAAGGCGAGTTCGTGGCGCAGCTCCAGCTCCAGCAGACGCCCGAGCGCGGGCCGCGTCCATGCCGCCGCCTCGTCCGCGTCGCGCGCGAGTCGGAGCGCCACGCCGGACACGCCGATCTTCAGCGCCGGGTGGGCGTAAATTGTAAGGCCATTTTGAATACACACCTCGACCGGACCTGGCAGCTTTTCGCCGAAGGTCCACGCCATCTGGTCCGGCTTTTCCCACTTCTCGCGGGCGCGCGTCCAGGCGGCCGGGGCGTCGTTGGCCATCTTGGCCGTGACCGTTTTCTGGTAGTCGGCGAGCAGGCGCGCGAGTTCGTCGAGATCGCGCGCGGCGAAGAGCTCGCGCTGCTTTTCGTCCACCACGCGAATGCGCACGCGCAGATGCTCGGGCAACGGTTTTTCCGCCCACGCCGAGGCATCGACGCGAATCGGGAAACGCTCCGCGATGCAGGCTGCCAACGCGTCGGGCAGCGCTTCGCGGCGATCGGTCAGGCGGTCGCGCGCGGCCACGGCGGCGGCGAGTTGCTTCACGGTTTCCGCCAACGGCACGAAGAGGCGGCGCGCCTCCTTCGGCAGCGACGACAAATAATGCTCCACCTTCAGCGCGAGGTGGCCGGGCACCGCCCAGTCGAGCGCGATGGGCGTCAGTTGCGCGGCGTCGCCGGGCGAAATGTCGAGCGTCACCCCGTCGTCGTGTTGGCCGGGACGGTAGGTGTAGGTGAGCGGCAGCGCGCTCTGTCCGAGCGGCAGCGCGGCGGGGAAGGCGATCTCGTCCACCGCGATGCTCGCTGGATCGCGCAGATCGTCGGGCGCGAGCATGAGGAATTTCGGATACTTCGCGCGACGCTCGCGCACCAGCGCCACGAGGTCCTGCACCGCCGCAACGCCGTCTTCGGGCGCGTCTCCCGCGCGACCGGGTTGCAAGCGTTCGGCGTAGAAGCGGTAGAGCGCCTCGTCGAGATTCAGAAAGCCGGTGTCGCGCGCGCGGGTGAGCAGGTGTTCGAGCTCGTCGCGGACCTTGCGGTTGTGGGCGAGGAAATCGAGCGGCCAGGTGATGACGTCGTTCACCAGCGCCTCGCGGATAAAAATCTCCGTTGCGTGAGGCGGGTTGATCTTCCCGTAGGAGACGGCGCGGTTTTCGAGTTCGAGTCCGTGGAGCCGCGTGCGCTGCTTCACCATCACGCGACCGGCATCGACGTTCCAAAACGGCTCGCTGTGGGAAATTTTCAGCAGGTGCCGCCCGAGATCGAGCGCCCACGACGGATCGAGCCGCGCGGCGGTGCGGGCGTAGAGGCGCGAGGTTTCCATGATCTCGGCCGCCATGATCCAGCGCGGCGCCTTCGAGGCGGGCGGCTTGGC
>DAIPIP010000298.1:0-2104 GCA_036770725.1 Opitutaceae bacterium
TCCTCCGCGACGACGAGGTGAAGGCCGCCTTCGCCTCCTCCCCGCACTACCGCACCTGGTGCGACGGCCACCTCACCAACCTCCACGCCGCCGCCGGCCCGCTCTCCGTCACGCCCGCCGCCCCCGACGTCCAGGCCCAGCTCGCCCACGGTTACGAAACCGACGAGGTCGAACTCGTGCTCGCGCCCCTCGCCGAAGGCCTCGAGCCCACCGGCTCCATGGGCGAAGACACCCCGCTCGCCGTCCTCTCCCGCCGCCCCCGCCTGCTTTATCAGTATTTCAAGCAGCTCTTCGCCCAGGTCACCAACCCGCCCATCGACTCCGTGCGCGAAAAGGCGGTCATGTCGCTCAACATGCTCCTCGGCGGCCGCCTCGGCCTCTTCGAAGAACTCCCCGAGAGCACCGGCCTGGTCGAGATCGACTCGCCCATCCTCTTCGACCACGAGCTCGCCGCCCTCTCCTCCGTGCCCGCGCTGAAGGACCGCGTCGTCACGCTCTCCGCCCTCTTCCCTGCCACCGGTCCCGACGCTCTTGAGCCGGCGGTCAAGGCCCTCGCCGCCGCCGCCGAGAAGGCAGTCAACGACGGCGCCAAGATCGTCATCATCTCCGACCAAGGCGTCACCGCCCAGCAGGCCGCCATCCCCATGCTGCTCGCCGTCGGCGCCGTGCACCAACAGCTCGTGCGCGCCGGCCTCCGCCTCGCCTGCGACCTCATCGCCCAGACCGGCGAAGCCCGCGAGGTCCACCAGATCGCCACCCTGCTCGGCTTCGGCGTCAACGCGGTCAACCCGACCCTCGCCCTCGCCACCATCGCCGACCTCGCCGCCAACGGCAAAACCTCAAAACCCGTCGAGCCCGCCAAGGCCCTCACCAACTACCGCGACGCCATCGACGCCGGCCTCTACAAGATCATGGCCAAGATGGGCATCAGCACCCTCGCCAGCTACCGCGGCGGCCAGATGTTCGAGGCCCTCGGCGTCTCCCACAAAGTCATCTCCGAGTGCTTCACCGGCACCGCCTCGCCCATCGGCGGCGTGGACTACGCCCAGATCGCCGCCGAAGCCCTCGCCCGCCACGCCCGCGCCTTCCCGGCCCCCGCGCCCGACGCCGCCGAATCCGCTCCCCTCGCCCTCGCCCCCGAGGGCTACTACCGCGTCAACAAACGCGGCGAAGGCGAATACCACGCCTGGAGCCCCAAGCTCGTCGCCTCGATGAACAAGTTCGTCAAAGCCGGCGACTTTGCCGGTTACCAGGAATGGAAGACCCAGGGCGACGAACACACGCCCGTCGCGCTCAAGGACCTGCTCAAGATCCGCTTCGATTCCGCCAAGCCCGTCGCCATCGACGAAGTCGAGGGCATCGAGGACATCCGCCGCCGCTTCACCACCGCCGGCATGTCCCTCGGCGCGCTCTCCCCCGAGATGCACGAGGCCCTCGCCATCGCCATGAACCGCATCGGCGGCAAATCCAACTCCGGCGAAGGCGGCGAAGACCCGGATCGTTTCAACGTCCGCGAAAACGGCGACAACGCCAACTCCGCCATCAAGCAGGTCGCCTCCGGCCGCTTCGGCGTCACCGCCGCCTACCTCTCCTCCGCCAAGGAAATCGAGATCAAGATGGCCCAGGGCGCCAAGCCCGGCGAAGGCGGCCAGCTGCCCGGCGCGAAGATCACCCCGCTGATCGCCAAGCTCCGCTACTCCGTCCCCGGCGTCACGCTCATCTCCCCGCCCCCGCACCACGACATTTACTCCATCGAGGATCTGGCCCAGCTGATCTTCGACCTCAAGGAGGTCAACCCGCGCGCCAAGGTCTGCGTGAAGCTCGTCTCGTCCTCCGGCGTCGGCACCGTCGCCGCCGGCGTGGCCAAGGCCTACGCCGACGTCGTGCTCGTCTCCGGCCATGACGGCGGCACCGGCGCGTCCCCCCTCGCCTCGATCAAGAACGCCGGCTCCGCCTGGGAAATCGGCGTCGCCGAGGCCCACCAGGTTCTCATGATGAACGGCCTCCGCGGCCGCGTCGTCCTCCGCACCGACGGCGGCATGAAGACCGGCCGCGACATCGTCATCGCCGCCCTGCTCGGCGCCGAGGAGTTCAACTTCGGCAC
>DAIPIP010000116.1:0-9454 GCA_036770725.1 Opitutaceae bacterium
TCGCGCGCCAGCGGGGCAACGTGTCGTTTTTGCCGCGGCGGGATTGAGGGGCGGTGCGAGAAACTTCCCACAAAAACCATGACCATGCGCTACCCTCTCATTTGGCTACGCCGTCTCTCCCCGATTTTGTTTTTTCAGTGGGCGCTCGCTTCATTGCTGGCTGCGGATCCGTTCATAAACGCACCGTGGGTGCTTGTCATGCAGCCGGATGTGCCGCCTTCCGCGATTCGGTTCACTAAGGAATGCGTTCTGCTTCCCGTCGCGGATGCCGACATGCTCAGGAAGAGCGTTATTTCGAGGGAGGGTGGGGAAGTCTCTGCGGTTAGCACGTTGCGGCTCACGCGTGACAACGTGGTCACCTTGACCGATTCGAGCCTGAATTTTTCCGGCTCTTCCAAACCCACATCCAAGGTCCGTATCACTGTTGGTGGGGTTTCGCAGGAGTTTACCGCTCGCGTTGTTGGCGTGGAGGTCGGGCTTACCGGTGAAACCAATGCTGATGGTCGGGTGCAGGTGCGCGCAAAAGTCAGGCAGACCAAATTTCTCGGATTCAAGGAATACAAAGGCTCAGGTAGCAATATGCCGGTTCCTGACGGATTTTATCAGCCCATCTTCGAAAGTGTGGAACGTGAACATGCTTTTACGCTCGGAGCCGATCAGGTGGCGGTCCTGCGATTTCAAGAAAGGCGGCTAGTGAAGGCTGGCCCACAGCGAATCGACTTCTCCCGCTTATCCTCTTTGGAGGTTTGGGATCGTTCTTTTTTCATAAATAAAGAACCCGTGGTGAGCTTACTCTTGGTGTCTTTGGTGGGGCGTCCCGAAGTCGAAACTATAAAATAATGCTGCGCCTTCTTTCTTCCCCGAGTCGTTCTTTATCCCATTTTCTCTTTTCCCATGCGCACCCTCACCGGCATCCAGCCTTCGGGCATTCTTCATCTCGGCAACTACCTCGGCGCGATGCAGCCGGCCATCGCCGCGCAGGACAACGCGGGGGACTGCTACTACTTCATCGCGGACTACCACTCGATGACCTCGCTCACCGATCCGCAGAAGCGGCGCGACTACACGCTGGGCGTCGCGCTCGACTGGCTGGCTTGCGGGCTCGATCCGAAGAAGGCCGTGCTCTGGCGCCAGAGCGACGTGCCCGAGGTCTGCGAACTCGCCTGGATGCTCGGCACGCTCGCGCCCATGGGCCTGCTCGAACGCGCCCACAGTTTTAAGGACAAGACCGCGCGCGGCATCGCGGCCAACGTCGGCCTGTTCACTTATCCGGTGCTGATGGCGGCGGATATTTTGTTGTTCGACACCACGCATGTGCCGGTGGGACGCGACCAGAAGCAGCACGTCGAGATGACGCGCGACATGGCGATCAAGTTCAACCTGGCCTACGGCGAGACCTTCGTGATTCCCGAGTCGGTGATCCGCGACGAGTCGGCGGTGGTGCCCGGGCTCGACGGCCAAAAGATGAGCAAGAGCTACGGCAACACGCTGGAGCTTTTCGGCGATGAGAAGGCCACGCGCAAAAAGATCATGGGCATTCCCATGGATTCGCGCACGCCGGCCGAGCCCAAGCCCGACGCGGATCAGAACATCGCGATTCGGTTGCTCAAGGTCGTAGCCGAGCCGGCCCACGCGCAGGAGATGGAGGACAAGTTGCGCGCGGGCGGACTCGGTTACGGCGATTTGAAGAAGGCGCTTTTCGAGCAGGTGTGGACGCACTTCGCCGCCGCGCGCGCGAGGCGCGCCGAACTCGTGGCGAATCTCGATCACGTGGAGGCGGTGCTGCGCGACGGCGCGGCGCGGGCGCGCACGGTGGCGGAGCCCGTTTTGGCGCGGGCGCGGAAGGCGTGCGGGTTGCGCTGAGGGGACGCTCGTGACGTAGGGGCGTCGCTTGCGACGTCCGGTTTGCGTTCGGTTGGATCGAGCGCGGGCGCGGGCTTCGCAAGCGAAGCCCCTACATCGGAGCAGCACCTTTACAGGTTCTTCGGCGCGTCTTGCGGCTCTGTTGCGTCGAGCTCGACGCCGGCTTCGCGCAAGGTGGCGCGGAGCGGCGGCGAGTAACGCGCCATGAGTTCCTCGAGGCGGAACTCGAACTCGTTGACCCCGTGGTCGGAGACGTAGGCGAGGGCGTCGGCGAGGCGGACCAGGTCCGTTTCGTCGAAGTGCTCCTCGATCACGGATTGGTTGCCGATAAGGGCGATGAGCTGGGGGGCATAGCGTCCGAGCGACGCGTCGATGCCGATGAGATGGACTGGTCCGCTGAGACGTGCGCGACGAATGCGCCGGTCCAGACCGGCGAGCGTGGCATAGGCGAAGGCGGCGTTGGCCAAGGTGGCCTGACGCAGGACAGCGGAACGGGAGGCGAGCAATTGCGAGAGCTTCATGGTCAATGATCTTTCGTGCTTCGCCGTATCCATACACTGAGCGGTCTTATCGAGACTGCATGGATTCGGCTTGGTGCCCGTGCACCGGTTGATGTGAGAGGCCGGTCGCCGACCCGCCCGTAGGACGAGTCATAAACCGACGAGACAAGGAACATCTAACGCGGACAACTCTTACCGAACGCCGATGCGCGGGGGGTGCAAGCGCGCGTTTTGGGTTTCTTCGCGGAGGGTGGCGGCGCGTCGAGCCGCGCCGTCGAAAGCTGCCGCGCCCTTCGAAGCCTTGGCGAAGTAGGGCGTCAAGCCGCAGCACTCCAAATTTCAGAGCACTTGCGCCTTGGGCTCTTCGAGCGCGGCGATGGCGCTCATGATGCGTTCGCTGGCGCGTTGGTAGCGCTCTTTGCCGTCGGCCGGGTGGTCGTAGTCTTCGGGGCTCAGGGGCTTGCCGTAAACGATGTGGATGGGCGTGCCGGGGCGCAGGCCGCCGCTCCGGCCGAAGGCGACGTGGCTGTTGAAAATGCGGCAGGGCACGACGGGCACGCGGGTCTTGCACACGATCATGCCGACGCCGGGTTTGGCGGGCTGGAGTTCGCCGTCGAGCGAGCGCGTGCCCTCCGGGAAAAGCACGATGGGGCGGCCGCCGCGCAGGGTGGAGATGACGCGTTTGATGGCGGCGAGGTCGGCGCTGTCGCGCTCGACCGGGATGGCGCCGACGGAGTCGAGCCACCACGCGGGGATGCCGGGTTTCCAGAGGGATTTGCGGGCGAAGAACGCGAGCTGATGCGGCAACACCGCGCCGACGAAGGGCGGGTCGAGGTGGCTGGCGTGGTTGGAGGCGAGCAGGAAGCCGCCGTCTTTGGGCAAGTTTTCCAGGCCCACTATTTCACCCCGGAAGAAGGCCTTCTGCACGGTGTAGAGAATGTAGTGGCAGAGCCCATACAAGGGCTGCATGCGGACCTGGGCGAAAGACTCGGGCATTTTTGAGCTGGTAGAGCTGGTAAGCTGGTAAAGTGGTTGGCGCGGGAGCGACGTGGTCGGAGATTTATTCGGAGGACGCCGGGCGCAAGCTCAGGCCTTCGAGTTGGTCGCGATGCACTTGAATAACATCGCAGGTGGCGAGAAGAGCGACTATTGCGGGCCAGACGCGGCGAATGTGATTTTCGAGTTCGATGCGGCGAAGGTTGCCTACGCGCAGCCAGACGATTTTTGGCGGCGGGCCTTCGAGCAGGATGCGTTCGAAAAAATCGGCGTCCTTGGTGAGCAACACGCGGTCGTCGGCGCGGGCGTGTTGCCAGAGTTCGGCATCGGTGGGACGGGCGCCGAGCGCGGAGGCCGCCAGGCAATCGCCGCCCAGGATGGGGGCGAGCGTGACCGGCAGGTTTTCGTCGATCAGGTAGCGGCTCACGAGGCCAGGGCGACGGTGGTGTGCAGATCGCTGACGCGGCGTGCGTAGGCCAGGCACGCCAGCACGTCCTCGCGGGTGAGGCGCGGGTGGGCGACGAGGACATCTTCGACGGAATCTCCGGCGCTGAGGTAGCCGAGCACGGTCTGCACGGTGATGCGTGTGCCGCGAATCACCGGGCGTCCGTTGCAGACTTGAGGATCCAGCTCGATGCGTTCCATGCGCGGAAACGTGCTCGTGAAGGCGTGAACTCGCAAGGGCGAAGCCGGGGGGCGGAAGCAGGTAGAGCTCGTAAGCTGGCAGAGTGTCAGGCGGCGAGGCGGGCGGCGATGGGGGCGGCGACGCGTTCCACGACCTCGTCGAGGGAGAGGTGGGTGGAGTCGATGTCGGTCGCGCCCTCGGGGCAGGCGAGGGGGGAGGCCTTGCGGGTGCTGTCGAGGCGGTCGCGCTCGGCGATGGAATCCTGCTGGCCTTCGGCGGCGCGGCGGCGGGCGCGCTCCTCGGGATCGGCGTGGAGGAAGAAACGGAAGTCGGCGTCGGGGAAAATGGCGGTGCCGATGTCGCGGCCTTCCATGATGAGGCCGGCGAAGTGGTGCTCGCGGGCGATGCGGGCCTGGTCGCGTTGGTAGGCGAGGAGGGCGGTGCGCACGGCGGGGAGGGCGGCGAAGTGGGAGACAGCGGCGTTGACGGCGGGGCCGCGCAGCTCGGCCTCGGGGATGGTGTCGCCGGCGACGGTGATGGAGGCGCGGCGTCCGTCGACCACGGTGCCGAGGGTCAGGGCGGCGAGGGCGCGCTCGACGGCGGCGGGGTCGGTCGCGTTGACGCCGAGTCGGAGGAGCGCGGCGGTGAGGGCGCGGTAGTAGGAGCCAGTGTCGATGTGCAGGAAGTTGAACCGGGCGCTGAGGGCGCGGGCGGTGGTGGACTTGCCGGCGGCGGCGCCGCCGTCGATGGCGACGATGAGGAAGGGAACGGGCATAAGGGAAATGACCAATGACGAATGACCAATGACCAAGGCTCAAACCGTGGGACGGGGGCGGAGCTGGTCGAGAACTTCGAAGAAGTTCGGGAAGGTTTTCGCGCAGCAGGCGGGGTTGTCGATGGTGAGCCAGGGGCGGCCGTCGCCGTGGAGGTCGTGGCAGCCGAGGATGGCGAAACTCATCGCGAAACGGTGGTCGTGGTAGGTCTCGATGACCTGACCGGTTTTGAGCGGGCGCGGGTGGATGGTGAGTCCGTCGCCGTCGGCGTGTTCATCGACCTCCTGGCCAAGGCGGCGGAGCTCGGCGACCATGCCGGCGACGCGGTCGGTCTCCTGTTTTCGGGTGTGGGCGATGCCGGTGATGGTGGTCGGGCCGGCGAGCAGCGGGGCGATGGCGGCGAGGGTGAGGAAGGTGTCGGAGAACTCGGAGAAGTTTTGGGTGACGCCTTTGAGGCTGATGGTGTGCGAGCGGGATATGTCCGTGCCGATGACGTAGGGGTGACCGAGCGGATCGGGCGTGCCCATGCGGCGCGCTACCTTGCCGCCTACCCCTTCCAAAATATCTAGGAAGCGAGTGTCGCCTTGCAGGCCGAAGCCGGAGCCCTTGAGGCCGGGCAGATAAATCTCTCCGCCGGTCACCAAGGGTAGAGCAGCAAAGTAGCTGGCGGCGGTGGCATCGGGCTCGATGCGATAGGTGCCTTGGCTTTGATATTGGCCAAACGGGGTGATAATTGGTTCACCCGGAACCAACCGGGGCGTTCCTAATCCGAATTCGGCGCAAAAATGCGCGGTCATTCTGACGAAAGGTTCGCGGTAAACGCCAACGGGACGAATCCGAATTTGTTCTCGCGCGAGCGGTGCCACCATGAAAAGCGCGGAGAGCATCTGGCTGCTCTCGGTGGCGTCGATTTCGACTTCGCCGCCGCGCAGGCCGGAGGCGTGGATTTCGATGGGAAAAAAACCTTCGACGCCGGTGCAGCGGATGTCGGCGCCGAGGGAGCGGAGGGCGTCGATGAGGCCTTTCATCGGGCGCTGGTTCATGCGCTCTGTTCCTTGGATTCGATACACGCCGCGCGGGGCGGCGGCGCAGAGGGCGGTGAGAAAGCGGGCGGCGGTGCCGGCGAGGCCGACGAAGAGTTCGACGGGTTCGGAGGATTTGAAGGCGGCGGATTGGTCGGCGACGGCGATGGTTTTGGCGTCGGCGTTTTCGGTCACGGTGTAGCCGAGGGCGCGAAGGGCGGCGGCCATGAGCTTGGTGTCGTCGCTGAAGAGCGCGCCGGTGAGGGTGACGGGTTTCGCGCAGAGGGCGGCGAGCAGGAGGGCGCGGTTGGTGAGGCTTTTGGACCCGGGGATTTCGACCGCGCCGTAGACCGGTTGGGTGAAAGGGAGGATGCGCAGTTGGGCGGGCAAGGTCATGGCGTGGAAACAAAGATGGCTGATTTCGTCGTCCCGCGCGGCTTGCGGCGAGTTCGAAAAGCGGGCTTGGGGAGCGCGGGCGATAACAAGGAGTCGTGTGGCCGATCAGGTAGGGCGAGACCGCCGGGCTCGCCGTGACGTGTGGCGGCGCGCGCGCGCGGTCGCGCCCTAGCTCAGGCCTCGCTCCGGCTCAGCGGATGGCGAGGAGGAGGACGATGCCGAAGGCGATGCGGTAAAGGGCGAAGCCTTTGAAATTGTGGGACCGGACGAAGCGCAGCAGCCAGCGGATGACGAGCCAGGAGCTGAGGAAGGAGACGAGAAAACCGATGGCGAGCGGCAGGATGAAGGCGGCGTCGAAGGAGGAGGCGTTGCGCAAGGCGGTGTAGCCGGTCGCGGCGACGAGCACGGGGAGAGCGAGCAGAAAGGAGAACTCGGTGGCGGTGCGGCGATCCAGGCCGATGCCGAGGGCGCCGATGATGGTCGCTCCGGAGCGCGAGGTGCCGGGGATGAGGGCGAGGACTTGGAAAAGGCCCACGAGCAGGGCTTGGCGAAGGGTGATGGCGTGGGTGGACACGCAGGCGGGGCGGATGGGCAGGCACTCGACGATCCACATGACGACGCCGCCGACGATGAAGCTCCACGCGACGACGGCGGGGGAGTAGAGGTTGTCCTGAATGTAGCCGCCGGCGAGGAAGCCGACGATGAGGACGGGGAGCGTGGCGACGATGAGGGCGGAGCCCAGGCGGGAGCGCGGTTGGTCGGAGGAGGCGGCGGCGCGCGCGGGGATCAAGTCTTTGGCGGTGCGGAGGAGGTCGCGGCCGTATTCGGCGAGGATGGCGAAGACGGAGCCGAGCTGGATAACGACCTCGAAGACGACGACTTTTTCGGGGCCGCCGATGTAGTTTTCAAAATCTATCCAGATGCTCGCGAGGATGAGGTGTCCGCTGGAGGAGACGGGAATGAATTCGGTGAGGCCTTGGACAAGGCCGAGGAAAACCGCGCTGATAAAGAGGAGCCACGTCATGGGAGAGCGCCGGACGGTTGGCGGGGAAAGCGCGGCGGGCGAGCCCAGGCTTTGGGTTATCGCGAATCAGGCGTTTACGGGCAGGCCGAGGGCGCGGTGCATGAGGGTGTGGAGGTCGGTGTTGAGCAGGAAGCCGGGGAGGCTTTCGCTGCCGGGGCCGTAGGCGAGAACGTCAACGAGGTCGGAGGTGTGGGCGACGCCGTTCCAGCCGATGGCGGTGTGGTTGGAGAGGAGCTGGCCGAGGATGACGAGGCCGGAGTGGCGGGCGCGGTAGGCGTCGGTGTAGTCCTTGCGCAGGGCTCGGGAGAGCAGGTCGGTCTCTTCGGCGGAAAGGGCGATGCCGGAACCGTGTTCGACGCGGTCGCGGATGGCGGAGGCGGAGGATTCGGGGGCGAGGCCGTCGATGATCCAGTTGTTGGTCTGGCGTTGGGTAAAGGTGTTGGCGAAGAGGCGGTCGGTGTCGCCGTAGCCGGTGCCGTGGCCGTTGAGGCCGGGGTTGGCGTTGGCGTGGTCGGTGGTGACGAGGACGAGGGTGTCGTCGCGGTCGGCGGTGAAGCGGAGGACGGCGGCGAGGGCGTCGTCGAGGTCGAGTTGGTCGTGCACGAGGCCGGCGAAGTCGTTGGCGTGGGCGGCGTGGTCGATGCGGGCGCCCTCGATCTGGAGAACGAAGCCGCGGTCGCCGCCGGCGGCGGGGAGGCGGGCGAGGGCGGCCTCGGTCATTTGCGCGAGGGTGGGGGCGGAGGCGACGAGGGCGGGGTCGGCGGCGTGGTCGAGGGCGTAGGGCATGTGTCCGTCGGCGAAGACGCCGAGGAGGCGGCCGGCGGGGGCGGAGGCTAGGGCGGCGCGGTCGCGGGCGACGTGGTAGCCGGCCGCGCGGAAGGCGGCGTAGGCATCGTGTTTGTCGGGGCGTAGGGCGGGGTCGAAGAAGCGGTTGCCGCCGCCAAGGAAGAGGTCGAGGCCGGTCTTGGCGTAGAGGTCGGCGATGAGGGTCTCCTCGTTGCGTTTGGGCGTGTTGATGGCGAAGCCGGCAGGGGTGGCGTGGGTGATGGTGGCGGTGGAGACGAGGCCGGCGGCGCGGCCCTCGGCGCGGGCGAGGGCGAAGAGGGGGACGGGGCGCTCGCCGGCGGGGCCGATGTTGAGGGCGCCGTTGTTGACGCGCAGGCCGCCGCCCCAGGCGGAGGCGGCGGCGGCGGAGTCGGTGACGAGGGAGGAGGCGGAGGCTGTATCCATTAATCCCTTACGGATGGAGGCGTCGCGGTAGAGGTCGATCCATGCGGTGCCGCGACCGTCGCGGCGGCGGCGGAATTGCTCGGCGGTGGCGAGGGCGCCGGCGCTCATGCCGTCGGAGACGACGAGGATGAGGTTGCGGGCGCGACCGGGTTCGCGGGCGGCGGCGGAGTTGGAGGGGCGGTTGGCGGCGGCGGAGCGGAGGGGCAGGCCGGCGGCGAGGGCGCCGAGGGCGGCGGTGGAGAGGAAGGAGCGGCGGGAGAGGGACATGGCGGGTGGGTGCTTTGCGGGTTAGCGGGCGGGTTGGAGAGTGGAGAGAGGGATGTGGTGGCGGAGGACTTCGGTGCCGTCGTCGAGGCGGAGGCCGAGGGTGAGCAGGGGGCCTTCGGGGGCGTCCCAGGCGATTTCGAGCAGGCCGAAATGGTTGTAGGGCAGGCGACCGCCGATGCGGTGGCGGTTGATCTCCTGCCAGAAGGTGACGTGGCGCGCGGGGCTGCGGGCCTGCATGCCTTCGAGGGTAGTGGGGGCGGATTTGGTGGGGGCGGAGCTGGTGAGATCGTAGAGCGGGTAGCCTGGGTCGATTTCGTGGCCGTCGGGTTCGCGGGCTCGGGCCTCGGCGGTGGCGGCTACGGGGCGGGGGGAGTCGGCGTAGATGGTGTCGCCGAGCCATATCCAGAGGTCGGTGGCGGTGGCGGCGACGGATTGCCAGACGGGCTTCTCGTCGAAGGGGGAGGAGCAGGAGCCGAAGGCGACGCGTTGCACGAGGGGGTCGGGCTCGGGGGGGAAGTCGTGGGCTCGGAGGGCGGCGGGGGCGAGGAGAACGCCGAGGAGACCGAGACTGAGGAAACGCATGTGGGGGAGTGTAGCTCGAAACGTGCGCGTGTCGTGTTACGTTATGGAAAAGGCGCGTGGGCGGAGCGGGGGAGCGGAAAGGGGCGGACGCCGGGCGCGGACCGGATCGCCTTTTGGCGGGAATCTATCCCCAAGTTAGGTTTTAGGCGCGAAAGCCGTCGCGCCAGAGTTTGCCG
>DAIPIP010000299.1:0-2056 GCA_036770725.1 Opitutaceae bacterium
TTGCATGGCGTAGGTGATGCGGACGGCTTCGGCGAGGAGGGCGGGGTCGTTTTGCCAGACGGCTTTTCGGGCGAGGGCGCCGGCGCGTGCGATGGCGTCGTAGTCGCGGGTGTTGTCGGCGTTGCGGGGGGTGTCGTGGGGCGAGCCGGTCCAGTAGATGGCCATGCGGCCTTGGAGCATTTCGCCGGAGGTTTTGATTTCGAGGTCGGGTTGGGGGCCGCTTTTCCAGACGCAGAGGCCGGTCTCGGCGATGATGGCGGGGTCTTGCCAGCCGACGCCGAGGTTGAGTTCGGCGCCGACGCCGTTCTTGCCGTTGAGGAGGGCCCAGGCTCCGCTGCCGCCGAGGCCGGCGTTGCGTTCGTAGGGCCAGTCGCGGAGGGAGACGGTGGGGGAGATGGCGCAGTTGACGATGAAGGTGCCGGCGCGGGCGTGGCGGGGGACGTCGAGCCAGCCGCCGGCGAAGTCTAGGCGGAGGGGCGCGGTCTGGGGGGCTTTGATCCAGCGCACGATGTCGCTGGTGGAGATGGGGGCGAACTGGGGCGGGGTTTTGGGGAGTTTGACGTAGCGGGCTCCGACTTGGGCGCAGAGGGCTTGTTTGAGGGGGGTGTATTTATCGTCGTCAGTGACGGCGAGGATGTCGGGGCGGAGGCGGAGGAAGTCTTCGCGGAAGTCGATGCCTTCCTCGTGGCCTCGGCCGACGACGACTTCGTCCACGCAGTCGAGGGCGGCGATGAGGGCCGCTATGTGTTCGTCGGGGAGGGAGCTGCGGCGTTGTTTGTGCAGTCAGAGAACTTCGGCGGATGCGAAGCTGACGGTGAGGTGGGCGCCGAGGGCGCGGGCCTCGCGGAAGAATTGGATGTGGCCGGCGTGGACGATGTCGTAGCAACCGGAGACGAAGACGCGGATCATGGGCGGAGGGAGCTGGAGGTGGGGGCGGGATGAAAAGCGGGGGAGCGGGCGGCGGCGAAGTTGGAAATCAGGGATTATTCCAGAGACCGACGAGGGATTCGGTGCGGACCCAGCCGGTGTTGCCGTCGCGGAGGACGAGGCGACGCCAGCCGAGGAAATCTTTGTCCACGCGGGCGAGGGTGCCGGCGGGGAGGTCGGTGGTGACTTTTTGCTCGCCGAGTTCGGTGGGGACGGCGCGGAGGGTGTCGTTTTTCCAGACAAGCACGGCGTCGGGCGCGATGGCGGGGCCGTGGGCGCGGAGGGCGAGGAGGGCCGCAGTCAGCACTGCGGCTGAAATGAGCAATGACGAATGACCAATGACCAATGCGAACAGACCGGGGCGGGAGGGGCGATGGAAGCGGGCGAGGAGGTAGGCGGTGGGGACGAGGGTGAGGAGGACGAGGGCGGCGGCGAGGGCGAGGAGTTGCCAGTCGCGGACGGTGAGGCGGCGGGCGAGGGCGGGGATTTCGGGGGGGGCGTAGGTGGCGCGAGGGAGGGTGGCGGCGAGGAGGCGGTCGAGGGCTGGGTCGGTGGGAGCGAGGAGGGCGGCGGCGTAGGCGTGGGCGGCGGCTTCGTCCCAACGGCCTTGTTGGGCGAGGGAGAGGGCTAGGTTGTGGCGGGGGGAGGCGTCGCGCGGGGAGGTGGCGAGGGCGGCTCGCCAGGCGGCTTCGGCGGCGGGGAAATCGGCGCGAGCGTAGAGGGTGGCGGCGTCGCGCGGCTCCGCCGCGAAGGACGAATGACCAATGACGAATGCCGAATGGAAGAGGAGCGTCCAGAGGGCGGCGCGGGCGAGGAGGTGGGCGGGGCGGAGGGCGGCGAGGGGGGAGCGGCGCGGGGGCGTGGAGCGGTGGAGGGCGTCGGCGGCGGTGGCGTGCCATTCGGGGGAGAGGCCGGTGGCGGGGCGGTAGAGGGCGCGTTCGGTCTCGATCCAGAGGGCGGACCAGACGGGGTTGGCCAAATCGGTGGCCGAGGGGGTGACGCTTTCGAGGGCGAAGAGTTCGCGGGTGGCTTGTTGCCAAGCGAGGAGGTCGGCGTCGGTGGGGCGGGTTTGGAGGCGGGGGAGGAGGGTGCGGAGGCGGGCGTGGGCTTCGCGGCGGGGGCGGAGGGG
>DAIPIP010000117.1:0-9273 GCA_036770725.1 Opitutaceae bacterium
GCGGGTGCAGGCGAGGGCTCCGGCGGCGGAGGCGAGGCGGAGGCGGTCTGGCAGGGGGAGGCTGCGGGCAAGGCCGAGGGCGTAGGCGCCGTGGAAGGCGTCGCCCGCTCCGGTTGTATCCACGGCGTCGATACGGAAGGCGGGCGTGGTGCCGTGGGAGCCGTGAGTTTGCCAGAGGAGGCCGCGCGGGCCGAGGGTGACGACGACGGTGGCGTCGGGCGCGGCGAGAAGGGCGGCGCGGAGTTCGGCGGGCGAGGCGGAGGCGGGGTCGCGGTCGGCAAGGGCGGCGCGGGCGCAGGCTTCGGAGGCGACGAGGTGGTCGGCGTGGGGGGCGAGTTCGCGGATGGAGTCCGACCAGGAGCCGGCGTCGAGCACGAGGGGGGTGGCGGTGGCGCAGGCGTGGGCGACGAGGGCGGGGGTCCATTCGGGGCGATGGCCGTCGGCGAGGAGGACGCGGGCGGGAGGGAGTGTAACCAATTTGGTTACACTTTGCCTGGGTTCGGGGCGGTGGGAGATGACGGCGCGGGTGGCGTCGGGTTTTACGAGGAGGGCGGCGAGCGGGGTGGGGTGCTCGGGCAGGGAGAGCAGGGCGGAGGTGTCGATGCCTTCGGCGGCGAGGGCGGTGCGGAGCAGGGTGGCGAAGGGGTCGTCGCCGATGAGGCCGGCGAAGGCGGCGCGGCCACTGAGGCGGGCGATTTGCGCGGCGGCGACGGCGGCGGGGCCGCCGGGGGCGAGTTGTCGGTCGGTGGCGCGGAGTTTTTCGTCGGGCTCGGGGTGGTGCGGGACGGAGAAGACGAGGTCGGCGCAGAGCAGGCCGACGCAGAGCACGTCGTGGGCGGGGGCGGGCATGGCGGGCGTTTGCCTACGCGTTTTCGGGGGCGGTCGCGTTGCGGGAGAAGCGGCTGGACCACCAGCTGAGCACGGTGACGCGGAGGGCGGGGAGGAAGGTGAGGGTGATGGCGGCGGTGAAGAGCAGGCCGAAGAGGACGATCGCACCGACGCCTCGGTAAAGCTCGGTGCCCGCGCCGGGGATAAGCACGAGCGGGGCGAGGCCGCAGACGGTGGTGATGGTGGACATCATGATGGGGCGCAGGCGGGAGGCGACGGCTTCCTCGACGGCTTTCACGACGGTGACGCCGGCGGTGCGGAGGTTGGCGATGGTTTCCTCGACGATGAGGATGGGGTTGTTCACGACCGTGCCGAGGAGGATGAGGAAGCCGAGCATGGTGATCATGTCGAAGGGCTGGCGGATGGGGGCGATGCCGATCCAGGGGAGGATGCCGCCGACGACGTTGAGCAGCCAGAGGCCGATGATGCCGCCGGCGATGCCGAGGGGAACGGTGACGAGGATGAGGAACGGGTAGCCCCAGTGGGTGAAGATGACGACGAGGAGAAGGAAGCTGAGGACGACGGAGACGATGAAGTTGGAGCCGAGGGCTTCGCGGGTGGCGCTGAGCTGGTCGCTGGCACCGGAGAGGTTTACGGAGACGGCGGGCGGGATGGCGCCGGTGTCGCGCAGGTGGCCGACGACGTCGGCGCGCACGGGCTCGACGGCAGTCTCGAGGGCGACGGAGCGGGGCGGGACAATGTTGAGGGTGACGGTGCGGCGTCCGTCCACGCGGCGGATGGCGTCGGTGTCCACGGTCTCGACGATGTCGGCGAGGGCGCTGACGGGGAGCACGCCGCCGCGCGGGGTGTGGAGGGAGAGGTCGCCGAGGGTGCCCATGCGGCGGGCGGTGACGTCGCGGCTGTAGAGGAAGATGTCGATCTTGTCGTCATCGAGGAAGAACTCGTCCACGTAGGCGCCGTCGGCGAGGGCGGCGATGGCGTATCCAAATTCGTGTGACGTGAAGCCGAGTTCGGCGGCGCGTTCCCAGCGGGGGCGGAGTTCGACGAGGGGTTGGCCGAGCACGAGGTTGGAGGGGGAGGAGCCGATCTGGGGGTTGGTGAAGACCTCGTCGGCGCGGCGGAAGGCGGAGAGGGCGGTGGCGTAGATCTCGGGAAGGTCGGGGCCGGAGATGTCGAGGTTTACACTGCGGGTGCCGCCGTCGTTGCTGGAGATGATGGAGCCTCGGGAGGAGAAGGCGCGCATGCCGGGGTAGGACCGGAAGTGGGCGGTGATGACGTCCATGAGGTCGTTGATCTGCGCGGGGCTTTTGGTGGTGGCGATGACGCGGAGGGAGCAGGGGTTGACGTTGAGGCTGAAGGTGGCGAGGGCGGGGACGTCGGTGCGGCCGGAGGCGAAGTCCTCGGGCTCGGTTTCGAGGTGCGGGAGGAATTTTTCCTGAACCTGGGCGGCGATCTCCTCCATGGCGGCGAGGCTGTAGCCGGGGGGGACGATCATGGAGGAGAAGGTTTTGGCCTCCTCGCCTTCGGGGAGGTATTGGCGGGCGGGGTGAGAAAGAAGAGGGAGGCGGCGGTGACGCCAAACGTGGCGGCGATGAAGGCGAGGCGGCGGCGGGAGGTGGCGAGGAGCCAGTGGACGCCGGCGATGATGCGGGGTTTGAAGGGGGCGGGCGCGGGGTCGGCGTCGGGGCTGGCGAGGGGTTTGAAGGCGAGGCGGGCGGTGGCGGCCGGCACGAGAGTGACGGCGATGATCATGGAGAGGATGATCGAGGCGGAGATGGCGATGGCGATGTCGGAGTAGAGTTGGCCGGCTTCCTCTTTGACGAAGAGGACGGGGACGAAGACGAGGACGGTGGTGAGGGTGGAGGCGAGGACGGCGGTCCAGACGCGGCGCACGCCGGCGAGGGCGGCTTCGAGGCGGGCGAGCCCGCGGCGGCGTTCGATCTCGATGGCTTCGAGCACGACGATGGTGTTGTCCACGGTCATGCCGATGGCGAAGGCGACGCCGGCGAGGGAGATGACGTTGATGGTGCGGCCGGCGAGGAAGAGGCCGAGGAAGGCGGCGATGGTGCAGATGGGGATGCCGATGATGCCGACGAGCGTGACGGGCACGGAACGTAGAAAGAGGAACATGACGCCGGCGGCGAGGGCGGCGCCGATGGCGAGGTTGGTCCAGACGTTGGCGACGGAGGCCTCGACGTATTGCACGTCGTCGTTGGAGAGAAACATGGCCATGCCGGAGGGGTTGAGGAGTTCGCGGTTGATTTCCACGACGGCGGCGAGAACGGCGGAGCGGACCTCGATGACGTTGGCGCCGGTCTCGCGTTTGATGGAGAGGCCGATGACGGGCGCGCCGTTAAAAAAGGAGCGGGCGCGGACCTCGGCGTGGTGGAGGCGGATCTCGGCGACGTCGTCGAGGCGGACGAGGGTGTCGCCGCGGGAGGCGACGATGAGGCGGCCGAGGTCGGCGGGGGTGTCGAAGCGGCCGACGGTGCGGATGAGGTAGCGGCGTTTGCCGGTGTCGATGTCGCCGCCGGAGAGGTCGCGGTTGCGCTCGCGGACGGCTTCGCGGACCTCGGTGAGGGTGAGGCCGCGGGCGGCGAGGCGGGCGGGGTCGATGAGGATCTGGATCTGGCGTTCGGCGCCGCCGCCGATGTTGACCTCGGAGACGCCGGGGGCGCGTTCGAGGCGGGTGCGGACGTAGTCGTCCACGTAGTCGCGCATGACGGTCATATCGAGCCGGCGCGGGTTGTCGGGGAGCGGGGAGACGCGGAAGTAGAGGAAGGCGTTGTTGGAAAAGGAACTGGTGAGGAGGCGGGGCTCGTCCACGTTTTCGGGATAGGCGGGGACCTGGCTGAGGGCGTTGTTCACGCGCACGAGGGCGTCGTTGATGTCGGTGCCGAAGGGGAATTCGAGTTCGATGCTGGCCGAGCCGGTGGAGGCGGTGGAGACCATGCGGCGGAGGTTGGGGATGCCGCGCAGGTATTCCTCTTGTTCGATGAGGATTTCCTTCTCGACGTCCTGGGGCGTGGCGCCGGGCCAGGAGGTTTGCACGCTGATGGTGCGGACCTCGAGGTCGGGGATCATCTGCACGGGGACGCGGAAGGCCGCGAGCACGCCGAAGAGGCAGACGATGAGGATGGTGACGGTGAGGAGGGTGCCGCGGCGGAGGAGGGCTTCGAGCATGGGGGGCGGGGGCGCGGCGGCGTCAGGAGGTGGGGGAGGCGGTGACGGTGGCGGCGACGGGGCGGACGGGTTGGCCGTCGCGGAGGGTTTCGTTGCCGCGGACGACGACGTGTTGGCCGGGTTCGAGGCCGGAGCGGATTTCGACGAGTTCGGAGAAGGTGCGGCCGAGATCGACGCGGCGGGGGGAGGCGGTCCAGGTGTCGGCGGCGGAGCGGGTGGCGATCCAGACGTTGACGGTGCCGTCGGGGCGGCGGACGAGGGCGTCGCGCGGGACGGTAAGGACGGGGGCTGAGCTGCGGAGGCGGAAGACGACGCGGGCGGATTTGCCGGGGAGGAGGCGGGCCTGTGTATCCACGGGCTCGATACGGACGAGGGCGGAGCGGGCGGAAGGATCGCTTACGGGGACGCGGGCGGCGACGCGGGCGGGGAGGGAGGCGTCGGGGCGGGCGTCGGGGTGGATGTTGACGGGGGTGTCGGCGGCGATTTCGGCGAAGCGTTCCTGGGGGACCTGAACGTCCACGCGGTCGCGGTCGATGGTGACGAGGCGGAGGACGGGGGTGCTGGTGGCGACCCATTCGCCGGCGTCGGTAAGCTTGGCGGTGATGACGCCGTCGAAGGGGGCGATGACGGTGTGGCGGCCGAGGAGTTCGGCGGCTTCGCGGGCCTCGACTTCGAGGCGGGAGGAGGCGGCGGTGGCGACGGCGAGGGCGGCTTCGCGGGTTTTGGCCTCGGTGGTGGCGATGGTGTTGTCGGCGAGGAGTTGGCGGGACTCGTCGCGGAGGCGTTGGCTTTCGGCAAGGAGGGCGCGGGATTCGGCGAGGGAGGCGTGGGTGCGTTCGACGGCGAGGGCGGCGAGGGTGGAATCGAGGGTGACGAGTTTGTCGCCGGTTTTGACGTGGTCGCCGGCGTCAACGTGGACGGTGGCGACGAGCCCGGCGGCGCGGGGGGAGAGGGCGGCTTGCTGGCGGGCGGTGACGGTGCCGGCGAGGGGAAGTTCCTCGGTGACGTGGTCGAGGCGGGCTTCGGCGAGGACGACGGGAACGGGGGCGGGGTTTTGGGCGTGGAGGAGGGCGGTGGCGCTAAGCGCGGAGGCTAGGGCGAGGCCGCGCAGAAACGACGATGGGAGAACGAGGAAACGCATAAATTTCAGGCTAGGCGGGGAGCGGATTTTTTCCAGCGAGGGCGGGATGTTTTGGGCTTTTGGGCGGGGGTGGGGCGAGCGGGTTGTTCTCGATGTTTTTTGGCGGGGCGGGGCGTTTACGCGTTGGGGTCAACGCGTGCCACCTGCGAGCTGGCGGCGTTTCGCGTAAAGGGAAAATAAAAATGCCGCCGGGCGACCAAGCCCGGCGGCGACCATTATACGACTTTAACTTCGGCGCTGTCTTCAAAGTAAGCCTATGCTTTGCCGCGCCCTGCGGGTGAGAAGGAAACCAAGCTGGGCCGGTGTTGACCCCGGTAGCATGGCCCCTCGGGGCCACCTCCGCCTCGGTCGCCTTGGCCGAGCGTGGTTTCCCTCTCACGTAGCATAGGCTTATTTTGAAGACAGCGCCTTCCGACCAAAGAACGCGGTTCGCCGGGTGGCCCGGCCGAATCGTGGGAACAGATTAGCATAGAAGGGCGGCGAAATGCTTACCCGGTCTTGCGCGAAGTTTGCGGATTCTTGCGTTGATGCGGGCGGGGGCGGCGGTGAATCGTGGCGGTGTGTTATGGTGAAGCCGGAAACGAATCCTTCGACGGCGCCGGCGGGCGGCATGCGGGCGCGTGCGCTGCGGATCGCGGTTTTCGGGGATACGCATGATCGGTTTCCGGAGGATTTGCCGGGGCGATTGGCGGGGGCGGATGAACTCTGGCATCTGGGCGATGTGTGCGATCCGGCGACGTTGGTGGAATTCGAGGCGCTGGGGCGGCCGATGACGGTGGTGCAGGGGAACAATGATTTTCATCCGGCGTGGCCGGTGATGCGGCGGCTGGGACGTCGGGGGCGGATTTTCCATCTGGAACATATCGCGCCGAGGCGTGCGCCGGCGGGGGCGGAGTTTGTGTTGAGCGGTCACACGCATGTGCCGTCGGACGTGACGGACGCGCGCGGGGTGCGTTGGTTGAATCCGGGGTGCGTCACGCGGCCGCGGGCGAGCGTGCGGAGTTTTGCGTGGTTGACGATCGGGGTGGAGGGCGAGGTGGGGTGGGAAGTGGTGGTGTTGTAGGCGCGGGGGCGTGTTGGGGGAGCGTTGGGGCGAGGCGCGCGGAATCCCGTTTCTAGAAAAACGGGCCACGGGGACGGGCCGCGAAAATGGGCGACAGTAGAGTCGCCCCTGCTTGGGCTTAGCGGCTTAACGCGGCGCGGAGGAACTCGATCTGGCCCTTCATGTGGGCGTCGTTGGTGAGCATGTTGTCCACGGCTTTGCAGGCGTGGATAACGGTGCCGTGGTCGCGGCCGCCGAAGGCGTCGCCGATCTCTTGGAGGGAGTGTTTGGGGATGAGATTGCGAACCATATACATCGCGATCTGGCGGGGGATGGCGATGTTGTTGGGGCGACGTTTGCTGGTCATGTCGCTGTGGCGGATCTGGAAGTGGTCGGCCACTTTCTTCTGCACGACCTCGATGGTGAGCTGGTTTTGGGCCTGCTCCATGAGCACGTCCTTGAGGAGGTGTTCGGCGGCGGCGATGTCGATGGGTTTGCCGGTGAGCTGGCTGTAGGAGACGACCTTGATGAGGGCGCCTTCGAGGCGGCGGATGTTGCGCGAGATGTGCTGGGCGATGAAGGCGGCGACATCAGGCGGCAGCTGGCACTTCATGGCGGCGGCCTTGGTGCGGAGAATGGCGAGGCGGGTCTCGAAGTCGGGCGGCTGGATATCGGCGGGCAGTCCCCACTCGAAGCGGGAGACGAGGCGGGCTTCGAGTTTCTCGATTTCGGAGGCGCGGCGGTCGCTGGAGATGACGATCTGTTTTCCGGCGCCGTGGAGGTCGTTGAAGGTGTGGAAAAACTCTTCCTGGGAACGCTCTTTGCCGGCGAGGAACTGGATGTCGTCGATGAGAAGGACGTCCACGTGGCGGTAGCGTTGGCGGAACTTGATGAGGGCGTTTTCCTGGATGGCCTGGATGAACTCGTTGGTGAACTTTTCGGCGGAGAGGTAGGCGATGCGGGCGTCGGGGCGGCGTTGGAGGATGGCGTGCCCGATGGAGTGCATGAGGTGGGTTTTGCCGAGGCCGGTTTCGCCGTAGAGGAAGAGGGGGTTGTAGGACTGGCCGGGGGAGTCGGAGACGGCGCGGGAGGCGGCGGCGGCCATCTGGTTGTTATCGCCGACGACGAAGTTCTCGAAGGTGTTGCGGAGGTTGAGCGAGGCGTTGCCGCCGGGGATGCGTTCCTCGGCGGGGCGGGCGACGCGGCGGGTGGGGGTGGCGCGGACGCGAGCGGGCTCGGTAAGGCCGGCGGCGGCGGCGGCGGATTCGGTTTTGCGGAGGACGACCTTGATCTCGCGGCCGGCGGTGAGGCGGAGGCGCTGGAGGATCAGGTCGAGGTAGTTGTCGTTGATCCAGATCGCGGCGAAGTCGTTGGGCACGCCGAGGGTGAGCTGGTCGGGGGTGGAGTCGAGGCAGACGACGGGGTCGAACCACAGCTTGAACACGTCCTCCGGGAAGAGGTCGCGCAGATCCGTCTTAGCGGACTCCCAGAGGGTGACGGAGGTGGTGGCGGCGGGCATGGAAGCGGTGATCGTTGGGCTGGTGGGGCGTGGGTTTATTCACACCGGACCGAAGGATGTCACTTTCGTCACGTTCTGATGGCCGAGCGGAGGGAGCGTCTGGAGCAAAAAAGGGGGGATCGCGGCGGTCGATAAAATCGAGCCGGATGAGTATGAGTTAAACCTTTGCTGAACAAGGCTATGTGATTGTGCTCGGAGAGGTGCTGAATTTCGATGGGCTAACGAGAGGCGTGGGAAAGAACGTCCGAGCGGGTCGGTGAAATTGCGAGTCGGGAGTAACGAGGAGGGGTCGGGGGCTTTCAAGGGCAAGTTTCCCACAAGTTATTCACCGTGGTTTGGGGCATAACTTTTTGGCGATTTTTGGTTGCCAAAAGGGCGGGCGAATCGAGCGGGGTGTTTCCCCTCTGAAAGGGGCGTAACCAAATTGTCACTACGCGGCGTTTTAGGGCCGAAAGCCGGGCCAGAAAAGACGAGGCGCGAGGGTTTCCGGGCAACGGAAACGGGCCGGAATTTTCCGGGGCCCGCGACTAATTTACCGTTTCCGGACGAGTGGGGGCGAGGCGCGCGGGCTCGATGCGGACAGGGGCGAGGCTAACGGGCTCGACGACGAGGGAGCCGGATTGGTTTTGGGGCGCGGTGTCGGTGGTGTCGGCGGGGTTGGCGCCGATGGTGGCGTCGGTGGCGGTGCAGGCGGCGTCGAGGCGGTTCTGGATGTCGCGCAGGCGTTTGGTGAGTTCGGCTTCCTTGGCGCGGCGTTCCTCGTTGTTGAGGAGGCTGAGGTTGCCGGCGTCGCGGACGATGTTGGCGGGGAGAAGGAGGAGTCGGTTGATGACGCCGGCGTCTTTGATGGAGCTGAGGTAGAGGGCGGTGAGTTCGGAGGAGAGGGCGACGGATTCCTGGGCGAGGCTTTGGGTGAGCTGGACTTGGGTGCCGAGGCGTTCGTTGCGGGCGAGTTCGCCGGCGAGGACGGTGTAGACCTCGTTGGAGATCTGGCCGGCGTAGCGGTCGAGGGATTCGCGGGTGAGGTTCTGGTCGCTGGCGATCTGGCCGAGGATGGGCTGGATGCGTTCGGAGAGGCGTCCGGAGACGCGGTCGATCTGGGCGCTCTCGAGCGCGGCGGCTTCCTCGTGGGTCTTGGGCAGGGGGTTGTAGGGTTGGAGTTTTTGCGCGACGGCGGCGGCGAGGAGCGCGGTTTGTTCGGCTTGGGCGGCGGCGGCGTCTTCTTCGTTGAGGAACAGGCCGCCGGAGCGGTTGGTGATGGCGTCGCCCAGGAGCTGGTTGACGGACGCGATTTCGCGGCGGGTTTCGGCGGCGGAGCGTTCGAGGTCGGCGGCGTGGGCGAGGCGGACGGACTCGAGGGCGCGCTGCTGCGCGGGGAGGACCTTGGCGTGAACGTATTAGGCGTAGCCGCCGAGCAGGGCGCCCATGACGAGCGCGGTGACGACGATGGCAGGGAGCTGCTCCTTGAGTTTGGACATGCGGGCACTGCTAGAGCATTTCAAATAAAACTGTAACCGCAGTGGGCAAACCAGCCGAGGG
>DAIPIP010000118.1:0-9174 GCA_036770725.1 Opitutaceae bacterium
GCGGGCGCGAGCGTGGAGGGGTTGGGCGGGTTGGCGTTTGGGCGGGAGGAGGTGCGTTGGGCGGCGCTGGATTTTTTGCGGTGGTTGCGGGCGGAGCCGGAGCTGGCGGGGACGGATGCGGGGCGTGCGGTGGGCGGGGCGTTGCGGGCGGGGCTGGGTGTGGCGGAGGGCGAGGCTTTGCCGAAGGCGGGGGCGTGGAGGTCGCCGCGGGCGGCGGCGGAGCGGATGTCGGAAGGGTGGGGACGGGGCGGGTTGGCGTTGGTGTCGGGAGAAGCGAAGTTGGTGGAGCGCGATCTGGAGCCGTTGGCCTCGTGGCTGCGGCTGCGCGCGCCGGGTTTTGCGGTGAGGGCGTGGCGGACGCGGGAGTTGCGGAGGGTGGCGCGTTGGTTGCCCTGGCTGGCGCCGAGGCGGGTGGTGGGTCTGCACCCGGTGACGGAGATGGTCGGGCGAGGGGCGAAGCTGCGTTGCGGGCGGTGGATGCTGAAATCAGAGGAGATGGCGGGTTTGGAGCGGGTGGGCGTGGCGGTGCCGCGTTGGCGGGTGCTCAAGCCGGGAGAGACGGTGAGCGAGGGGGAGTTCGGGCGCTATGTGGTGGTGAAGCCGGACGCGGGGCTGCGCGGGGCGTGCGTGCGGGTGCAGAAGGCGGCGGGGGTGAAGGGCGACCCGATCTACGTGGAGTTTAGCAAGACGAGTTCGGCGCCGTTGGTGCAGGAGTTTATTTATACGGGGCCGCAGCCGGTGAGCCACCGGGTGGGGGTGTTGTTTGGCAAGGCGATCTATCGGTGGCGGGTGGAGGGGAGGAAGGTGGAGGGGCGGGAGCTGCCGGAGGACGGGAATTTTCGCGCGAAGTCGGGGGTGTCGGTGGTCTCGACGGGAACGGGGTGCGAGTTCAGCGATCCGTTTGACGACGAGGTGATCGCGTTCGCGGAGCGGGCGGCGGCGGCGTTTCCGGAGATTCCGTTGATGGGGGTGGACGTGGCGCGACGGTTGCCGGACGGGAAGCTTTTCGTGTTGGAGCTGAACGCGAGCGGCTACTGTTTCCACGTGACGTCGGATCTGGGGGCGAAAATGCAGGCGACGACGTATCTGGAGTTGGCGGAGCAGTATGGCGGGTTTCCGTATTACGCGGATTTGTATCGGCTGGCGTGGGAGGCGGAGCGGGGGGGGTGAGGGTGCATTCAAAACGTTTGATCGGGCGAAAAATCTAAAGGGGAATTTGGCATGATATATTTTCTTTGTCTTCGACGGAATGCGGTGCCGATCCGCACGTATCTGCGGGCGATCTGGCCGGCGGAGCACGGGGCGAGGATAGAGCGGGTTCACTATGACGAGCTGGTGGAATGGGCGGCTATGAATCTGCGGGCGGGTTTGTATGTTTTTGCGGATACGGAGTTGCTGGACGACGTAGAAAGGTCGGCGGCGGTGGGGCTGCATACGCGACTGAAGGCGGAGCCGGGGCGTTTTCGGGTGTGGAATCATCCGGGGCGTTCCGCGCGGCGGCTGGAGGTCTTGGAGACGCTGGCCAAGGATGGGGTAAATGATTTCCGGGCTTTTCGGGCGGGCGGAGCGTTGCCGGCGGATCTGCGGTATCCGGTTTTTTTGCGAGACGAGCATGAGCACGCGGGGCCTTTGACGCCGTTGCTGCGCGACGCGGAGGAGGTGGCGGCGGCGCTGGCGGGTTTGCGGTCGGGGGCTCGCAAGGACGGCCCGCTGCTGGTGGTGGAATTTCTGAACTATGTGGGGACGGATGGGATTTACCGGAAATATTCGGTTTTTCGCTTCGGGGATTTCTTTGTGCGCAAGCACGTGTTGTTCGCGGAGGATTGGGTGCTGAAGACGCCGGACACGGAGCGTTTCAAGGCGGCGAAGTGGCTGGAGGAAGAGCAGGCCTATCTGTGCGGGGCGGATGGCCGGGCGGATACCGAAGTGATTTTTGAGCGCTTCGGAATCGACTACGGCCGGATCGACTACGCTGTAGTGGAAAAACGGATACAAGTGTTTGAGATCAACACGAACCCGACTTTATTGAAGCCGGAAAACCTGGCCCCGTGCACACGGCTGGAGGCGCACCGTTTTTTCGCGGCACGGGCGGCCGAGGCCTGGGCGATAGCGGATCCGGAGGCGCGGCCGAGGATGGCTAGTCGGTTGCGGTGGCTGTTGCACAAGCCGAAGTTGAATCCGGCGTCGTGGTGGGGGCGGTGGCTGCGCTCGCCGTCGGAGGGAAATGGGAAAACTGCGACGGGGCCGATCTTTTGATCGAAGCCAAAGGACGAACGAACGGGCGAGTCACCGTGACGGGGTCTCGGGTGGCCGACGGGTTGTTGTTTTGCGGCCTTTTGTGGCTGCTATTGGCGAATGCGTCGCGGTTGGCGGTTTACTATAAATCGCCGCCTGCGCCGATGGCACCGCCGGCGTTGACCGCTGCGATGGAGGCGGGGCGATGAAGGCGTCGGCGTGGTTGTTTGCCGCAGCGGACGCGCGGGCGTGCACGTGGCTGCGGATCGGTTTCAGGTTGTTGCTGGCGTGGACGTATAAGCCGGATGCGCGGCAGCGCTATGCGGGAATGTTGGGCAACAGCCAGTGGCGGCATGATGTGTTTGAGCTGTTTTTCCTGCATCCGGGGTATCAGGCGTTGATGTGGGCGGGCATCGTGGCGTTTACGCTGGGGTGGCGGCACCGGGTGGTGGGGTTGGCGCTGGCGTTGATGTTGTTGCCGCACGGGTTTCTGGTGCACGGGGTGCAGAGCAGGCAGATCCTGGTGTTTTGTCTGGTGTGCGTGAGCTTGCTTCCGTCGGCGCCGGTATGGCGTGTGGGCGCGGGTCGGGGCGGTATGGAGCCGACCGGGCCGGTTTGGCCACTGCGTCTTCTGCAGTTTCAGCTTTCGGTGATTTACGGGGTCAACGCGCCCTACAAAACGACGCCGGAGTTTTTGTCGGGCCGGGTGTTGGAGGATTTGTCGCGGCTGCCTAATTTTTTGGTGGATTTGACGGAGGGCTTTTTGCGCGTCGGCGCGTGGTCGGTGCCGGTGGCGTGGCTGGCGGTGGGGACGGTGTTGGTGGAGTATTGGCTGGCGGTGGGGCTATGGTTTCGGCGGACCTTGTTTTTCACCATCCTGTTGGGTGTCGGGTTTCACCTGACGCTGAAATTCGTCATGCGTATCCATATGTTGGATATCGTGACGATATTTCTCTATTTCGCGTTTTTGGCGGTGGCGGTGAATTCGGAGAGGCGGGAGAAAAGTTCCGTCATGAGCGCGGGCCAGTTGTAGCGGGCGGCGGCGGCGTGGCGGGCGGCGGCGGCGTGGCGAAGGCGGCGGGGCTCGTCGTCGGCGAGTTCGCACAGGATGCGGGCGAGGGTTTCGGGGTGGCGGTCCGTGACGATGAGATCGGGTGATCCGAGCTCGTTTTGCACGTCGTCCATCTGAGGCTGCGGGGTGGTGATGACGGGCAGGCCGACGCCGAGGCCGTCGTAAAATTTGAGCGGGGAGCTGTAGTCGCCGGGGCCGGGTTTGTAGAGGCAGAGGGCGGCGTGCATGTTGGCGCAGGCGGCGTCGATGACGGCGTGTTCGACGGGGCCGTGGAGGAGGACGTTGGCGGGAGGATTGGGGATTCGTTCGGTGCCTGCGCCGTAGAGGTGAAAGCGGACAGGGCGCGAGGCGGGGCGGGCCGCAAGAAGGCGGGCGGCGTCGAACAACAGGTCGAAGGCATGCCAGCTTATGTGAGCGGATCCGGCCCAGAGGACGTTGAAGGCGTGGTCGGCGGGGGCGGGGCGGATGGGGCGCAGGTCGCCGCCGTTTGGAATCACGAGGGTTCGGTGGATACCGAATTCCGAGCGGGCGTAGTCGCTGATGGCTTGGCTGACGCAGATGGCGAGATCACAGTGCGGGGCGGCGCGGGCAAAGGCGGCCTTTTGGCGGGCGACATCGGCGGGGGTGGCGCGTTCGCAAAGGCCTTGTTCGGGGATGGTGTTGAATTCCCAGATGAGCAGGGGGCGGGGGGTAAGGCGACGAAGGGGCGGGATGAACCAGCGGGAGATTTTGTGGCGGGGATAGATGTCTTGGACCCGGACGTAGTGCAGGTCGGCGTTATGGAGGTGCAGCCATTGGCCGGGGAGGTGCGGGTGGATGGTGCGCACGTCGGGGTGTGCGCAGGCGGGCAGGGAGTAAAGTTGATGCCCGAGGTTGATCGCCTGGCGGATGAAGGCCTCGATGTGAAGGTGGCCTCCGCCCGCGTGACCGTTGCGATAATGGTAATTGGAGAGAACGATTTTCACGGTCGGCGGCGGAGGAGGGTGGAAAGCCAGCGGGGTAGCCGGGAGGTAGGCGGCGGAAGGCAGAGACGCGGGGGGTGGGGTTGGGCGGCCAGCCAGCGGAGGGTGGAGGCGAGGTCGGGGTCGGCAGGGGCGGTGAGGAAGAGGGCGCGTTCGTCGGCGTCGGGTGCGGCGAAGGCGACCCAGTTGGCGGAAGCGGGACGGGCGAGAGTTTCGGCGTAAAGTCCGGCAAGGAGGGCGCATTGGCTCTCGTGGTCGAAGAGGCGGCGGGCGGCGGCGCGGGCGGCGTGGCCTAGGCGGTGCGCGAGATCGGGGGAGGCGAAAATTTCGCGACAGCGGGTGGCTATTTCTTGCGGCGAGCCATCGCGGAGAAAGAGCGCATCGCGGCCGTCCTGAAGCTCGGCGGCGATGTTGGTGGCGGGCATGACGACGGGTTTTCCGGAGGCGAGGAACTCGGCGAGTTTGGAGGGCAGGCGGTAGTCGTTGAAGGGGCCGGGGCGGCCGGGTTGGACGAGCACGTCGGCGAGGCCGAGGAGCGGGGCGATGAGGGTGCGGTCCACGTAGCCGAGATCTATGGCGACGGCGCGTTCTCGGGGGCGGAGGCCATCGGTGAACCAAGAGGGGCAGGGCCCACAGCGGACGAGGCGCACGGGCTGGCCGGGTTGGTCGAGGAAGGCGACGGCGGCGTAGAGATCGCGGATCTCGGGAGCGTTGATCTGGTTTACGCCGCCGGAATAGACGACGAGGCGGGCGTCTGCGGGGATGGAGAGGCGTTTGCGCAGCGCTGTATCGGATTTTTCGATACGAAAAAAGACCTCGTCGAGCGCCGGGCGGAGCAGGCGGGCGGGGCTGGCGGGGGGGATGAACTCGACGAGGGCGGGGGTGATGTGGGTGACGGCGTCGGCGGCGTGAAGGAAAAAGCGGTGGCGGCGGGGGTGGATGAGCTGGCTGGCGCAGAGGGGTGCCCAGGCTTCGGGGGGGAGTTCGCGCAGTTCGGCGAAGGGGCGCTTGGCGATGCAAGCGGCGAGGTGTTCCTCGTTGTCTTCCATGTGGACGACGAGGCGGGCGGGGCGGGGGAGGAGGCGTTGGTAGGCTAGGACGAAGTCGGCAACGTGCCAGCGCGGGGTCCAGGCGTGGATGAGGTCGGCGGGGCGTCCGTCGGGGAAAAGCGCGGGCCGGGCGAGGGCTTCGGCGTAGAGGACGGGGATGAAGGCGGGGGCGGGGATGGCGGAAATGGTTTCGGGTTTGGCGGGGATGGCGACGGCGCAAGAGTGGCCGAGGCGGGAGAGGCCGCGCGCGAAGGGAGCGATGTGGTTCAGGCTGTTGGCCCGGAAGTCGGTGTAACAGACGAAGAGAATGTTCACGTGAACCGGGATGCGATGAAGGGTGGAGGTGACCGGGGTGTTTCCCTGTGCGGAAAGTCTGTGGTTCTAGGGGCTAAAGTAGCGAGGCAAGGGCAAGCGTGTTTTTCCTCCGCAGAGGAGACCGGGTTGGCGGTCTGTTGTGACGGCGCGGGGCGTAACGCAGGGAACGAGTGGCGGCTGGCGAGGGACGCGGCCGGTGGGATCAGGCCAGGGGCGCAGAGAGGGAGGCGAAGGAGTGATGGTCGGAGACCCAGGCGCGGGCCTGGCGGGCGATGGTGGAGCGCAAGGCCGGGTCGGCGGCGAGCCTGGCGCAGGCGGCGATGAAATCGGCGGCGGATTCGGCGACAAGGGCGTGCAAGCCGGGGGTCATTTCAAGGCCTTCGGCGGCGAGCGGGGTGGCGACAACGGGTCGGCCGAGGGCGAAGGCTTCAAGGATTTTGAGGCGGGTGCCGCCGCCGGCGCGAAGGGGGGCGACAACGAAATGGGCGTCGTGGTAGGCGCAGGCGGCGAGTTGGACGGGACCAAGAAACGTGGTGCCCGGGGTGGAGTCGATGAGAGCGCGGAGGGAGGGTGGCGTGTTGCGACCGGCCACGATGAACTCGCACGGGTGGGCGGCGCGGAGGGCGGGCAGGATATGAGTGAGGAACCAGCGGACGGCGTCCCGGTTGGGCGCGTAGCCGAGGGTGCCGATGAACAGGATACGGAGGGGCGCGGGGGCGGGCGGCGGGAGGGGGGCTTCGGGAATGGGGACGGTGTTGGGGAGGACGCGCACGGATGGGTGGCGGAGGCGGGCGGAGTCGAGAGATGACGCGGCGTAGATGCGGTCGAAGAGAGGGAGGAAACGGCGTTCGAGGCGTGCGTAGGCGCGGGCGTTTGCGTGTTCGAGGCGGGCGGAGAGTTGTTCGCCCGTGTGTTCGCGCACGGAGGCGATGCGAGCGCGGGTGACGGATTCGATGTCGTCGAGATCAAGGTGGAGGGCGGGGGCCCGGCGCTGATCCCGTGCGATGGCGAGGGCGTAGGGAGCAGTGTAGAATCTAAATGCGTGGATGGTGGCGAAAGGGCCAGCGGCGGAGGCGAGCGCGGTGGCGTGGCGGAGCCGGGCGGCGGTGTGATCGGCCCAGTCGGGCGCGGTGAAGAGAGTGGCGAAGAGCGCGGGCCGGCGACGGGCGAGGCGGCGTCGTCAGCGGCGGAGGAGGCCGTTGGCGTGGAGATAGGGCAGGGCAAGGCCGGGCGCGGGGCCGGGGGTGGAGTTGGGCGAGAGGTGGAAGAGGATCGCGTCGTGGTTGTTTGAAAGGGCGTCGAAGGTGGACGCGGCGCGGCGGGAGCTGCCGGAGCCCTCGGGGTCGGGGAGGTGAGGAGTCAGGAAGAGAAGGCGCGGGCGCGGCATGGGTCGCGTTGGTTCAGGCGCGGTAGCGCGGATCGCCCAGGATGGAGCGCCATGCCCGATAGAGGTGGGTGTGCCAGGGCACGTGGTTTCGCCGCGAATGAAGATGGAGGGCGCTGTGGGTGGGATGAAGGGAGAGGGCGGTCTCGCGGATCAGGCGAAGATCAAGCGGGGTGAGGCGGCCGGCGGCGAGAGCTTCGGCCAGGCAGCGATCCACATGGCGTTCACGGGCGACACGACTTTGCTCAAGGCGGTGAGCGTTTGTTTGCGATCTGCTGGAGACGCCCGAGCGGCGGTAGTGGTAGGCGCATTCGGCAAGGGTGGCGATGCGCGCGCCGCCAAACAGGAGGGACAGGGCGACGATGCAGTCTTCGGCGTGGGCGATGTTTTCAGTGGCCGGCGCGGCGTGGGCGAACGCGGCGAGCAGGGCTTCGCGTCGCCCGATGATGGCGCTGTGCGCAAAGCTCGAAAAGAAAGCGGTGAACGGCGCGTGGGGCAGGGGCAACCAATCCTGGTTTTCGCTTCCGAAGCAGCGCATTGCGGGGATGATCACATCGAGTGCGGGCTCGCGGGCGAGGGCGTCGGCATAGCGGATGTAGGCGTCCGGATCCGGGAGATCGTCGGCGTCGGCGAAAGCCACGCGCGCGGTGGTGGTGGCCTTGAGGCCGAGGAGGCGGGCGGCGAAGGGTCCGGAGCGCGGTCGGGGAGTGGAGAGCAACGTGAAACCGGGCGCGGATTGGCTCAGGTTTTTTAGATGCCTAAGGGTGTCGGGCGGCGAACCATCGTCCACGACGATGACGTCGATGCGGGCGCGGTGGGGGGATACATCCAGTTTGGCGAGGAGTTCGACGAGGGTGTCGGCGTGATCGAGGTGGGGGACGACGAAGGAAAGGCGCTCGGGCGCGGTCGGGAGGCTGGAGGCGGGTGCGGACGGGGCGGGGTAGTCAGGGACAAGGCGGGATCGAAGGCGACCGGTCACGGCGGGAGGGAAGGCGGCGAAGATGTCTGGCGATTCAGCCGCTTTGGAATCGGGTGCGTCGGGACAAAGGAGAAAGTCGGCGGAGCCGATAGACCCGAGTTCGGCGGCGTAAACGAGGGCGTGGTGGAGGTCGCAGCGGCGGCGACCCGAGGCTTCGTTTTCAAGAAAGAGAGGGCCGTGAAGGCGAACAAACGTCTGCGGGACGAGGCGGTGGACGAGATTGCGTTGCAGAAAATAAAACCCCTCGGCGGCGTGATCGGGGAACTCGATGCGGTCGATCAAGTGATCGCGAAGAAAGGCGCTCAGCGCGAGGTCGAGAGCTCGCGTGTGGTTGAGCTCAACGCCGCCCATGTTCACGGCGAGCGGGTCGGCTTCGGATCGAACGAGCACGATCTCGACCGGGTGGGGGCAGTCGGCGGAGAAGCCCGGCTCGGGGGCGTGACCGACGAAGGCGACGCAGCGGCGGCCGGCGCGGGCTTGGGCGAGCAACAGGCGTCGCACGGTGGCTCCGACCTCGTCGGCGTCGGGGCCGATGGAGGAGCAGTAGGTGAAGGCGAAGTCGTAGTGCATGCCGACGGATTTCAGGCGGCGGGGCGGCGGGTGCGTTCCTCGTAGAGTTTGCACACCGTTTCGGGAGCGCCCTCGGCGAGGATGTCGCCCTTGTGCATCCAGACCGCGCGCTGGCAGACATC
Organism: Opitutaceae bacterium; assembly: GCA_036770725.1. Lineage (GTDB taxonomy): Bacteria > Verrucomicrobiota > Verrucomicrobiia > Opitutales > Opitutaceae > IMCC26134_A. The sequence continues at coordinate 8,689 of DAIPIP010000118.1, forward strand.
GGAGACGACCCTGGCCTCGTGGGAGATGAGGATGACGGTGGTGTCGTCGCGGAATTTGTTGCGGATGGCGGCCTGGGATTTGAGCAGGAAGGCGTGGTCGCCGACGCCGAGGACCTCGTCGATGAGGAAGACGTCGGGGTCGGTCTGGAGGGCGATGGAGAAGCCGAGGCGGGAGTTCATGCCCGAGGAGTAGGTGTTGACCGGGCGCTCGAAGGCGTCGCCGAGTTCGGAGAATTCGCGGATCTCGTCGAGTTTGCCCTGCATGTAGCGGCGGGTTTTCCCCATGAAGAGTCCGCTGAGGATGGCGTTGTCGGCGCCGGAGAGGTTGCCCTCGTAGCCGACGCCGAGGGCGAGGAGTTGGACGTGGAGGTCGGGCCGCGCGTAGCGGATCTCGCCCTCGTCGGGGGTGATGATACCGGCGAGGAGCCGGAGGAGGGTGCTTTTGCCGCAGCCGTTGCGGCCGACGATGCCGAGTTTTTCACCGCG
>DAIPIP010000119.1:0-9105 GCA_036770725.1 Opitutaceae bacterium
AAGCGGCCGACGTAGGTGAGCTCGATGGCGTGGAGGATCATCGGGCGACCTCCTGGAGGGTTTGGAAAATCGTCTGGCGGAGCTGGGCGAGGAGTTCGGGCGTGAGGCTGGCGAGGTCGATCTTGGCGGGGGCGAGGAGGGCATTGGCTTCGGCGAGCGTGAGGGGCGCGGGGGCGGCGGGGGCGTCGCCAATTTGAAATTTCAGATTTGAGATTTCAGATGCGCGCTCGGGCGCTGTGCCGGTGGCGAAGGTTTCGAGGCGGTCGATGTCGGCGAGGACTTGGGCGAGGATGGGATGGCGGGCCTGAAGATCGGCGAGTTCGGCGGTGGTGAGGGCGACGCGGGTTTCGTCTCGGAGCTGGCCGACAAGGAAGGGTGCGAGCGCGGGCGTGAGCCACGCACGGATTTCGGCGAGGGCGGCAGGTGAAGCGATACCGGTGAGGGTGACGCGGAGGACGGTGCGGGCGGCGGCGGGAGTGAGTTCGCCGAGGGCGGAGGAGAGACTGGCACGGGAGGACTCGGCGGAGGCGAAGTCGAAGGTGAGCGTGCGCCAGGTAAGTGTGGCGACGGAGAGCGCTTGCACGCGGGGCGGTTGTCCGGGGCCGGTGATCTCGACGAGGGCGACGTGGCCGCTGGTGTCGTTGACGAAGCGGTCGGGCTCGGGGGTGCCGGGCATGACGATGCGACCGCCGTCGGTGTCAGGCAGCCAGTTGTGCCAGTGGCCGATGGCGAGGTAGTCGAGGCGGGCGCGCGTCGCGGCGTTGAGCGCGATGGGGAAATCGTTGGGCTGATGCTTCGCCTCAATGGCGAGAGCACCGTGGGTGAGACCGATCTTGATGGAGTCGCCGGGGAGGTCGGAGGCGAGTTCGACGAGTTTCAGGCTCGGGTCGGTGGTGGAGAGCTTTTGATGAAGCGGTGACGCCACGAGGTAGGCATTGCCGCCAAGGTCGGTGACACCGGCCTCGCGGAGGACGTGGACGTTGGCGGGGGCGTTTTGGAATGCCTTGCGCTGCCAGATGGAATCGGGGCCGGTGAAGGGATCGTGATTACCCGGCAGGATATAGATAGGGAGCGAGGGGTGGGCGCGGAAAAGATCCATCGCGGATGCGACGAGGGTATCGTCCACCTGGTTGTCCTCGAAGAGATCACCCGCGATGAGAAAGGCATCGGCCTCGTGCTTAATCGCCAGTGCCAGGGTATTGCCAAGAGTGGTGAGGCGGGCCGCTCGGAGACGCTCCGCCGCTGACCCGAACTGGGCAAATCGTGCTCCCAGTTGCCAATCTGCGGAGTGGATGAGGCGAAGCATCACCGGACACGCAAACATAGGTTAGGTTATATGGATAGGTAATTCGCTGGTTTTTAACAAATGAATCACCTCCTGCATAAGGTGAAAATCTGCACGCTTCTTGTATCTGACCTCTCAAATGGCGCAGCAGATTCAGGGCGCGACGAGCGAGGCCATGCCCGCCTTCGCCCTCCGGGCTACGGAGGGCGATGCCAACCATCACCCCGTTCCGTCCAAACCTGTCATCATCCAAATCTCCCAAAGCCCTCCGCTCGCCAGGGCCGCGCCATACGTAGCCCGCACGGCGAAGTATGGCGGAGAGGGGGGGGATTGGCTGTCCGTTCCGGCCACCGCTTCGCGGCGCGCTATGCGCGGCCCATCTCCGTTTCGCTTCGCTTCACTCCGTCGAACCCGGGTTCTCATCCCCCACTACTCACTCCCGCTTGCCAGGGCCGTGCCATACGAAGCCCGCAGGGCGAAGTATGGCGGAGAGGGGGGGATTCGAACCCCCGGTAGGCTGTTACACCTACGGCGCTTTAGCAAAGCGCTGCTTTCGACCACTCAGCCACCTCTCCAAAAGTGGGCGGGAAGAAAAGCCCGCCCGCACCTCAAAGCGCAAGGGTGTTTTTCACCTCAAATCGCCTTCAGCATCCAAACCAACGCAACGCCGCCTCGCGGTCCTTCGCGATCTGCGCGCGCAAGGCGTCCACTCCGTCAAAGCGCTGCTCCGGCCTCACAAACACCAGCCACTCCACGCGTAGATTGTCCCCCGTGTCAAACGGACACTCCTCCAACATGTGAACCTCCAGCTGCGGAGTCGGCTCGCTCCCCTGCTCCACCGTGGGCCTCACCCCGTAATTCGCCACCGCTCGAAGCGGCCGCGCCGATGCACCGCCACCCAGGCGCTCCACCGACACCACATACACGCCCAGGCGCGGCCGCAGGTCCGGCTCCCACGGCAGGTTCAAGGTGGGAAAACCAATCGTCCGCCCGAGCTGCCGTCCCGGCCGCACCACGCCATCGCTCGCGTAGGCCGAGCCGAGTAAAACATTCGCCGCGTCCATGCGGCCCTCTGTAAGTAAAATCCGGATACGCGTGCTGCTGATCGGTTCGCCGTCGCCGTTGATGCGCGGCGCGCTCACCACGTGCAGGCCGAGCTTTTTCGCCTCCGCCACAAGCATCGCCACGTCGCCGCGCCGACCTTTGCCGAAGCGCCAGTTTTCGCCGACGTAAACCGTGTGCAGGCTCGGCAAACTGGCGCGCAAATGTGGCAGCAAGCCCTCCGCCTCTATGCCCGCAAACGCCGCGTCGAAGGGCTGCACGATCACCGCCGCCACGCCCAGCGCTAACAAGGCCGAGACCCGGCGTTCGCGATCCATGATGAGCCGCACCGGCTCATCGGGACGAAAGAGCCGGCTCGGATGCGGGTCAAAGGTCAGCACCGCCGCCGCGCCGCCGCTGCGGCGCGCCGATTGCACCGCCGCCTTGATCACCGCCTGATGCCCGAGATGCACGCCGTCGAACATCCCGATGGCCAAATGCAAGGGGCGTTTATCCGCGAGCGAAGCGGCGGGAGCCAGACTATTGAAGACCTTGTCCACCGAGATCGAAAGTTGCTTAAGAAAACACAGAACTCAGCCCAGCGCCACCGAGGGCGCGGCTTCATAGCCAGGGATCAAAACCGCCTGCACTTCGGCGGGCGTCATCTTTTGCAAGGCCTCCAGAGTCACCGCGCGATCCACGTTCAACGCGCCGGACGAGATGCGGCGCAACGCGCTCAGGTGCGCGCCGCAACCGAGCTTCTGGCCAAGGTCGTGCGCGAGCGTGCGCACGTAGGTGCCCTTCGTGCAGTCCACCGAAAAATCAAGCGTGTCGGGCGCGGCCCAGCGCGTGAGTTCGAAGCGTTTCACGCGAATGAAGCGCGGCTCGCGTTCCACCTCTTCGCCGGCGCGGGCCGCCTTGTAGAGCGGCTGGCCCTTGATCTTGATCGCGGAAAACATGGGCGGGATCTGATACTGGTCACCCACCATGCCGCGCAGCGCGGCGCGCACCTGCTCCTCGCTCAGCTCCGGCACCGGACGCGTCTCCAGAACCTCGCCCTCGGCGTCCTGGGTATTGGTGATTTGGCCGAGCTTCACCGAGCCGGTGTAGCACTTGTCCACGCTCATGAGATACTGGGAAAGCTTGGTCGCCTTGCCGAGCAACACGACGAGCAAACCCGTGGCCATCGGATCAAGGGTGCCGGCATGGCCCACGCGCTTCATGCGCAGGATGCCGCGGATGCGGGCCACGACGTCGTGCGAGGTGTGGTCGGTGGGCTTGTCGATCAGCAGCACGCCGTCGAATTCCTGAAGTGCGGCGCGGATCATCGGCGGGAGGCGGCCACGGCCTCGACCTGCTCGACGAGCGCGGCGCGAAGGCGGGGCAAAAAGGTTTCGAGGGTCTCGCCCTTCACGTTGAGGCCGGCGGCGCAGGCGTGGCCGCCGCCGCCGAATTTGGCCGCGATGAGATCGACGCGGTAGGCGCTGTCTTTCGCGCGCAGGCTGCCCTTGATCGCGCCTTGGCGCAGCTCGACGAGCGCGCCGATTTCCACGCCTTCGATGGAGCGGGCGTAGTCCACCAGGCCCTCGGTGTCCTCGATGCCGGTGCCGGTTTCCTCGTAGATGCCGTCGGGCAGGAGGCCAATGCACACGCGGCCGTCGGCGCAGGTTTCGAGCGAGGCCAGGAAGCGTTGCAGGAGCTGCATCTTGCCGAAGGTCTCGCGCTCGTAGAGCTGCAAGCCCATGCGCGCGGGGTCGGCGCCGGCGGCCACGAGTTCGGCGGCGAGGCGGAAGGTGCGCTCGGTGGTGGCGGCGAAGCGAAACTGGCCGGTGTCGGTGGCGATGCCGGCGAAAAGCGCCATAGCGATCACCGGATCGAGCGCGAGCCCCGCGTCCTGGATGAGGCCGGCGAGAATCTCGGCGGTGGCGGCGCTGGGCGTGTCGATGAGATTGAACTCGGCGAAGGCGGGATTCGACAAATGATGGTCGATGTTGCCGAGCGGCGCGGGGAAAGCCTCGGCGAAGCGGACGGAGGCGCGGTTGCGGTCGGCGCAATCGGTGAAGATCGCGGCGCGTTGTTCGGCGAGCGCGGTTTCGAGCGAAACAAAGGGCATGTCGCCGAGTAGAAATTCCAGGCGGCGCGGCACGGGGTCCGGGTTGCAGCAGACGGCGTCCACGCCGCGGGCGCGGAGCAGGCGGGCCACGGCCACCTGCGAGCCGATGCAATCGCCGTCGGGCCGGGCGTGCCCGATTACCACGATCCGGCGTCCGGCGCAGGCGGCGAGCAGACGGGCGAAGGTGTCGTGGAGTTGTGGATACAACAAACTCACGAGGCTGCGGGCGGAGCGGGCTTTTTTTCCTTCTCGGCGATTTCGTCGAGCAGGCCGAGGATGCGGTTGCCGCGGTCGGTCACCTCGTCGAGTTCGAAGGTGAAGACCGGCATGTGTTTCAGGATGATGATGTCGCCGAGGGCGAAGCGCAGCTCCTTGTTGTGCTTGCGCAGCCACTTCATGCGGTCGGCGGTCTGCTCGTCATCGCCCGTGATGGAGACAAACACCTTGGCTTCGCGCACGTCCGGCGTGCATTGCACGGCGGTGATGGTGATAGGGGCGGCGTCGGCGTTGTATTTCCGGCGCAGGAGATTGCTCATCTCGCGCTGGATAAGCTCGTTTACACGTAGGACGCGAGTGGAGGCCATGGCGGAGCGGAAGACAGGAAGAGGAGTCGCGGACGCAGCTCGGTTTTAGAGCGAGGCGCGGACTTTTTGGATTTCGTAAACCTCGATGACGTCGCCGACATCGTAACCGTTGAAGTCGCCGAGTTTGATGCCGCACTCGAGGCCGGCACGCACTTCATTGGCGTCGTCCTTGAAGCGTTTGAGGGTGTCGATCTTGCCCTCGGCCACGATGTCTTTTTTGCGACGGAGGCGGGCGTTGGCGTTGCGGGTGATCTTGCCTTCGGTGACGAGACAGCCGGCGACGAAGCCCTTGGCCAGCGGAAAGGTGGCGCGGACTTCGGCGGCGCCGAGTTTGACCTCCTTGAGGTCGGGCTCGAGCAGATCGGCCATCATCTCCTTCACCTTGTCGGCGAGTTCGTAGATGATGCCAAAGGTTTCGATGCGCACGCCATGGTGCTTGGCCAGCGGGGTGACGCCGGGCTCGAGCTTGGTGTTGAAACCGATGACGACGGCGCCGCCGGTGCCGGCCATGAGCACGTCGTTCTTGGTCACGAGGCCCACGTCGGTGGACACGACCTCGACCGAGACCTTGGCGCTCTTTATGCCATCGAGCACGTGACGCACGGCCTCGGTGGAACCGAAGACGTCGGTCTTGATGATGAGTTTGAGCACCTTCGCCGAGTTGGCGGCGATGTCGGCGAAGAGCTGGTCAACGGAGACGTTCTTCGGCGCGGCGGCGGCGGTGGTCGCGACCTTCTTGATGAGCATCTGCGCCTCTTCGGCGAGGTTTTCGGCTTCGCGGGCGTTTTTCACGACCTTGAACTGGGCGCCGCTGTCGGGCGCGCCGGACCAGCCGATGACGCGAACGGGATAGGAGGGTTCGGCCTGTTTGATGTTCTCGCCCTTGTCGTTGAACATGGCGCGCACCTTGCACCACTGCGCACCGCACACGACGGCGTCGCCGACCTTGAGCGTGCCGCGTTGCACGAGGAGAGTGGCGAGCGGTCCGCGACCGATATCGACCTGGGATTCGATGACGACGCCGGAGGCCTCGGCCTTCGGGTTGGCCTTCAACTCAAGCACGTCGGCCTGAAGAATGATCATGTCGAGCAGGTCGGAGAGGCCGGTGCCCTTGATCGCGGAAACAGGCACGGTAACGGTCTCGCCTCCCCAGTCTTCGGGTGCGATGTTGCGCTCCTGCATCTGCTGCTTCACGCGCTCAAGGTTGGCGCCCTTCACGTCCATCTTGTTGACGGCGACCATGGTGGTGACGGCGGCGCTCTGGGCGTGCTTCAACGCTTCGTCGGTCTGGGGCATGAACCCGTCGTCGGCCGCGACCACGAGAATCGCGACGTCGGTGCAGGAAGCGCCGCGGGCGCGCATCTTGTTGAAAGCGGCGTGACCGGGGGTGTCGAGGAAGGTGATCTTGCGACCGTTGTGCTCGATCTGGTAGGCGCCGATATGCTGGGTGATACCGCCCGCCTCGCCGCCGGCGACATTGGCTTTGCGGATGGCGTCGAGCAGGGAGGTTTTGCCGTGGTCAACGTGACCCAGAATACAGACCACGGGAGGGCGCTCGGTGAGATTCTTCTCTTCATCCTCGGCGGCTTTTTTGGCCTGCTTTTGTTCCTGTTCCTTTTTGGAAACCTGGGGAACGACGGCCTCGCCGCGATGTTTGATCTCCAGCAAGAAGCCGTGTTTCTCGGCGACTTTGGCGGCGACCGCCTCATCGATGGACTGGTTGATCGAAGCAAAAATGCCCGCCTCCATCAGCTCGGAGATGAGCTTGAACGGCTTCATGCCGAGCGTGGTCGCGAAATCGCGCACGATGATCGGCGGCTTGAGGTGGATGATCTTTACACCGTCTTCCTCCGTGATGGTGGCGGCGGAAGCGACCGGAGCGGGGGCGACAAATGCGGGGGGCCGGGGAGGGGCCGGCGGCATGGCCGGGAGGGCGCGGGGCGCGCCGGCGGTAGCGGGGGCGGGAGGCGCGGGCGGGCGCGGCGGCGCGGAAATAACCGGAGACGGCGGCGCGGACACGGGCGAGGGCGCGACCGGGGCCGGAGCCGCGATGGGCGAACGCAAAGGCGCGGGCGCGGACGGCGGACGCAGACCGGGCGTGGGCAAGGCGGGTGCGGCGCGAGGCGCGCTCACCGGTGCGCTGACAGAAGGGGGACGGGAAACCGGGGCCGGCGTGGCCGGAGGCACCGAAACAGGACGGGGCGCGCTCACCGGCGCGGACGCGGCGCGAGGAGCAGAGACGGGCGCAGGAGCAACCGGAGCCAGGGTCTCAGCGGCGTCCTCGGCGGCGGGTAAGTCTTCACCGGCGGCGCGGGCAGCGGCTTCGGCGCGTTCGCGTATGACATCCTCAGCCGACTTCACCGTCGGGATCTTGGGCGTTGAGTCCTCTGCAGGGGCGGAATCAGTGTCCTCCGAAGCCGGGGCCTCGGCAGCGGCATTCTCCGTCATATATTTCTCAAACTCCTCTTCGTAGATTTTACTGACGGTGCTGGAGACCGACTTCGTGTCGGCGGCGACAAAATTGAGTTCCTTGAGCAAGGACAGCATTTCCTTGCCCTCCATGTTGTGGCGTTTGGCTAGTTCGTGGATGCGGATACTCATTCGGTCAGGCGGCGGCAGGTGTAATTAAGCGGACAGGTTGTTTATAAATTCAGATCGCAAAAAAGACGGCGGACTCAGGCACCACCGACGTTTTGCATGATGGCGGCGGCTTCCTCGGCGGTGAAGCCGGTCTCGACCAGCGTCTCGGCATCGACTCCCTCGAAGGCGGCGGGCGAGTTGATGCCGACCGCGACGAGTCGCTCGGCCATGCCGGCGTCGAGCTCGAAGGCGTCAACAAGGGACTGGATCGCCTGCGTGCGCGGATCAACGACCTCGGTTTTGTGCTCCTCGATGTCGATACGCCAGCCGATCAGGCGCGAAGTGAGGCGCGCGTTTTGACCCTTCTTGCCGATGGCGATGGCAAGATCGTCGGTCGCGACGCGGAGGAGAATGCGCTTGGAACGTTCGTCGATCACGATGTCGCGAGGAACGGCCGGCTTCATCGCTTCGAGCACCATCTGCTTCGGATCGGTGAACCAGTTGATGATATCGACCTTCTCGCCATTGAGTTCGCGCACGATAGTCTTCACGCGGGCACCGCGGGCGCCGACGCAGGCTCCGACCGGATCAACCTTGGGGTCGGTGCTGGTGACAGCGATCTTCGTGCGGTAACCCGGCTCGCGGGCAAACGCCTCGATCTTGACCGTGCCATCGGCGATCTCGCCGACCTCGACCTCGAACAGGCGGCGCACAAACTTCGGGCTGCCGCGGGTGAGCACAAGCTCGGGTCCGCGCGGCGTGCTCTCGATCGCCAGCAACAAGGCGCGGATGCGATCACCGGGTTGATACTCTTCACCGGGGACTTGTTCGCGAGCGGGCAACACGGCCTCGGATTTGCCGAGATCGATGTAAATATCGTTACGCTCACGGCGGCGCACCGTGCCGGTGACGATGTTGCCAACGCTGTCCTTGTAGTCGTCGTAAATACGGTCCTTCTCGAACTGACGCAGCTTCTGCATCACCGCCTGACGGGCGGTCTGAGCGGCGATACGACCGAGCTCGGAGGGATTAACTTCCTTCTCGACCACATCGCCGATTTGCACCCCGGGCTGAATAGCCTGAGCCTTCTCAACATGAATCTCGAGCTTCGGATCGCTCACCGAATCCACTACACGCAAAACCGCCCAAGCCTTTAGCTGGCCGTTTTTTGGGCTGATCTCGATTTTGAGTTCTTGGCCGGAGTTAACTCCCTTTAGGGCAGCTGCCTTGATGGCATTTACGATCGCGGCGATCATGTCGGCGCGCGCGATGCCCCGTTCCTTCTCCATATATTCTAGGACGGCGAGGATTTCTTGGCTCATGTGGAATCGAGTGTTGTGGGGAAAAAAAAAGCGGGCCGAAAGGCCCACTTTTTGGAAAGTGAACTGTGATAGAATCGAGCAGTAAGCGAAGCAGGCAAAACGCTGTCAAGCCCCGCGCCCCGCCCGACAGACAGGCCCCTATACATCCTGACCCAGGGATGAAGACGAAGAAGGTGGCGG
>DAIPIP010000120.1:0-9100 GCA_036770725.1 Opitutaceae bacterium
GGCTCGCCACATTAGCGGTTCACTCTCTTCCGCTCCATCCACCGGAAACAGCGAGGAACCGTCTAATGATCCCGGCCGGGCTTTTACCTGCGGGGTGAAGATGATTTCATTCAGAACGAATTCTTTATTTTCTGACTTGGCGTATCTTAGGCCGTGTTTTTAAAATAAACCGGGCCAGCGTGAGCGAGAAAAAACGCTCGGCCAAGGCGACCGAGGCGGAGGCGGGCCAGAGGCCCGTGCCGCCGAGGGCAACGCAGGCCCAGCGCCTTTTCTCGCTTCACTCGCAGAGCGCCCGCGATGGCCCGGTTTATTTACAAGACACGGCCTAGCGAAACTTGGCGGTTATCTATTTGCGGTTTTTAGGTTCATGACGGTGGTCAACCGTCTCCGGGTCGGCGCGCCCGGCGGTCACGCCCTGCCTTTACTTTTTATCGCCTCGCCCCCGCGTCGCTTCTCCACTCGCCGCCACCATGACCCTGCGCGAAACCGAGACCCTCGACCTCCCCACCCTCACCGGCCCCATGCGTTGCGCCTTGTTCGCTCCGGCCGCGCCCGGTCGCTACCCGGGCCTCGTTCTCTACTCCGAGATCTTCCAAATCACCGCGCCCATCCGCCGCCTCGCCGCCTTCTTCGCCGGCCACGGCCTCCGCGTGCTCGTGCCCGAGGTTTACCACGAATTCCTGCCCGCCGACACCGTCCTCCCCTACGACCAACCCGGCGCCGATGAGGGAAATCGGCTCAAATACACCAAACCCGTCTCCGCCCACGATACGGACGCCGCCGCCGCCTTCGCCTGGCTCCGCGACCACCCCGAGGGCAACGGCCGCGCCGGCTCCTTCGGCGTCTGCCTCGGCGGCCACCTCGCTCTCCGCGCCGCCCTCCAACCCGCCTGCGCCGCCGCCGTCTGCTTCTACGCCACCGACGTCCACACCGGCGCCCTCGGCGAAGGCAAACACGACGACACCCTCGCCCGCCTCGCCGATATCCGCGGCGAAACCCTCTTCGTCTGGGGCCGCCAAGATCCCCACGTCCCCCTCGAAGGACGTCTCAAAATTCACGCCGCGCTCCAGGCCGCCGGCGTCGCCTTCAACTGGCACGAGGTCAACGCCGCCCACGCCTTCCTCCGCGACGAAGGCCCGCGCCACGACCCCGAACTCGCCCACCAATTCCTCGGCCTCTCCGTCGCCTTCCTGCGCCGCCGCCTCGCCTGATTTTTTCACGCGTTTGCCGGCCTGTATCCATTTTCCTTATACAAAGCCCCGTCCCGGGGATTCGCGTCGTGTGCCCGCCGCCTGGCGCGCATGCTTTTCACCGTAATCCCCACCCACATGAATACCCTGTCGCCGTTCCTCGCCCCGGCCGACGCCGAGGCCACCGAGCCCACCCGCGAACGTATCGCCGCTCGCGCGCGGGAAATCTGGCTTGCGTCGGGCTATCCCCAAAATCGAGACCTCGAAATCTGGCTCGAAGCCGAGTCCGAACTCCTCGCCGCCTGCCGCCACGAATACCGCCACCCCCACCGCATCACCGCCGATTGACCTTGGCGCAGACCCCCGAAGGTTGCGACAAACAGCCTTCCCTGCCGCACCGCCCGCATGATGAACGAGTTCGCCACCCACGCCCCGCCGCCCACCGGCCACGGCGTGTATTGGGCGGTGAACACCAACTGGCGCAAACCCGTCCTCCTCGGACTCGCGTTCGTCAGCCTCGTCTTCGCGCTCTTTTTGCCCTGGGTCCTCTGGGAAACCGGCAACCAAGATCGCGCCTACGCCGCCGCCATCGCCGCGCTCGACACCGACCGCTTCCACCCGCCCGCCTCCCGCACCGAAGCCCGCCTCGGTTCCGACGGCGGCCAATACCATTGGACCATGATCGTCTGGGAAAAAACCGACGGCACCTGGCACGCCTGGATCTTCTCCGCCCTCGTGGATCGCCACGCCGATTACGCCATCGTCACCACCAACCTCACCCCCTTCCCCGACGCCGACGCCCGGGGCCACCTTCCTCCGCCTGCGTCGCGATAACGCCCCAAGTCTCCTCGGCGCACGACCCCCGCCCCCGCGCCGCCCCCCCCTTCATTATCTTTTTGCGCCTTTTGCGCCTTCTTGCGCCTATCCTCGACCTCAGCTCCATGAACGACGCCGCCCTTGATGACGACCACCCCTCCGCCGCCACCCTCGCCGAGCCCGGTGAGGTCGGCCTCGTCGAACCCCACGACTTCACCTCCAACGAACCCTTCGCCTGCGACGACGGGGCCACTCTCCCCGGTTTCACCCTCCGCTACGAAACCTACGGCCGCCTAAACCCCTCCGGCACCAACGCCGTTCTCGTCTGCCACGCCCTCTCCGGCGACCACCACTGCGCCGGCATCCACTCCCTCTCCGACCGCAAACCCGGCTGGTGGAACAACCTCATCGGCCCCGGCAAAGCCCTCGACACCAACCGCCACTACGTCGTCTGCGCCAACGTCCTCGGCGGCTGCCAAGGCTCCACCGGCCCCCTTTCCCGCAACCCCATCACCGGCCGCCCCTATGGCATCCACTTCCCCGCCGTCACCATCCGCGACATGGTCCGCGCCCAGAAACGCCTCCTCGACCACCTCGGCGTCAAAAAACTTCGCGGCGTCGTCGGCGGCTCCATGGGCGGCATGCAAGCCATCCAACTCGCCATCGAGTATCCAGATTTCTGCGACAAAATTCTCGCCATGGCCACCACCGCCCGCGAGGGCGCCCAGGCCATCGCCTTCAACGAGGTCGGCCGCCAGGCCATTCTCCAGGACCCCGAGTGGAACCAAGGAGACTACCCCCGCGGCGGCGGCCCCCGCGTCGGCCTCGCCATCGCCCGCATGATGGCCCACATCACCTACCTCTCCGACGCCTCCATGGACCGCAAATTCGGCCGCCGCGAGGTCCGCGCCGCCTTCGCCCGCGCCGCCGTCCCCGCCAACGCCGATCTCCAACTCGTCCCCGCCGACTCCCCTCCCGTCCCCAAACCCGCCTCCGCCTTCGAGGTCGAGTTCGAGGTGCAAAGCTACCTCCGCTACCAGGGCCAGAGCTTCATCAATCGTTTCGACGCCAACACCTATCTCTTCATCACCCGCGCCATCGATCGCTTCGACCTCGCCGCCTCCTACGGCGGGTCCCTGGAAAACGCATTCGCCCCGGTCAAGGCCGACACCCTGGTCGTCGGCTTCACCAGCGACTGGCTCTTCCCCCCCGACCAAAACCGCGAAATCGTCCTCGCCCTGCAACGCGCCGGCAAACGCGCCAGCTACGCCGAACTCTCCACCGACCTGGGCCACGATTCCTTCCTCCTCGAAAGCCCCGAACTCTACGCCCTCGTCCGCGGCTTCCTCGAACGCGAGAACTGAGAGCCTGCGCTTCGTCACCCCGTCGCGTGCGCCTGCAACAGCGCCAGCGGCACCAACTCCAGGGTCCGCCCATGCGTCGCCCCCAGCGCCACCGGCGCGGGCACCCCAGCCTCCACCGCCTCGCGCCAGCGACTCGCGCACACGCACCAGCGATCACCCGGCTTTAATCCCGGAAAATCATACTCCGGCCTCGGCGTGCTCAGGTCGTTGCCCGCCGCCGCCTGCCACGCCAAAAACTCCGCGCTCACCTCCACGCACACCGTGTGACACCCCCCGTCCTCCGCGCAGGTATGGCAAAACCCGTCGCGAAAAAACCCCGTGCGCGGCCTCATCCCGCAAGCCTTCAGCGGCCCGCCCAACACATTCACCGCCGGATATTTTTCCATATCCCCACCCTCGCCCCTCCTCCCCGCCCGCGCAATCCCTCCTTCCCCTTCCACCCTCGTTCCCTCACTCCCTTGTTTCCCCACTCCCTCCCCGCCCCTCGCCATGCCCCGCTCCGCGCCCACCACCGACCCCCACGCCCTCGCGCGCACCCGCGCCGAGGACGGCGCGCGGCTGGTCCTGCGCGGCGTGGCGCTAAACCTTGGCCTCGCCGTCCTCAAATTCGCCGGCGGCGTCCTCGGCAACACCTACGCCCTCATCGCCGACGGCATCGAGTCCCTGCTCGACGTCGTCTCATCCCTCCTCGTCTGGGCCGGCTTCCGCGTCGCCGCCAAACCGCCCGACGCCGACCACCCCTACGGCCACGGCAAAGCCGAGCCCCTCGCCGCCCTCGCCGTCGCCCTCGCGATCTTCGTGGCCGCCGGCTGGATCGGCATCCACGCCGTGCAGGAGATTCGCCACCCGCACGACGCCCCCCACTGGGGCACCCTGCCGCTCCTGGTTTTCATTGTAGTGGTTAAATGGATACTCTCCCGCCGCATGGCCCGCGCCGGCGCCGAGAGCGGCGGCACCGCCCTCGGCGCCGAGGCCTGGCACCACGCCGCCGACGCCCTCACCTCCGCCGCCGCCTTCATCGGCATAGCCATCGCCGTCTTCGCCGGCCCCGCCTACGCCTCGGCCGACGACTGGGCCGCCCTCGCCGCCTGCGTCGTCATCGCCTTCAACGGCCTCATCATCCTCCGCAAGGCTCTCGACGAGGTCATGGACACCGCCGCCCCCGCCGGCCTGCAAACCCGGGTCCGCGAACTCGCCGCCACCGTGCCCGGCGTGCGCGGGCTAGATAAATGCCACGTCCGCCGCAGCGGCCTCGCCGTCATCGTGGACATCCAGATTCGCGTCGATCCCGACCTCACCGTCCGCCAGGGCCACGCCCTCGCCCACGACGTCCAAGACCGCCTCGTAGGCGCCGGGCTCGCCATCACCCACGTTTCCGTCCACGTCGAACCCGCCTCCGCCTGATCGCCCCGCCACGGCCGCGCGGAAGCGCGCCCGCTCACTCCATCATCATGGCGTCGCCGCCGGACGGCTCGGCGGGCTTCGCCTCCGACTCCTTCATTTTTTCCGCCTCCTTCGCGGCCGTTTCTTTCGCCTCCTGCTCCGCCTTCGCGGCGCGCTCCTTCATCCGCTCGCCCTCCAGCTCGGTGCGCGTGCGCTCCATCGCGAGCTTCGCCGCCGCCCGCTCCTCCTCGCTGATTCGCCCGTCCTTGTTGGTATCAAATCGTTCCAACATCTCCGCGCGTTCCTTCCGGTGGCGCTCGCGCGCGGCGGCTTTGTCCGCCTCGTATTTGGCGCGTTCCCCCTCGTCGAGCACGCCGTCCTTGTTGCGATCATAACGCTTGAGAATCGAGGGCGGCACCGGCTCGGCCGCCGGTTTTTCCTCCCCGCGCAGACCGGAGGCGCAGACCGACAACCCGCAAGCCAGAGAGACACGAAACAGGAGCGACAGGGTGGTTTTCATATAAAAACAGGAGACGCGGCCGCGTTGCGCCGGTTTCACTTCGGGCGCACCACCAAACGCTGACGCCGCCCGCGCGCGAGCCACGCGCGCGCGAAGCGTTTCAGATCGGCCGTTTTCACCGCCGCCAGACGCGCGTCCCACTCCGCGAAAGTCTCCAACGGCAAACCCAGCAGCGTGCGCACCGCCGCCTCCCCCGCCCGCGCCGCGTTGGTTTGCAGGCGCATGCGGCGCGAGGCCTGCAACCGCGTGATCGCGCTCGCCAGCTCCGCCTTCTCCACGCGCCCCGCCGCGATTCGCTCCAGCTCCGCGTCGAATTCCGCCAGAACCTCCTGCTCCTTGCCGGGCTGCGTGCCCGCGTAGAGGTAAAACATGCCGTCCTCCACGCCCACCACCCGGCTCGCGCTCACGAAATAGGCCAGTCCCTTGTCCTCGCGCACGCGCTCGAAAAGCTTCGCCGCCATGCCGCTCAAAATCTCGTGCAACACCGCCGCCGTCGTGTCGTCGGCATGCAACGCCCCCGGTCCGGGAAACGCGTCAAACACCAGCGCCTGCTGACACTCGCGCGCCTGCACATGCTCCGCCGCCGCCGCCGGAACATGGGCCGCCGGTTTCGCGGGCGCCCCGCCCGAGGGCAGTTTGGCGAGCCACCTGGTCAACGCGGGCACCAACTTCTTCTCCTCGAAATCGCCCGCCACCGCCACCACGACATTGCCGCCCACCGCCAGCTTCCGCCAAAGCGCGCGCAGATCGGCCGGCTTCAACGCCGCCACCCCCTCGGGGTCGCCATGCGCGTCGAGCGCGAAGGGATGCTCCCCGAAAAACTTTTTGCGCGCCAGCCGGTGCCCCGCGCTCACCACGTCGTCCTCGTCCTGCTTCAACTGTGCTAGTTCCGCGTCGCGCTCCACCGCGAAGGTGCGCGCCGCAAAGGCGGGCGTGAGCACCGCATCGCGCAACAACTCCACCGCGAGCGCGGCGTCGCCGGGCAACACCTCCAACGCGAGCCCCAGCGTGTTGTTCCCCGACATCGGCGAAAAACTCCCGCCCACCGCCTCGATCGCCTCCGCGACCCCGGCCGCGTCGCGCTTCGCGGTGTCCTTCGTCAACATCGTGGCAAGCAAGGCGCTCGCGCCGCGCTTGCCCGGCGTCTCGCGCAAGGGTCCGCCCTCGCAGATCAGCTGCAGGTGCAGGTTGGGCTGGCGCTCATCGCGCCGCAGCAAAAGGCGCACGCCGTTGGCCAGGGTTTGCAGACTCCAGTCCGTCGCGCGCGAAACCGCCGGCGCGGCCGCGCTCGTCGCGGCGGCGGCCGGCTTGGGATCCAGCGAGACGGTGTTCTCTCGCTCCGGCGCGAGCCATTCGCGCAAAACGCGGCGCAACTCGGCCGGCGTGGCGGACGCCACGCGCGCGAACCAATTTCGACTAAAATCGAGGTCGCCCGCCACCACTTCCGCCGAGCCGAGTCGCGCCGCGCGGCGCGACGTCGTCTTGCGCCCGCCGATCTCCCCGACCACGAGCTGACGCACCGCCCGCGCCAGCTCGGCGGACTTGAACCCGCGCGCCGCGATGCGGGTCAACTCCGCGCGGATCTCGCGCTCGGCCGCCTCGCGTTTATCCGGATCGGAGGTGAAGAAAATCGCGAACAACCCCGCCTCGCCGGGCGACCAGTGGTGCGCGTCGATGGAGTGGACCAGCCGCTTGTTCTCGCGCAGACGGCGCCAGAGCGGCGAGCTGTCGCCGTGCCCGATCACGACCGCCAGCAAGTCGAGCAGCGGCGCGTCGGAATGGGTCAACGCGACCGAGGGCCAGGCGACCGCCCCGCGCGACTGCTCCACGTCGGCGGTCTCGCGCCGCACCCGGGGCGCGAGTTGCGCGTATTCAGAAGGTTGATACACCGGGGCCAGGCGGCGGCGCGGAGCCGCGCCGAAGTGTTTCTCCACCCCCGCGCGCGCGGCCTCGGCGGAGATGTCGCCCGCGATCACCACCACGAGATTGTTGGGCGCGTAGCGTTCCCGGTAGTAGGCGAGCAACTCGTCGCGGGTGACGGCCGAGAACACGTCACGATGGCCGATTACCGGCTCGCGCAGCGGATGTTGTTTAAAGACGGTGCGCGCGAGCGCGTCCCAGTGGCGGCGATCATGGTCGTCCTCGCCCATCGCGATTTCGCGCAGGATGACGTCGCGTTCGCGCGCGACCTCGTCGGCGGGCAGCGTGCTGCGCAGGGTCATGTCGGCCAGCAAATCGAGCGCCACCTCAACATGCGGCGCGGGCAAATCGATGTAATAGACGGTGCGGTCGTAGGTGGTGTAGGCGTTGATCTGTCCTCCATGCGCCTGGACCGTCGCCGTGATCGCGCGACCGGCGCGATGTTCCGTCCCCTTGAACAGAAGATGCTCCAAGTAGTGCGACAACCCCGCGCCCAAAAGCGCGCCCTCGTGCTGACTGCCGGTTTTGACCCACACTTGGACCGATACCACCGGCGCGGCGTCGTCCGGTTGAACGAGTAAAACGAGACCGTTTTCGAGTTCGGTGCGATGAACGGGCTGGGCCCAGAGGCGTTCGAGAAGGCGACGATCGGCGGGGGTGAGCAAGGAAGGCATTGGTCTGTTACCGTGCGCGTCGAACGCCCGATGACAAAGACGAATCCGTCTCCTTATTCGGCTTCCGCCAGGCTCTGCATCGGCAGGCGGCGCGAGACGGGCACGAAGGGCCGGGTGAACGCGACCTCGAAGTCAAAGACGTCTTGGAAGTCCTCCCGTCGGTCGGACTCCGTCCTGCTGAAAACATTATACTCGATGAGATTATAAACGATCTCGCCGAAGTCCGCCGTGCCGCGCAGGCCCCAGGTGTTGAGCACCATGAGCGTCATCGGACCAAACTGCTCCAGTGCATAGACGCGTAAACCCTCCGAGAGTTCGCGACCGCTTACATGCTTGGAAACGCGCGCACGATCAGCGTCCCGTTTTTTGAGTTCCTTCACCGCATGCTCCAAGCCGTCGCGCACAAAACCATAGGCCAGTCGGTCGAATCGAGCATCCTCTTTGAGGATCAGGCTGACGATGGCGTTGAAATCGAGTTCAGGCATCCGGAAGGGAACAAGACGAAGCGAAGCACATCGCGCAACTCAGCAATCAGCATCTGTGACAATACGCGACAAACCGGCGTCGGCGGCTTATAAAGAACCTCTCGCCGGGGAAACCACTTGGGGAGTTAACCTTGGGTAATAATACCCAAAATCATCATGCGTTTGCGATTTGTGTTTCAAATTTGTAACAGCACCTTGCTAGAACCCCTAAAGAAAAAGACCAAATCCATGATTTCTTCCACACAAACCAATCATCCGCTACAAGGCGGTGTTGCCTCCGCAAACGATTCCGTTTCGCGCCTTGAAGTCGCCTGCGCTCGTCTGCGCGAGGTCGGCCTCCGCATCACCCAACCACGTATCGCTATTATCAAAACCCTGATCGGGCACAGCCACCCTGTCAGCATCGAACAAATCCACGCCGAGCTGAAGATCCGTTCGTGCGACTTGGTGACGGTTTACCGCTGCTTGGGCGCTTTCGAGGACATCGGTCTCGTTCGCCGCTCCTTCTTCCACAACGGCACCAGCCTCTATCATTTGGCCGACCGTAATGAAGCCGCCTACTATGTGGTTTCCAAGGACACCAACGAAATTCGCGGTCTTGATGTCGGCCTGAGCGCCGAATTGGCCACCGCGATTAAAAAGGTTGAAGATCAGCTCGAAGCCGAGGGTTACGAAAACATTACCCATGTGCTCGAATTCTTCGCAAAAAGCCCGTCAACCGCCGCCAATCGCGCCGAGCAGCCAGCCG
>DAIPIP010000121.1:0-9095 GCA_036770725.1 Opitutaceae bacterium
TCACGAAGGACTCGCCGTCGGGGAAGCTGGTGACGGTGGCCTCGCCGAGCGGGACGCCGACGTGTTTGCAAATCTCCTCGGCGAGGGGGCGATTGGAGTTGCCGGTGAATATCTTCAGGCGAGGAGCGCTCATCGTGGTGTGGTGAAAAAGGAAACGGAAGGGTGACGGCCTAGGCGGAGGGAGAGGAAGCCTTTTTCAACTCGGCGAGTTCGGCGGCAAGGGTGTCCACCTTGCGGAAGAGGTCGGGCAGGCGTTGGCGGAGGACGTTGATGCGTTGTTCGAGCTGGTAGGGCAGGCAGGGTGAGCCTTTCCAGAAAGTGCCGGGGGCGACGCTGGCGTTGATGCCGGTCTGGCCGTCGGCCTTGGCGCCTTTGCCGATGGTGAGGTGGCCGGCGACGCCGGCCTGGCCGCCGAGGACAACGTAGTCTTCGAGGGTGGTGCTGCCGGAGATGCCGACCTGGGCGCAGATGATGCAGTGGCGGCCGATGACGACGTTGTGGCCGATCATGACGAGGTTGTCGATTTTGGTGCCCTGGCCGACGGAGGTGCGGCTGAAGCGGGCGCGGTCGATGGTGGTGTTGGCGCCGATCTCGACGTCGTCGGCGATGAGGACCTGGCCGACCTGGGGGATTTTAACGTGTTTGCCGGAGGAGGAATCGTAGCCGAAGCCGTCGGAGCCGAGGACGACGCCGGCGTGGAGTTTAACGCGGTCGCCGACGTGGGTTTCGGTGGCGAGGTGGACGCCGGGCATGAACCAGCAATCTGCGCCGACGCGGGCGGCGCGGCCGAGGAAGGCCTGGGCTTGGAGAACAGTGCGCGGGCCGACGACGGCGTCGGCCTCGATGACGCAGAGCGGGCCGATGGTGGCGGCGGGGTCGATCTGCGCGGAGGGGGCGATGACGGCGGTGGGGTGGATGCCGGGGGCGGGGCGGGGCCAGAGGGCGGCCTCGACGCGGGCGCAGAGGGTGGCGAGGGCGGCGCTGGGGTTTTCGACCAGGAGCCAGAGTTGGTCGGGGCGGGCGGGTTCGCCCTCGAAGTCGGCGGGGAGGAGGACGATGGAGGCTTGGGTGAGGGCGACCTCGGTTTTGTATTTGGGGTTGCCGAGGAAGGAGAGGTCGCCGGGTTGGGCGTCTTTTAGCGCGGCGATGTTGGCGATGGACGCGGTGGTGGCGCCGCGGGTGGCGCGGGGGGCGAGGAGGGCGATGAGGTCGGCGGCGCTGGAGGAGAGAGTCATGGAAAGGGCGTGGGGAGACTGGACGGGAACGGCGGCGAATTGGGAAACAAAAAGGCCCGATGCGCGAGATGCGCATCGGGCCGGGAGCGGGGAAGGAGTTTGTCGCGGGCGATTTTTAGCGGGCGCCGGGGAAGGTCACGCGGCCGTCATCGGCGGCATCGGCGGCAGGGGCGGGAGCGGCGGGTGCGGGGTTGCGGGTGATGGTGTTGGCGGGGCGGCCCTTGTTGATCTCGGCATGGACCTCGGCGGTGATGTCGAAGGCGGGGTCGGCGTAAACGATGGGGCTGAGGCCGATGTGGGTGAAGCCGGACTTGTCGATGACGAGGGTGGCGCCTTTTTGCTTGGCGATATCGGAGACGGTGACGGTGATGCGGTCGAAGAGGACCTTGCGGAAGTTTTGGATGCGCTGCTGGAGGGAGCGCTGGGTGTTGCCGCGGAAGGATTGGACCTCTTGCTGTTTGCGCTGGATTTCTTCGATCTTGGCGCGGGTATCGGTCTCGAGTTTGGCGCGAGCGTCGTCGGCCAAGGCGGGGTTTTTGCCGCGTTCCTCGAGGGCGCGGAGTTCTTCGACGAGGACGTTGCCTTCTTGGTTCAGCTTTTCGAGTTCTTCGTTGGCGCGGGCTTCGTCGGACTTGAGTTTGGCGTTTTGTTCCTGGGTCTCATGGTGGTCGTCGAGGAGCTTGGCCATATCGACGATGGCGATTTTTACCGCAGGTTGGGCGATGGCGGAGGTGCTGGCGGCGGCAAAAGCGACGCAGGCAAGGAGGGAGGTGAGGAGTTTTTTCATACTAGGTAGATTTTGATTAAGCTAGAAAGTTTGGCAGGTGAACAGACACCAAGATCAGAAGCGGGTGCCGAAGGAAAAATTAAACTGCACGCCGTCGTCGTTGGTGGGCGAGGAGGTGATGGGGATGCCGAAGTCGAGGCTGAGGGGGGCGCCGCCGACCATGAGGCGGAGGCCGAAGCCGAAGTTGTCGTTGTAGTCCGCCACACCGAAATCGTAGGCGTCGATGTTGACGAAGCCGACGTCGTAGAAGATGGCGAAGCGGAGGGGGTTTACGACCTCGAAGGTGTATTCGATGCTGCCCATGGCGTAGGTGCTGCCGCCGATGGGGTTGGCGGCCGCGGTGCCGTCGGTGGGGCCTACGGAGCGGAATTCGAAGCCGCGCAGGGTGCTGGGGCCGCCGAGGAACATACGGTCGAAGTAGGGAACGCGGTTGCTGTCGCCATAGGCGTCGATGACGCCGACGCGGCCGATGAAGGACACGACTTGTTCGAGGGTCTCGAAGGTGCGGTAGTATTGGGCGCCGCGGAATTCGAGGCGGTAGTAGTCGGTCTCGCCACCGAAGGGTCCGCCGGCGAGTTCGGTGGTGATCTCGGCGCGGTTGCCGCGGGTGGTGTTGAAGAGGCGGTCGCGGGTGTCGCGGAGGAGCTTGAAGGTGACCTTGGAGACGGTGCGTTCGCCTTCTTCGGGGACGAGGAAGGGGGCGTTGACGGCGTCCACGTCGTCGATGTCAACGATCTCGAAGGTGTAGCCGATGCGGCCTTCGACGAGTTCGAAGAGACGTTTGCGGAGGTAGATTTCCGCGCCGGTGCGGGTCTCGGCGTAGAGGTTGCTGAAGAAGTCGGAGGAGGTGCGGTAGAGGGAGAAGCCGACGGCGAGTTCGCGTTCGAGGAACCAGGGTTCCTCGAAGCTGATGATCGCTTCGCTGGAGCGGGAGCCGAGCTGGAGGCGGAGGCGGAACTTTTGGCCGTCGCCCTGGAAGAGGCTCTTGCGGTTGAAGAGGTCGAAATTGGATTGGCTGACCTCGGCGAAGACGACGGCGCGTTCGAGCGAGCTGAAGCCGGCGCCGAAGGTGAGATTGCCGGTGCGGCCTTCGCGGACGGCGATCTTGAGGTTGCGGCGGCCGGGGAGGTTGGTGCTCTCGGGGCTGACGTTCACCTCTTCGAAGAAGCGGGTGTTTTCGAGGCGCAATTTGGAGGTGTTCATGCGCACGGTGTTGAAAACCTCGCCGGGCCCGAGGGCGAGTTCGCGGAGGATGACGACGCTCTTGGTCTTGGTGTTGCCTTCGAGGCGGATGGATTCGACGAAGAATTTGTCGCCTTCGTTGTATTGGTATTCGAGGTCGATGGCGCCGGTGGTGAGGTTGGGGCGGCGAATGACGCGAACGCGGGCGTCCACGTAGCCGTCGCGTCCGATGAAGTCTTCGAGGGTTTTCTGGTCTCTCTCGACGGCGGAGGGGGCAAAGGTGTCGCCGGTGTTGAGGCGGAGGAGGGGGCGAAGGGTTTCGACGGGGTGGAGGGTGTTGCCGGTGATCTGGATGTCCCCGACTTGGTAGCGGCGGCCTTCAACGACGTTGAAGGTGATGATGAGGCGATTGGATTTGGGGTATTCGAGGCGGACCTTGTCGCGGTCGATCTCGACGTCGAGGAAGCCCTGCTCGCGGTAGTAGTCGCGGAGTTTGTCGAGGTCGGTCTCGAATTTTTCGTCGCGGAATTTGCCGGTGTCGGTGAGCCAGGAGAGCCAGTTCCATTTGCGGGTCTCGACGACTTTGCGGAGGCGGCGGTCGGAGACGAAGGTGTTGCCCTCGAAGTTTACTTTTCGGATGCGGACTTTGGCGCCCTCGTCGATGGTGAAGACGACGCGTCCGAGGCCGGTGGCGCGGTTGCGTTCGATGCGGTAGTCAACCGTCGCCTGATTATAGCCGGCTTTCTGGTAGAACTCGCGGATTTTTTCGGAGTCCTCCTTCACCTGGCGTTCGTCGAGGGGGAGGTTTTCCTTGGTTTTGGTTTCGCGGTTGAGGCGGCGGGCTTTGACGTTGGTGTTGCCCTCGAAATCGACGGTGCTGACGCGGAATTTGGGCGTGACCTCGACGACGAGATCGACGCGGTCGTCCACGAGGGCGCCGCGTTTGAACTCGATGAACTCGAACTGGCCGGTGCGGTAGAGGGAGCGGATGTCGCGGTCGATGAGGGCGTCTTCGAGCGAGCCGCCTTCCTGGAGCTGCATGTTGGCGCGGACGACTTGCTCGGAGACGTTGGCGGGGCCGTTGAAGCGCACGCTGATGTTGCCGACGCGCGGTCCGGTGGTGGACGAGGGAACGGCACCGCCGGCGACGGGCTGGGCTCCCAGGGGCGCGAGGGCGGGCGCGAGGAAGAGGGTGGCGACGAGGAGGAGGCGCGCGCCGAGGCGGGCGACGGAGTTACTGAGTGTAGTTTTCAAAACGGGTGATTGCGTTGAGGAAGGTGAGCTTAAGGTCGCCCACTTCGCCGTTACGGTTTTTCGATATGAAGAGTTCCATGGTGCCGCTGGCGACTTGGAATTTGTCGTTTTCCTCTTTGGGGCGGTTTAGCATGAGCACGACGTCGGCGTCTTGTTCGATGGAGCCGGATTCACGGAGATCGGATAGACGGGGTGCACGGTTTTCTTTTTCGGAGGAGCGGTTGAGCTGAGCTAGGACGAGCACGGGAACTTCAAGTTCCTTGGCAAGGGCTTTTAAGCCGCGGGAAGCTTCGGCGACCTGTTGTTCGCGGGGGACGGTGCCGTCGGTGGGGCTGAGGAGCTGGAGGTAGTCCACCACGACGAGGCCGAGGGGCTGGCGGGCGTGAAGGCGGCGTGCCTTGGCGCGGAGCTCCATGACGGAGAGGGAGCTGGAGTCGTCGATGAAGAGGGGGGATTTGGAAAATTCGTCGGCGGTGCGGAGAAGTTCCTGTTGTTCCTCGCCGTTTTTGGAGAGGAGGCCGTCGCGGAGGAGCTTCATGTTCACGCGGGAGCGGGAGCAGAGGAGGCGGAGGGCGAGCTGGGCGGCGCTCATTTCGAGCGAGAAGACGAGGGTGGCGACGCCTTTGCCGCGATTGGGCAGGGCGGCGTGCTCGGCGAAGTTCATCGCGAGGGAGGTCTTGCCGCAGGAGGGGCGACCGGCGAGGACGATCATTTCGGATTTTTGCAGGCCGAAGAGGTAGCGATCGATGTCCTTGTAGCCGGTGGAGACGCCGGTGAGCTCGCCTTTTTTCATCAACATTTTGTTGATGACGATCATGGCTTCTTTGGTGGGTTCGCGCATGGGTTTGGCGCCGTCGCCGACGCGCTCCTGCGTGACCTTGAACATGCTTTGCTCGACCTTATCGACGAACTCCTGGATGCCGCCGCTGTAGCCGTAGCAATCTTCGACGGCACCGGTGGCGGCGCGGATGATCTCGCGAAGGAGGGCGAGCTCGCGGACCTTCTCGATAAAATAGCTGGCTCCGGCGGTGGTGGGTATCCGGCCGCTGATGCGGGTGAGGTAGGCGTAGCCGCCGATTTCGTCGAGCTGGCGGGTGGTTTTGAGTTCCTCGGCGAGGACGGCGAGGTCGATGGGTTTGCCATCGTTGTAGAGTTGGAGAAGTTTGTCGTAGATGACGCGGTTGGCCGGGACGTAGAAGGAGGCGGCGGCGATCTTGCCCTCGAGACAGCGGGCGACGACATCGCCGCCATCGAGCAGGCAGGCGGAGAGCAGTTGTTCCTCGGCCTCGACGGAGTGGGGTGGCACTCGACCGGGGGCGGGCGCGGGGGCGTCGGTGCGAGACCGGCGAGGGGTGCCGCGGGCGGTGGAGGCGGAGTAGCTGGCGGTGTCGGACATCAGGACGAAACGGTGAGCCAAGGGGGCGCGGCGCGGCGGGGCAAGGCGGGTGTGCGTGACAAGGTGGAAAAGTTATTCGCGCGGCGGTGAATAACTTGGACACGAAAAAGCCGCGTCCCGGGCGGGACGCGGCGATGGAGTGCCTTCGGGGGGCGGAATTATTCTGCCTTCTTCTTGGACTTATAGGTCTTGGGGGCCGGGGCCTCCTCGACGACGGGGGTCTCTTCGATCGGGTTCTCGGAGACGACGTCGAAGGTGACGTCCACGCTGACTTC
Source organism: Opitutaceae bacterium (assembly GCA_036770725.1). GTDB lineage: Bacteria > Verrucomicrobiota > Verrucomicrobiia > Opitutales > Opitutaceae > IMCC26134_A. The sequence goes on from DAIPIP010000121.1 coordinate 6,130, forward strand.
GGAGTGCAGCTTGATGGAGACCTCGTGCTTGCCGAGGGTCTTCACGGGGGTGTGGAGGTGGATCTTCTTCTTGTCGAGTTCGACGCCGGCATCGACGAACTTCTGGTGAAGGTCGGCGGCGGTGATGGCGCCGAACATCTTGCCGCCTTCGCCTGTCTTCACGGCGAACGCGAGCGAGACCTTGGCGATCTGCTTGGCGAGTTCCTGGGCGCCGGAGAGCTCGGAGGCTTCGCGCTGGGCGCGCTGCTTCTTGAGGGATTCGACGCGCTTGCGGTTGGACTGCGTGAGGGCGACGGCGGCGCCTTGGGGCAGGAGGAAGTTGCGGGCGTAGCCGGCGCGGACGCGGACTTGATCGCCTTCGCCGCCGAGGCCGGCGACGGGTTTCAGGAGGAGGATTTCATGGTGAGCCATGGTAATGCGTGGGTTGTATTGGTTAAAAAACTACAGAAGGGGGGAAGGTCGGGAAAACGCGCGGGGGGATGGGTGCTTAGAAGGGCACGTCCTCGTCGTTGATGTCGTGTTGGGGGGCGGGGGCCGGGCGGCCGCCGCCGGGAGCGCGGGGCGCGGGGGCCGAGCGTTCCTGCGTCTGGTCGATGCCGTCGTCCGCGCCACCCGAGGCCGCGCCGCCGGAACCGGGGGCGCCGCCCTCGCGGCTGCCGAGGAACTGGAAGTTCTCGAGGACAACCTTGAGTTTGCTGCGCTTTTGCTGGGTGGTTTTGTCTTCCCACTGATCGAGCTTGAGCCGTCCTTCGACGAAGAGGGACTTACCCTTGGTGCAATATTTCGCGATGATCTCGGCGGATTTTGCCCAAGCTTCGATGTCGATGAAGGTGGTCTCCTCGCGGGTTTGGCCGGCTTCGTCCTTGAAAGAACGGTTTACGGCCAAGCCGAACTGACAGATGGCGGTGCCTTTGGGCGTGACGCGCAGTTCGGGGTCACGGGTGAGGTTTCCGATCAGGAGGACGCGGTTAAGGTTGGCCATGGCGGGGAGGGTGGGGAGGGACGTTGCGGCGACGCGACGAGGAAAACGCTTCAGGCGTTTTCGACGAGGGTGCGGTAAACGGCGTGCTTGAGGCGCAGGCGCTCTTTGAGGGCGGCGGGCGCGGAGGCGGGACCGGAGAACTTGATCTGGACGTAGCTGGCGGCGGGGAACTTGTTGTCCGTGACGCGGGCGAAGTCGCGACGTCCGACGTTTTCGACTTCGGAAACGGTGCCATCGACGGCGGAAATCTCGGTCTTAACGACTTCGACGATCTGCTCGACGGTCTCTTCCTTGCCTCGATTATCGAGGATGAAAGTGGCGAGATAATTACGGGTGGCGGTGGTGCTCATGGTGGGAGGATGCGGCGGTTAAGTTGATTCATGGCCTGGTCGGGTCCGTGCGTGAGCAGGATCCGGAGGCCGGAGAGGAAGCGGGGGAGTTGTTGATTAAAGATGTATTGTTGTTCGTCGGTGAAGCGGCCGAGCACGTAGTCTTTGATGTCCATTTCGCGGGGTAGTTTTGGCCCTACGCCGAGGCGGTATCGGACGAACCCGTCGCCCATGCGGGCGAGGAGATCGGCGATGCCGTTGTGGCCGCCGGCGCTGCCTTTGACCGAGACCTTCATGAGGCCGAGATCAATGGTGAGGTCGTCGTAAACCACCGTGATGTCGGCGGGCGGGACCTTGTGAAAGGCGGCCAGCTTTTGGATGGCGCGGCCGCTCAGGTTCATGAACGTGAGCGGCTTGGCCAGCCAGACGGTGTGGCCGGGGGCGAAATCCCAGCGGGCGACCTCGGCCTCGAAGCGTTCCTGGGTTTGCCAGGAGAGCTTTTCCGCCGCGGCGAGCGCATCGACCACCATAAATCCCGCGTTGTGGCGGGTGGCGGCGTAGGCGCGACCGGGGTTGCCGAGGCCGGCAACAATCGAGATGGACATGACTCAAAGAACAAACGCGCAAACCCCGCGCGGCAAGGCGCGGGGAGTGGCGGGCACTTACTTCTTGGCGGCCGGCTTGGCGGCGGCGGCGGGAGCGGCGGCCGGCTTGGCGGCGGCGCCGGCGGCGGGTTTGGCACCGGCGGCGGGAGCGGCGGCGGCGGGGGTGGCCTCGGCGGCGACTTCTTCCTCGATGCTGAGGACGGAGACGATGGGCTGGCTGGGGACGTCGCGGAATTCGACACCGGCGGGGGCTTTGAGGTTGGCGACCTTGATGGTCTCATCAACCTTGAGTTCGGAAACGTCCACTTCGATGAAGGGAGGCAGGTCTTTGGGAAGGCAGCGGATGCGCACGGTGTGAGCGGCGATCTCGATGACGCCGCCCTGGGTCTTCACGCCGTGGGCTTCGCCGACGAAGGAGACGGGGACGTCGATATCGAGCTTTTCGTCGGCCTTCACTTCGCGGAAGTCAACGTGCACGAATTTATCGGTGATGGGGTTGCGCTGGATCTCTTGGACGAAGGAGAGGGCCTTTTCGGCTTTGTCCTTCTGGACGAGTTCGATGATGAGCGCGCGGCCGGCGACGGCCTTGACCAGACGGGTGAACTCGGGGGCGTCCACCGAGAGGGTCTGGGGGCTGGTGTGCTTGCCGTAGAGGATCGCGGGGATCTGGTTCGTTTTGCGAACGCGACGGGATGCCGAGCGACCGGTTTGGGCGCGCGGCGTGATGGTGAGGCTGAGTTGTTGTGTCATGGTTTCGTTCCCCCTGTCGCACCGGAATTGATGGCAGGCGTAGTGGAAAAGGGTCGAGCAAATGGGGCGGCAGTGGTTTTTGGCAATCAAAACTTGGGAAGCGGTTGGGAAAACTTCGGTTTGCCTTCAAAAGGGCGTTGACAAGTCTAGGCGTCGCTTGGTTTTTCCGCACCCCTCCTTCTCGGGAGGATGTTCATTGCCTGGTAGCTCAGTGGCAGAGCAGGTGACTGTTAATCACTTGGTCGCTGGTTCGACCCCAGCCCGGGCAGCCATTTTGGCCCCAGGGACTTATAGAAGTCT
>DAIPIP010000122.1:0-9083 GCA_036770725.1 Opitutaceae bacterium
CGATGGAGCAGATGTTGCCCACGCCGGAGTAGTCGGGCACGCCGTCCTCGATGCGGACGTTGGCGGGGATCTGGCCGTTGGGGGAGATGACGCCGAGGAGGGTTTCGAGGGTGGCGAGCTGGGCGGCGCGGATATCGGGCGCGTCGAGGTGTAGCGTATTGATAATCGTGATACCGCCGTCGCGCGCCCAGACGGAGCGGTAGTTGGCGTCGGTGCCGGTGATGGTGTTGTCGGCGAGGGAGCAGGCGGAGAATCCGAGCGGGGTGATGTTTTTGCGCAGGGCGACAAGGGCGCGTTCGTGGGCGGTGGTGAGGTAGGCCTTGTCCTCGGCGGTGAGGGCGTGCTGGCCGGAGCCGGCGAAGAGGAGTCGGAAACCGGCGGGCTGTTCGGCGGCCGGGATTTCGGTCTGGGCGGCGCCGGGAAGGTCGGTGACGATGCCGTAGTGGCGAAGGCCGTCTAGCACGCCGTCTGCCATGACGCGGCGGGAGGAGTAGGCGGGCAGATCGACGGTGGCGGCGAAGAGTTCGGGCAGGGCGTTTTCAACGATGATGCCCTTCACGCCGGGGAGGAGAAACATGGAGGAGTCGTTGCCGGTGTCGCCCGCGACGACGACGTGGGCGGACTCGAAGCCGAGGTGGCGGCAAAGCCAGCGGAGCGCGCCGCCCTTGGTGGCGCCGGCGGGGAGGATGTCGAGGTCGCGCGAGCTGGAATAAACGACCTGGATGGCGAGACCCGCGCCGCCGAGGCGGGAGCGGATCTCGCGCAGGAGCTCAGGCGAGGCGTGGTCGAGGAACCAGCTGGATTTGTAGGGATTTTGGAATTCGGCGGGCTGGGGGCGCGCGCCGGGGATGGCGGCGAGGATGCTTTCGGCGAGGGCGCGGTCCCAGCCGGTGGCGAGGTGGGCGGCGAAGGTATCGAGCGGGGTGTCGGTTTTGGCGTCGTGGATCTCGGTGCCGACGCCGCCGATGTAGTAGTCGGGCGGGGGGAGGACGCCGTCGGCGACGAGGGACTGCATGTCGGTGACGAGGCGGCCGCTGTTGTAGCAGAGCAGGGGGCGGGTTTTTTCGGGCAGGGCGGCCCAGGCGGAGGCGAAGCGGCGGGTGGCCTCGGGGTTGCCGAGGAGGGTGCCGTCGAGGTCGGAGCTGAAGAGGCGGATGGTGTTGGCGGTGGGCATGGTGGAGTTTGTAATGGTTAAATGGATACGTTTGAAGCCCGACGGGTTGACAATCGTGTTACGGTGCGCGGATGCACCCCATCGATTACGCGGTCGTGGCTTTTTACCTGGTCGGACTGGCTGTGGCGGGATGTTGGTTGGCCAAGCGGGCGGCCGCGAGCAGCGAGCACTATTTTCTCGGCGGGCGAACACTGCCGTGGTGGGCGCTGGGCGCTTCGGGCATGTCGAGCAACCTGGACGTGGCGGGCACGATGACAATCGTGACGCTGCTGACGGTGTATGGCTTGCAGGGTTTTTTCATCGAGATGCGCGGAGGTGTTGTCCTGCCGATCGCGGTGTTCCTCGCGTTCATGGGAAAGTGGCACCAGCGCTCGCGGGTCATGACCACGGCGGAGTGGATGACCTTGCGTTTCGGCGATGGCGCGGGCGGGCGCGCGGCGCGCGCGGTGGCCGCGCTCACCTACGTGGTGCTCACGGTGGCGATGATTGTTTTCTTCCTCTCGGCGGGCGGGAGTTTCCTCGCGGAGTTCCTGCCCTTTACCGCGGTGCAGTGCGCGGTGGGCATGGCGTTGATCGCCTTCGTTTATACCTTGGTCGGCGGGCTGTATGGCGTGATTTGGACGGATGTTTTTCAGGCCTTCCTGATCGGGGGCGCGGCGCTCTATGTCGCGGTGCGAGGCGCGGGGGTGGTGTCGCCCGAGTTGCTCGCGAGCTGGCAGGGGGCGGAGTTGAACCAGTTTTTCCCGATGATGGGCGGGCACGAGGGGCTGGCTCCGTATGGCGGGATGTTCGGCGTGTTCATCTTGGTGTGGGCCTTCAAGGGCGTGCTCGAAGGGCTCGGCGGAAGCGGCGGCTCGGCCTACATGGCGCAGCGGTTTTACGCAGCGGGCAGCGAGCGGGAGTGTCGCAAGCTGGCTATGCTCTGGACGGTGCTCTTCGCGGCGCGTTGGCCGATGGTGCTCGGGTTCGCGTTGCTGGCGCTGAAGCTGGGGCTCGATGTGAGTTCGTTGGAGCAGGCGGAGCAGGTGTTGCCGCGCGTGTTGAACTCGGATTTTTTCCCGGTGGGTTTGAAGGGGCTGATGTTGGCCGCGTTGCTCGCGGCGGCGATGAGCACTTTTGACAGCACGATCAACGCCGGCGCGTCCTATGTGGTGCGCGATCTCTATGAACCACTGCGCAAGAACGCGACCGAGCGCGAGCGCGAGCGGGTGTGGGCGGGCTACATCGCCTCCACGGTGCTGGTCGCGCTCGGGCTGGGGTTCGCGTTGGTGCTGGGCGCGGGGGTGTTGTCGCTGTGGGTGGGCATCGTGATGTTGTTGTTCCCGGCCTTCCTCGTGCCCTTCGCGCTGCGGTGGTATTGGGGGCGATTCAACGGGCTCGGTTTCGCGTGGGGTGTGGCGGGTGGGTTCGCGGCCTCGCTCTGGGTCGCGTTGGTCGATCCGCAGGGCGCGGGGTGGAACGAGGCTACGCGGTTTCTGTTGATCGCGGGGGTCTCGTTGGTTGTCGCGGTGGTCGCGACTCTCGTGACGCGACCGGTCGAGGAGGGCGTGGCGCGGGAGTTTTTCCGGCGCGTGAGGCCTTTCGGTTTCTGGCCGAGGAGTTGGCGCGACGCGGAGGCGGGACTCGCGGGCGAGCAGCGGCGCGATGTCGTCGCGTTGGCGGGGGCGATCATGTGGCAGTTGTTGACCTTCCTCGCGCCGATGGCGGCGGTGCTCGGGCGTTGGGACGTGGTCGCCATCATGGCGGGCCCGTGGGCCCTGCTTGGGTGGTGGCTGTGGCGGGGTAGTGCCGGGCGGGAAGCGGAAACAGCCCGCGCCTGAGGAGGCGCGGGCGGGTGAATGGAGGGGAGCGTAAGTGTATAGCCGGCTCTCGGAAGCAGGCGAGACGCCTGCGCTACCTGGTAGGCCGTGCAGATGCTCAATCGCCATCGTTCCAGGGCTCTTCCCAGGTTTTGTCGTCGAGCACGGAGGGGACGGGGCGGCCTTCGACGAGGCTGATGAGTTGTTGGGCGATGCCGGTCCAGGTGAAGAGGCTGCGGGCCTTGTGCGCGCCCATGCGAGAGAGGCGCGAGGCGATGCGCGGGTGCTTGAAGGATTTTAGCATGGTGATGCCGAGGTCTTCTTTGTCGAAGGTGTCGGCGAAGAGCGCGTGGCGACCGAAGCTGACGGCGCGGTAGAGGCCGCCGTGGATGGTGACGACGGTGGGCGTGCCGCAGGCCATGGACTCGATGGCGGTCATGCCGAAGGGTTCGTAGCGGCTGCTGAGCACGAACTGGTCGGCGGCGCGGTAGTAGTCGGCGAGATCTTCGTCGGCGATGAAGCTGGCGAACTTGACCCGTTTTTCGAGGTTCAGTTTTTGGACCAGCGCCTTCAGTTCGGCGAGCATGGCCTTCTCTTTTTTGTCCGCCTTGGCTCCGCCGACGGCGAGGTGAAGGACGACTTCGGGCTGGCGTTTGGCGAGGACGCCGAAGGCTTTTATGAGGAGGTCGTAGCCCTTATTGGTGGCGAGGCGGCCGAGGGCGAGCACGGTGGGTTTGGTGAAACCGAGGCGGCGGCGGATGAGTTGGCGCGAGGCTTCGCTGACGGGGAAGAACCGGTTGTCGTCGTAGCCGGGCGGGATCATGTGCACGCGGTCGGCGTCGATGCCGTAGTCCTCCTTTACCATGTCGAGTTGGGGAGGGGTGGTGGCGATGACGAGGTCGCAGGTGCGGTAGAGAATGGTCTCGTGGCGGATGCGCTCGGTGAAGTTGAACTCTTTTTCGAAGGTGTCGGCGCGTTCGGGGTAGTCGGTCTCCATCTGGCGTTTTTTCCAGATGCCGAGGGAGTGCGGGGTGTGGACGTGCGGGATGTCGAGGGCCTCGGCGAGGCGCTGACCGGCGATGCCGGCGTCCCAATAGTGCGAGTTGATGAATTGGTAGTTGAGTTTTTGTTTTTTAATGAAGCGCAGGGCGTGCTCGCACCACTCCATGAGGTGTTCGTGGAGGTATTCCTTGGGGATGAAGTCGGGGCCGCCGCAGGGCATGCGGAGCACGCGCACGCGGGAGTCCATCTGGTCTTGTTGCGGCTGGTTCTCGAAGCGGCGGGTCCAGATGTCCACGTCGTAGCCGAGCTGGGCGAGCTTCTTGGCGAGTTCGAGGACATAGACGACCTGGCCGCCGGTGTCGGCGGCGCCTAGGGGGGGCTTGGCGGCGACGTAGCCGTGGGTGGAGATCATGGCGATGCGCGGTCGCGCACCGGCCGAGGATATCGGTTTGGAGGAGGACATGGATTTGATTTTGAAACGCGAAACGGCGCGGAACAAGCCTTCGGGGCTTTTTTGGCGAAAAAAATAAAAATGTATCTGAAATTCGGATACCACGTGGAGATTTTCGTAGTTGATCGACAAATACAGGTGGAATGTGACGAGATTTTTCCCGAGGCTTGAATCCGGGGGAGCCCCGGGACATGGATCGGGCATGCGTATTGGCGTGCTTGGCGGCAGTTTTGATCCCGTTCACCTGGGCCACGTGGGTGTGGCGCGAGCGGTGGCGGATGCGCTCGGGCTGGAGCGGGTTTTGTTGATGCCGGCGGCGCAGGCTCCGTTGCGCGATGCAGGCGTGCGGGCATCGGGTGCGCACCGGGCGGAGATGGTGAGGAGGGCGATAAGGGACGCGGGCGATGCGCGACTGGAGTTGTGCGAGCTGGAGCTTGCGCGCGGCGGGACCAGTTTCACGGCGGAGACGCTGCGACGCTTGGTCCAAGAGCGACCGGCGGGTCTTTTCACCTGGATTGTGGGAGATGATCAGTTTGCGCGGCTTGGGAGCTGGCGTGAGCCGGAGGAGCTGGCGCGGCTGGCGGAGTGGGCGGTTTACGCGCGGCCCGGCGAGGTGGCGGCGGAGGCGGCGGTCATCCCGGGATTACGGTGGAAGCGGGTCGCGGCGAAGGCGGAGTGGACGATCAGTTCGAGCGAGGTGCGGGCGCGATTGGCAAGGGGGGAGGGCGTGGCGGGCTTGTTGGCGGACAAGGTGATTGAATACATCCGGGAAACCGGCCTGTATCGCGGTCAATAAACCCTTACATGGCCACCGCATCCGTTTCCGACACCCAGACCACCGCGCTTTTGCGCAACCTCATCGCCGCCCTGGAGGACAAGAAGGCGGAGCAGCTCACGGTGCTGCATGTTGGCGGCGTCTCCGACATCACGGACTATCTGGTGCTCGCGACGGGCAACAGCGAACCGCATTTGCGGGCGTTGCGCATCGAGGCGGAGAAGGTTCTGGACGCAGCCAAGATTCCCATCGCGGGCATGGAGCAGGGCGGTTTTGGCAGCGGCTGGACGGTGGTGGACGCCTACCAGATCATGGTGCATTTCTTCACGGCGGAGCAGCGAGGAAACTACGCGCTGGAGAAGCTGTGGAAGGATGCGCCCGAGGTGAACTTAAAGACGCTTGCGCCCAAAGCGGCGGCCAAACCGGTCGCGGCAAGGGCGGTGGCGAAGAAAAAGCCCGCGGGGAAAGCAAAACCCGAAGCAAAGTCGGCCAAGCCCAAGGCCGTGGTGAAGAAGTCGGCGGCGACCAAGCCGGCCAAAGCGGCGGCCAAGAAGAAGCCGGCGGGTAAGAAGAAGGCCTGAGCCTAGCTAGAAACAGCGGCCTAATCGGCAGCTTGTGCGAGTTTCCTCCGGGGGTAGCGGCTGAGGCTGGCTAGAGCCAGTCTCCTTGGGTTTTGGAGCATGCCGGGAGGGACGACCTCCGGGCCGTTTTCGGGTGAAGGACCGGACGGAGCCGGTCCCTCCGGGAGACCAAGGGCTGGCGGTGGTTGGTTTTACCGCATCACCAATCCTTCTTCGCGGACGGTGAAGCGCACGGTCGAGCCGTCGGTGACTTCTCCGGCGACCAGGGCGCGGGCCAGCTTTGTTTCGACGTGGCGTTGCAGGAAACGTTTGAGGGGGCGCGCGCCGAAGACCGGGTCGTAGCCTTTCTCGGCCGCCCACTCGCGGGCTTTCTTGTCGAACTCCACGGTGACGCGGCGTTCGGCGAGGCGTTTGTTGAGATCGGCCACCAGCAAATCGACGATGCGGGTGATTTCGTCGAGGGTGAGCGGTTTGAAGAGGACGGTCTCGTCGATGCGGTTGAGGAACTCGGGCCGGAAGGCGCGGCGGACCTCGGTCATGACGCTCTCGCGCACGGTCTCGGGGATGGTATCGCCGTTCACGCCCTCGATGAGGTAACGTGAACCGAGATTGGAGGTGAGGATGATGACGGTGTTTTTGAAATCGACGGTGCGTCCCTGGGAGTCGGTGATGCGACCGTCGTCCAGCACTTGTAACAGGATATTGAATACATCGGGGTGGGCCTTCTCGATCTCGTCGAAGAGGACGACGGCGTAGGGTTTGCGGCGGACGGCCTCGGTGAGCTGGCCGCCCTCGTCGTAGCCGACGTAGCCGGGAGGGGCGCCGACGAGGCGGGAGACGGAGTGCTTTTCCATGTATTCGGACATGTCGAGGCGGACGAGGGCGGCCTCGCTGTCGAAGAGCGTCTCGGCGAGGGTCTTGGCGAGTTCGGTTTTGCCGACGCCGGTGGGGCCGAGGAAGAGGAAGGAGCCGACGGGGCGGCGGGGATCCTTGATGCCGGCGCGGGCGCGGAGGATGGCCTCGCTGACGAGTTGCACGCCTTCGTCCTGACCGATGACGCGGTTGTGCAGGGTGTCGCCGAGGCGGAGCAGTTTTTCGCGCTCGCTCTCGACCAGGCGGGTGACGGGGATGCCGCTCCATTTGGCGACGATGCCGGCGACCTCCTCGGCGGAGACCTCCTCTTTGAAGAGTTCGGTTTTGGCGGAAGCGGCCTCGAGTTTTTTGAGTTCGATCTCGAGTTGGGGGATGCGTCCGTGGCGGAGTTCGGCGAGTTTGTTGAGGTCGTAGGCGCGCTCGGCTTTTTCGAGTTCGATGCGGGCGGTGTCGATCTCGCCGCGCACTTTGCGCACGCGCTCGACGGAGCCTTTTTCGGCGTCCCATTTGGCGCGCAGGCCGGCGGTCTGTTCGCGGGCGTCGGCGAGTTCGCGGCTGAGGGTTTCGAGGCGGAGTTTGGACGCGTTGTCCTTTTCGAGTTTGAGCGCGGCCTCCTCGATTTCGAGTTGGAGGACGCGGCGCTGGAGGGCGTCGAGGGCCTGGGGGGCGCTGTCCATCTCGGTTCGGATCATGGCGCAGGCCTCGTCGATGAGGTCGATGGCCTTGTCGGGGAGGAAGCGGTCGGAGATGTAGCGCTCGGAGAGGGTGACGGCGGAGACGAGGGCGTTGTCCTGGATGCGCACGCCGTGGTGCAGCTCGAAGCGCTCCTTCAGGCCGCGCAGGATGGAGATGGCGTCCTCGGTGGAGGGCGGTTCGACGAGGACGGGTTGAAAGCGGCGTTCGAGGGCGGCGTCCTTCTCGATATGTTTGCGGTATTCGTCGAGCGTGGTGGCGCCGATGCAGTGTAGCTCGCCGCGCGCGAGCATGGGTTTGAGGAGGTTGCCGGCATCCATGGCGCCCTCGGATTTGCCGGCGCCGACGATGGTGTGGAGTTCGTCGATGAAGAGGAGGATGCGGCCCCCGGCGGCCTTGACCTCGGCGAGGACGGCTTTGAGGCGCTCCTCGAATTCGCCGCGGTATTTCGCGCCGGCGATGAGCGCGCCCATGTCGAGGGAGAAGATGGTTTTGTCCTTCAGGCCTTCGGGGACGTCGCCTCGGATGATGCGCTGGGCGAGGCCCTCGACGATGGCGGTTTTGCCCACGCCGGGTTCGCCGATGAGCACGGGGTTGTTTTTGGTTTTGCGGGAGAGGATGCGGATGGCGCGGCGGATCTCGTCGTCGCGGCCGATGACGGGGTCCATCTTGCCTTTTTTGGCGAGGGCGCAGAGGTCGATGCCGTATTTGGAGAGGGCGTCGTAGGTGGACTCGGGGTTGTCGCTGGTGACGCGTTGGTTGCCGCGGGTGGCCTTTAGCGCGGTGAGCAGGCGGGCGCGGTCGAGGCCGAAGGATTTGAGGTAGTTGGCGAAGGAGTCGGGTTTGGCGATCTCGACGAGGCCGAGCAGCAGGTGTTCGGTGGATACAAATTCGTCCTTGAGGATTTTGGCCTCGGTCTCGGCGCGGGAGAGGGCGTCGTTGACGGCTTGGGTGACGAAGACTTTCGAGTTGTCGGTGCTGCCGGAGGCGCGGGGGAGGCGGCCCAGTTCGCGCTCGGCGGCGAGCTGGAGGGCGGCGGCGGTGAGGCCGGCCTTGTCGATGAGGGCGGGGACGATGCCGTTTTCCTGGGCGAGGAGGGCGAGCAGAAGGTGCCAGGAATCCACCTCGACGTGGCCGTGGCGGCGGGCGATGGCCTGGGCCTCGGCGAGGGCGGTGCGCGACATCTGGGTGAGGGTTTCGGGATTCATGGTTCCGAAAGTTTTTGCACAAGGCGGGCCATGCGTCGTGCGCGGGGTTTGAGAGTGGGCCGGGACAGGGCAGGTCGTTTAGGGCGGACCTTGTGTCTCAGTCTGGAGACGGGGTGGAGTCATAGCGACCCAGACGGCCCGCGTCCGCCCGGCTGTTTGAGAAACGAATAACATCCCCTATGCATTTGCTTCACTCGCAGCCTGACGAACACGGACCGAAACTCGGGTGACTAAGAACAGTGAGCAGACCGTCGATTCATGCAGGACCGTAGGGGTAAACCTTCATGCGCGGGCAACTCGGTTGCGATCAAGCAGCGTGGGCCGGGTTTGTCGAGCTTGGGCGTTTGAGTCGTGGGTAAATCGGCGGGATGAGTGTAGAGGTGGTTTGGTGGTTAGTGTTGGGGAGGTGGGCTTAAGAAAGAAATTCGGGGGGGCGGGTCGGGGCAGGAGAGAAGGGGGCCAGGGAGGGGGCCGTCGGGCGATTTGATGGAGCGGCGACGTGCTTTTCGCCGACCGGGGAGCCGAAC
>DAIPIP010000300.1:0-1980 GCA_036770725.1 Opitutaceae bacterium
GGCGAACTCCTCGCGCTTTTTTTCGCCCATGCCGAAGATGCCGTGCATGTCTTGCGGGCGCGCGGGGTATTCGCGGGCCATCTGGCGGAGGGTCTTGTCTCCAAAAATCACATACGCCGGGACCTCGCGTTCGTCGGCGAGGCGCTTGCGCAGTTTCTTCAACTCGCCGAGCAGGATCTCGTCGCACTCGAGATCGCCCTCGCGGCGGATGGGCGTGCGTTTGGCCTTCGGCGTGAACTCGGAGGGTTTGGTGAGCGTGACGGGCGCGCGGGATTTCAGGAGTTCGAGGCCGGCGGCGGTGAGCTCGAGCGTGGGGTATTCGCCCTCGCCGGCACCGACGTAGCCGAGGCGTTGGAGTTCGCGGCCGATGGAGGCCCAGTGGTGGCGCGGGAGGTCGCCGCCGATGCCGTAGGTGGTTAGGCGGTCGTGGCCCCACTTGAGGAGCTTTTCGGTCTTCGCGCCGACGAGGACTTCGACGATGTGGTTGAGGCCGACGCCGAAGCGGGAGGCTTGGCGGCAACGATAGACGCAGGAGAGAAATTTCTGCGCGTGGATGGTGCCGTCGTAGGTCTCGCGCGGTTCGTTGCAGTTGTCGCACGAGCCGCAGTTGTCGGCGGCGAAAGTCTCGGAGAAATACGCGAGCAGCTCGCGGCGACGGCAGCCGGTGCTCTCGGCGTAGTGCGTCATGACGCGGAGTTGTTGGCGGGCGCGGGCCTGCTCGGCGGCGTCGGTGATCTCGTCGAGGAAGTGGGTTTGTTTGGCGATGTCGCCGGCGCTGAAGAGCAGCAGGCAGTCTGACGGCAAACCGTCGCGACCGGCGCGGCCGGTTTCCTGGTAGTAGCCCTCGATGTTTTTGGGCAGGTCGTAGTGGATGACCCAGCGGACGTTGGGTTTGTTGATGCCCATGCCGAAGGCGATGGTGGCGCAGATGATCTTGGTCTCGTCGCGGAGGAAGGACTCCTGGTTGCGCGCGCGTTCGGCGGCTTCGAGGCCGGCGTGGTAGGGTTTGGCGGCGTAGCCGCGGCCGGCGAGAGATTCGGCGACGCGCTCGGCGGCGGCGCGGGAGGCGCAGTAAACGATGCCGGACTCGTCGGCGCGGCGCTTCACCCAGGCGATGATCTGGTCGAGGGGTTTGTCCTTGGGCTCGACCTTGTAGGTGAGGTTGGGGCGGTTGAAGGAGGCGACGAAAACGGCGGGGTTGTGCAGGCGCAGGTGTTTGACGATGTCCTCGCGCACGCGGTCGGTGGCGGTGGCGGTGAGGGCGATGACGGGCACCTCGGGCAGGAGGTCGCGGAGATGGGCGATCTGGCGAAACTCGGGGCGAAAATCGTGGCCCCATTCGGAGACGCAGTGGGCCTCGTCGATGGCGAGGCAGGCGACGTTCCAGGCGCGCAGGTTTTCCTTCCAGTTGTCGAGCATGAGGCGCTCGGGCGCGACGTAGAGGAGGCGGAATTCGCCGCGATGCAGACCGGCGAGGCGCGAGCGGGCGGTGGCGGAGTCGAGGGAGGAATTGAGGAAGGTGGCGGCGACGCCGGCGGCCTGGAGTTGGTCCGCCTGATCCTTCATCAACGCGATGAGCGGGGAGACGACGACGGTGAGTCCGGTGCGGTGGAGGGCGGGGAGCTGGAAGCACATCGACTTGCCGCCGCCGGTGGGCAGGAGGGCGAAGACGTCGCGACCGGCGAGGGAGGTTTCGATGATCTCCTGCTGGAGCGGGCGGAATTCGTCGTAACCGAAGACGGTGTCGAGGGAGTGGAGCAGTTCTTCGAGGGTCGGCACGGCAGGGAAGCGCACACCTTCGGACAAGCACGCGGGCGGGTCCAAGCGCGAAGTGCGGATGGGGCGTTTGATGGATTTGGGCGCGGCGGGGCCGCGTCAACGCGTTGGGGTCAACGCGTTCCACCTAAAATCAGCAGGCGCTTAGTGAATTTTCAATAGAACTGTAGCCATAACAAGCGGATTGAAAGGTAGGGAGGGACC
>DAIPIP010000123.1:0-5991 GCA_036770725.1 Opitutaceae bacterium
AGTAGCGCGCAAATTCGCAAAGCACTGAAGATCGCGGCGTGAAGGTTGTCTGGACTAAGCAGGCCCAGCGCGACTTGACCGCGATCCATTCCTTTATCGCCGCAGATTCGCCTTTCTACGCGGCGCAAGTCGTCGGGGTGTTGCTGGATGCGGAGGTGGAAATGCTCCGTCACCCTCACGCCGGTTCGATGATTCGAGAGCGTCCGCGTCGCGATATTCGGCAGATCAAACGATACTCGTATCGCCTGATCTATCGCATTCGAGCGCGGCAGATCGATGTCCTCGCAGTCGTGCATGCCAAGCGTGATTTCAAGTGGGAGTCAGGGGCCGACGATTGATTCGCACTCCAAGATTGCCCGGCTCAAAGTCGGCTCTCACGTTGCACGGTTCCATGAGCGAACCCGTGACCGACATCTCCCACGACCAGCATGCCGTGCGCCGGCAAAAGCTCGCCGACCTGCGCACCGCCGGCTTCGACCCGTTCCGCGCCAACGTCGCGCCCACGCACTTTTCGCAGGACGCCAAAGCGCTTCACGTGGACGGACAGGACAACGTCACGACCGTGACGGTGGCCGGGCGTCTCGTCACCTTTCGCGTCCAGGGCGGCAGTTCGTTCGTCAAGATTCAGGACCAGCAGGGGCAGATTCAGCTCTACTTCCGCAAGGACGTGCTCGGCGAGGAGCGCTACATGGTTTTCAAAAAGTCGCTCGATCTGGGCGACATCATCGGCGTCACCGGCACGCTCTTCAAAACCAAGACCAACGAGATCACCGTGCGCGTGGACGCGTTCACGCTCGTCTCGAAGGCGCTGCGCCCGCTGCCCGAAAAGTGGCACGGCCTGAGCGACGCCGAGCAGGTTTATCGCCAGCGTTACCTCGACCTCATCGTCAACCAGGAGAGCCGCCATCGCCTCATGACCCGCGCGCGTATCGTGAGCGCGGTGCGTCGTTTTCTGGAGGATCGCCAGTTCCTCGAAGTGGAGACGCCCGTGCTCCAGAGCGTGGCCGGCGGCGCGGCGGCGCGTCCGTTTCAGACGCATCACAACGCGCTTAACACCGACTTTGTGTTGCGCATCTCGCTCGAGCTTTACCTCAAGCGCATGCTCGTCGGCGGCTACGACCGCGTGTTCGAGATCGGGCGCAACTTCCGCAACGAGGGCGTGTCCCGTCGCCACAATCCCGAGTTCACCATGCTGGAGGTTTATCAGGCCTACAGCGATTACCGCGGCATGATGACGCTCGTGCAGGATTTGCTGCGCCACCTCGTGCGCGACGTGGTCAAGCCCACCGAGACGGAAGGCGAGGGCGAGGCGGCGGTGACGCGTCCGACGATGCGGATCAAGCACGCCGCCTCGGGCGAGTGGATCGACTTCGGCGCGGAGTGGCGCGAGGTGAAATACAAGGACCTCATCATCGAGAAGACCGGCGACGCCGACTGGTTCTCACGCTCGAAGGAGGAGAAGGTCGCCGGCGTGCAAAAGCTCGGCCTCTACGCCGATCCGAAGTGGGAGGATTTCGAGCTGACCAACGAGATTTTCGGCAAGCTGATCGAGCCCACGCTCATCCAGCCGACCTTCGTCACGCATCTGCCCAAGGAGCTTTGTCCGCTGGCCAAGATCACGCCCGACGATCCGAGCACGATCGACGTGTTCGAGCTCATCATCGGCGGCATGGAGGTGGCGCCCGCCTATTCGGAGCAGAACGATCCCGACGTGCAGCGCCAGATGTTCGAGGCGCAGGCCGGTGAGGAAACGCAGAAGATCGACCACGATTTCCTTCTCGCCCTCGAGCACGGCATGCCGCCGGCGGGTGGTATGGGCATCGGTATCGACCGTCTCGCGATTTTGCTCACCGGCGCGGAGAGCATTCGTGATGTGATTTTGTTTCCGCAGCTGCGAAACACGTCCGCCTAACTCGCGGAGTCCCGATGCCCTGGCCGCTCTACCTCGCGCTTAAGCAGCTCTTCCCGTCGGGGCGGCGGTTTCCGTTTTTTACGCTGATCTCGGTCACGGGCGTAGCGCTGGGCGTGATGCTGTTGGTCGTGTCGATTTCGGTCATGGGCGGCTTTGGCCGTGAGATCAAAAACATGATCGTGAACACTCAGGGCGAAGTGCAGGTACGCGCCTTTGGTCTCATGCAGGATCCGCGAGTGGTCATGCGCGCCGTCGATGCCGTGCCCGGTGTCGTCGCCAGCACGCCGTTCGCGGAGGGCGTGGTGATGTTGCAGCATCAGAACAAACCCGCGTTTCCCGCCATCCAAGGTGTGGACATGGAACGGGTGGAGGACGTGGTGCCGCTGCGGCGTTTCATCGTCGCGGGCGAGTTTGATGATCTCGACGACGACCGCGTTATTTTGAGCGCCCAGCTTGCGATTCAGCTCGGCGTGCGACTCGGGAGCAAGGTGTCGATCTACTCGCCGCTGTTGCTCGAAAAAATGAAGGCAGACGAGGTGCTCATGCCGCGCGAACTGGAGGTCTGCGGCATCTTCGAGATCGGCCATCAGCAACTCGATAGCAGCGTGGTCATCGTGACCTTGCGCACGATGCAGGAGCTTTACGGGCTCGGCGACGGTGTGCACGGCGTGAACGTAAAAATCGCCGGCGGCGCGGACCCCGACCGCGTGGCGCGCGAGATCAACCGTTCGCTGCCCGTGGATGGCATGGCGAAGTCGTGGATGGATGCGAACGAGGAGTTTCTCTTCATCCTGCAACTGGAGAAGAACATGATTTTTTTCCTGCTGCTTTTTATCATCGTGGTGGCGGCGTTCTCGGTCGCTTCGTCGCTGCTCATCGCGGTGGTGCGCAAGACCCGCGAGATCGGGCTCCTCGGCGCGCTCGGCGCGACTCCGGCGCAGGTTGCGGCGTGTTTCTGTCTGCAAGGTGTCGTGATCGGCGTGACCGGCACTTTGGCGGGCGTGGTCTTCGGGAAAGCGGTCGTTTTTTTCCGCAACGATCTTGTGGCCGCCATTACCCACATCATCGGCGGCAAGGAAGCGCTGGAGCGGTTTTATCAATTCAGCCAGCTGCCCGCATATCTGTCGGGCAAAGACCTCGTGCTGATCGTGGCGAGTTCGTTGATCGTCTCGACTCTCGCCGGACTGCTGCCCGCTTGGCGCGCGGCTCGGCTCAAACCCGTGGAGGCTTTGCGCAGTGAGTGATCCCCTTCTCCAGTCCACCGGCCTGCACAAGAGCTACCTCAGCGGCGAGCGGCGTATCGAGGTTTTGCGCGGCGTCGATTTCGCCATCGCGGCGGGCGAGAGCGTGTCGATTCGAGGCGAGTCGGGCTCGGGCAAATCCACCTTGCTCAATCTGCTCTCCGGCCTCGACGCGCCCGACGCGGGCGAGCTGCGCTGGCAGGGTTCGACCACGCTCGCGCCGCAGGCGCGCGGTCGGTTGATCGGGCTGGTTTTCCAGTCGTTTTATCTCATCCCGGAAATCGACGCGCTGGACAACGTGCTCTTCGCCGCGCGCCTGCTCGGCAAGGTCGGCGCGGCGGAGCGCGAGCGTGCGCGGGATTTGTTGCGCCGGGTCGGCTTGGCCGAGCGGGCGAGTCATGTGCCGGCGAAGTTGTCGGGCGGCGAGCGTCAGCGCGTGGCCATCGCGCGGGCCTTGATGAACCGGCCCAAGTTGATTTTGGCGGACGAGCCGACCGGGAATTTGGACGAAGGCAGCGGCGACGCGGTCATCGACCTGTTGCTCGCGCTCTGCGCCGAGGAGGGCTGCGCGCTGGTGCTCGTCACGCACAATGCGGCGCATGCGTCGCGCTGTGCGCGGCGGTTGTTTTTGCGCGAGGGCGGGTTTCACGCGGTGTGAGCCAAGGAGCGGCGACACTCTTGTCGCCGATGATCGGGCGCAGACCCGGCGACAGGAGTGTCGCCGCTCCTTGGGGCGGGCGTATTTTTCCAGTCGCAAGCGCGGGCCGGAACTGCCGGTTTTAGCGGCCATGAAGTTGTTCTCCTCCTCGAAGCCCAAGGTGAAGTGCGGCGTGGCCGGCGTGGGCTCGCTCGGCCAGCATCACGCGCGCATCTACGCGGCGCTGCCGAACGTGGAGTTCATGGGCATCTATGAGGCGAGCGACGCCCGCGCGGCCGAGATTTGCGCGCGTCACAACTGCAAGCGCTTCGCCACCATCGAGGAACTCGGCGAGGCCTGCGACGCCGTTTCCGTGGTCGTGCCGACCGACAAACATGAGCAGGTCGCGCTGCCGCTGCTGGCGCGCAAGACCCACCTCCTGATCGAGAAACCCATCACCGCGACCTTGGAGGAGGCCGAGCGCGTGCTCGCCGCCGCGCAGGCCAGCGGGTGCATCGTGCAGGTCGGGCATATAGAGCATTTTAACCCGGTGATGAGTTTTATGGAAAAGCACATCGACCGGCCCGGCTACATTACGGCCGAGCGGCTCGCGCCCTACACGACGCGCGGCACGGAGGTGGGCGTCGTATTGGATCTTATGATACACGACATCGGCATCGTGCTGGCGCTGGCCAAGTCGCCCATCCGCAAGATCGACAGCGTGGGCATCAGCGTGCTGTCGAAAACCGAGGACATCGCCAACGCGCGCATCGAGTTCGAGAGCGGTTGTGTGGCGAATCTCAGCGCCTCGCGCATGAGCCTGAAAAAGAACCGCGAGATCCGGATTTTTCAGGACAACGCCTACCTGTCGCTGGATTTCATGAACCAGAAGGGGCACCTGGTGAAGAAAAGTGACCTCATCGCCTACGGGCTGAAGCTGAAGGTCGGCTTGGCGCAGGCGGGAGATGCGAGCTCGATTCCGGTGCAGGAGATCCCGATCGAGAAGGATGAGCCGCTGAAACTGGAGTTGCAGCATTTCACCGAGAGCGTGGCCGAGTTGAAGCAGCCGAAGGTCGGCGCGCAGCTGGCCAAGACCGCGCTCGAGGTCGCGATCCAGATCACGGAGCAGATCAAGAACGCGAAACGATGACGAAGGCGTTGCCATTTCGTTTCGACGCCCCGGCCGACGGGCGGGTCGATCTGCTGGTCGTCGCGGGCGAGCACTCGGGCGACGAGCATGCGGCGCGGATGGTGGGTGATTTGCTGGCGCGGCAACCCGGGCTCGCGGTGTGCGCGCTGGGCGGGCGGCATCTCGCGGCGGCGGGGGCGCAGTTGTTGCACGATCTCACGGCGTCGTCGGTCGTGGGCTTTGTCGAGGTGCTGAAAAACTACGGCTATTTTAAGATGCTCTTCGAGGAGACGCTGCGCTGGATCGCCGAGCACAAGCCGCGCGCGGTTTGCTTCGTCGATTATCCAGGCATGAATCTGCGTATCGCGGCGGCGCTCAACGAGCGCGGGCTCGCGGCCAAGGCGGGCGGGCCGGTGAAACTGTTGTTCTACATCTCGCCGCAAATTTGGGCGTGGAAAGCGGGGCGGCGTTTCAAGATGGCAAAGCATCTCGACGCGCTGGCGTGCATTTTCCCGTTCGAGGTCGGGTGCTATGCGGACACGGATTTGCCGGTGGATTTCGTCGGGCACCCGTTCGTCGCCGATGAGTATGTGGCGCCGGTGCGGTATGAAGCGGATGCGCCGGTGTTGTTGCTGCCGGGCAGTCGCAAGCAGGCGGTCGGTCGCATCTGGCCGCTGCTCAGGGACGGGCACGCGGCTTATGCGAAGCGCGGCGCGCGGGTGATCTACCCGAGCGATACGGTGCGCGAGGTGATCGTGGCCAGCGGGGTGCCGCGGCAGGGCGTGGAACTGGTGCCGAACGAGGGCGTGGTGGCGGCGTCGGCGGTGCTGACCTCGAGCGGCACGATGTCGCTGCATTGCGCGCTGGCGGGCCTGCCGGGCGCGATCGCGTATCGGGCGAATCCGCTGACCTATCTGCTCGGGCGTTTGCTGGTGAAGATCCCGTATCTGGGTATCAACAACCTGCTGCTGAAGGAGCCGATGTATCCGGAGTATTTGCAGGGCGCGGCCTCGCCCGAGGCGCTGGCGGCGGAGCTGCGTAGTTGTCTGGAGGATACGCGGCGGCTGGAGGC
>DAIPIP010000123.1:6091-8850 GCA_036770725.1 Opitutaceae bacterium
AGGCGCTGGCGGCGGAGCTGCGTAGTTGTCTGGAGGATACGCGGCGGCTGGAGGCGACGCGGGCGCAGGCGGAGAAGCTGCGCGCCATCCTGCGCCAGCCAGCCGGAGGCACGGTGGCGGAGTGGGTGCTGCGGCGCGGGCTGGGGGAGAGAGGAACGCGGGAGAATGCCGGCTGAAAGCCGGCGTTCCCGGAGGACCGTCAGGGCGGGGCGTCGCAAGCGACGACCGGGATTTTGTGTTCGGGGCTTCGTCCGGCGGGCGCGGGCTTCGCAAGCGAAGCCCCTACGTCGGAGCGGAATGCCGGCTGAATGCGCCTGCGGCGCACAAGAGCCGGCGCTCCCAGGGAGATCACAGGTATTTGTCGGTCACGGCGCCTTCGGAGGCGGTGGCGACGAGCTTGGCGTATTTGGCGAGGACGCCGCGCGTTTCCTTAGGGGGGAGCGGCTTGTAGGCGGCCATGCGCGCGGCGTATTCCTCGTCGGGGATGAGCACGGAGATGGTGTTCTTCACCGCGTCGATCTCGATGAGGTCGCCGTTGCGCACGATGCCGATGGGGCCGCCTTTGGCGGCCTCGGGGGTGATGTGGCCGACGTCGAAGCCGTGCGAGCCGCCGGAGAAGCGGCCGTCGGTGATGAGGGCGACTTCTTTGATGAGGCCGCGACCGGCGACGGCGGAGGTGGGGGACAACATCTCGCGCATGCCGGGGCCGCCGACCGGGCCCTCGTTGCGGATGACGACGACGTCGCCTTTGACGACGTCGCCGCGCAGGATGCCTTTGAGCGCGTCTTCCTCACCTTCGTAAACCTTGGCGGTGCCCTTGAAGTAGAGGCCTTCCTTGCCGGTGATCTTGCCGACGGCGCCGCCGGGGGCGAGGTTGCCGTGGAGGATGCGCAGGTGGGTCTCGGCTTTGATGGGCTGGTCGAAGGGGCGGATGATATCTTGCTCCGACGGATACGCGGGGTAGGGCTGCACGTCGCGAAGAGACTCGGCGAGGGTCTCGCCGGAGACGGTGAGGCAGTCGCCGTGGAGCATGCCGCGATCAAGAAGCATCTTCATGAGCGGGCGGATGCCGCCGATGCGGATGAGGTGGGCCATGCCGTATTTGCCAAACGGTTTGACGTCGGCGAGGAGAGGGACGCGCGCGCCGATGGTCTTGAAGTCTTCGAGGGTGAGCGGGACCTCGGCGGAGTGGGCGATGGCGAGGAGGTGGAGGACGAGGTTGGTGGAGCCGCCGAGGGCGGTGCAGACCGTGATGCAGTTCTCGAAGGCCTGGCGGGTGAGGATGTCGCGCGGGCGGACGCCCTTTTTGAGCATGGCCATGACGGCGGCGCCGGCGCGTTCGCAGTCGTCTCGTTTTTCCTGGCCGACGGCGAGCTGGGCGGAGCTGTTGGGCAGGGAAAGGCCCAGTGCCTCGATGGCGGAGGCCATGGTGTTGGCGGTATACATGCCGCCGCAGGAGCCGGGGCCGGGGATGGCGCCGGCCTCGACTTCCTTAAGCCCGGCGTCGTCGAGTTCGCCCTTGGCGTGTTTGCCGACGGCCTCGAAGACGGAGACGATGTCGAGGGGCTTTTGTTTGTCG
Source organism: Opitutaceae bacterium (assembly GCA_036770725.1). Classification (GTDB taxonomy): domain Bacteria; phylum Verrucomicrobiota; class Verrucomicrobiia; order Opitutales; family Opitutaceae; genus IMCC26134_A. The sequence continues at coordinate 7,671 of DAIPIP010000123.1, forward strand.
CAGTCGGAGGCGGCGAAGCCGGGGAGGATGGTGCCGCCGTAGATGAAGACGGCGGGGCGGTTGAGGCGGGCGATGGCGATCATCATGCCCGGCATGTTTTTATCGCAGCCGCCGATGGCGACGAGGCCGTCGAAACCCTCGGCGGCGACGGCGGTCTCGACCGAGTCGGCGATGACGTCGCGGGAGACCAGCGAGTAGCGCATGCCGAGGGTGCCCATGCTGATGCCGTCGGTGACGGTGATGGTGTTGAAATACACGGCCTTGCCGCCGGCGGCGTTGATGCCCTTTTGCGCGTGTTCGCTGAGGTCGCCGAGGTGGACGTTGCAAGGCGTCATGTTGCTCGCGGCGGAGGCGACGGCGATCTGGGGCTTCTTGAAATCCTCGTCGGTGAAGCCGACGGCGCGGAGCATGGAGCGGGCGGGCGCGCGGTCGTTGCCGTCGACGACGACGGCGGAGTGGGGGCGGGGGACGGAGTTGGAGGAGCACATAAGAGGGAAAGGGATTGAGAGAGTAAGGGAGTGAGGGAAGAGGGAAGGGAGGCAAGCGTGAGCGCAGGACTGAGCGTAGGCCTAGAAACGCAGGTTGATGGGTTTCCATGTGAAGTTGGCGTGACGCGGTATTCTTTCCGCCGTGTCTGCGGTTATGGTATGCGCGTTGCATGTTTGGCTACGTAGTTATGTGTATTCCATAATTCCGTTGCGTGGGGTTTTGGCTCTTATCGTCGGTAAGCGTGTGGGTGGTAGAGCCGAACGCGCTTCGTGAAAGTGTGGCTCTTGTTAAAACGGGCAGGGTGGAGGGGGCGGAAACGGTTTTGGAGCAGCAAACTTTCCATCTGCGCAGCACGTTTTCGTGGCATTTGGAGGTGGCGGGACGACTGATGCAGGCGGCGTTTTTGGCCCGGGAGTCGGGAGACTTGGCTTCGGGATGTAAGTTGGCCACGCGGGCGCTTCGGCATCTGGAAAAAATTGAGCAAGGGTTGCCCGCCGATTCGGCTCTGGCGATTAACGCGCTGGGTCGGCACCGGTTTCTTGGACACAAGGCAAAGTTGAGTCAGGCGGCTAAAGGGACGGAGTTTTGGTGGTCGCGGCGGGCTTCGAACAGGCTGCGATAGCGGAGTTTTTCGAGACGCCATTCGCGGTTGTAGAGTTCGGCGAAGGCGGAGAGGGCGGCGGCGAGTTCG
>DAIPIP010000301.1:0-1931 GCA_036770725.1 Opitutaceae bacterium
GCCCCTTTCCCTAATCTCGCAACGTCCCAAAACCTCCATGAAATCACCTCTGCCCACCCTGCTCCTCGCGCTTCCGCTCTTTGGCTGCGGCGCTCTTTTTGGCCAGTCCATAACCACCGATTTCTCCGACGCCTTCGTGGACGGCACCAACGTCGTCGAAATCCCCGGCGACTGGCACGTCCGCATCGGCAACACCGACGGCGTGACCTCCGCCTCCATCTTCGCCTTCCAGCTCCCGACCCTCGGCGCAGGCGAGGTTTTCTCCGCCGCCTCCTTCAATGTTCGCCCCTTCTACATCACCCAGGGCGACCAGTTCCAGACCATCTCCACCCCCTTCAACCTCGATCTCGTCGGCCTCGACCGCATTTCCGCCACCGCCACCGTCCTCGCCTCCGATTTCAGCGCCTCCTCCACCTTCCTTCAGGCTGATTTCATGCCCGCCACCACGGTGGCCTTCTCCGACGTAAACAACGACTCCGCCGGCTCCACCGCCCTCACCGCTTTCCTCAACGCCCAATACGCTGCCGGTGCCAACGCCGGCAGCTTCGTTTTCCTCCGCCTCCAAGCCGACGCCGCGCTGACCGGACCCGACGACGCCAATAACCGCTTCGAGATCCTCGCCCGCAACGCCGGCGCCGAGGTCGAGTGGCCCCGCATCGACTACACCGTGACCGTGATCCCGGAGCCCGCCTCCGCCGCCGCCTTGATTGGTCTTGCCGGCTTGGGCCTCGTCGCCACCCGTCGCCGCCGCGCCTAAAAAGAGGCATTTGTTTTTCCTCCCGAGCCGCCCCATTTCGGGGCGGCTTTCTCTTTATGCCCACCGTCCAAAACCCCATCCTCCCCGGCTTCCACCCCGATCCGTCCATCTGCCGCGTCGGCGACACGTATTACCTCGCCACCTCCACCTTCGAATGGTGGCCCGGCGTGCGCCTCCATCGCTCGCGCGATCTCGCCCACTGGGAACCCATCGGCGGCGCGCTCACCCGCCGCTCGCAGCTCGACATGCGCGGCAACCCCGACTCCGGCGGCGTCTGGGCCCCCGCCCTCTCCCATGCCGACGGTCGCTTCTGGCTCGTCTATTCCGACGTCAAGGCCTTCGACGGCCCGGTCAAGGACCTGCGCAACTACCTCGTCACCGCCGAGGACCCCGCCGGCCCCTGGTCCGAACCCGTGCCGCTCAACGCCTCCGGCTTCGACCCCTCTCTCTTCCACGCCCCCGACGGCCGCAAATACCTGCTCAACCAGCTCTGGCTGCCCCGCGCCGACGTCCACCCCTTCGCCGGCGTCGTGCTCCAGGAATACGACCCCGTCGCCCGCCGCCTTGTCGGCCCCGTCACCAACATCTTCACCGGCACCTCCCTCCAGGCCACCGAGGGCCCCCACCTTCTGTATCGAGATAACCACTACTGGCTGATCGTCGCCGAGGGCGGCACCGGCCTTCACCACGCCGTCACCGTCGCCCGCTCCCGCGATCTCCTCGGCCCCTACGAGGTCCACCCCGACAACCCCCTGCTCACCTCGCGCGACCAACCCGCCCTGCGCCTGCAAAAAGCCGGCCACGCCTCCTTCGTGGACACCCCCGCCGGCGACTGGTATCTCGTCCACCTCTGCTCCCGCCCGCTGGGCTCCCCCGGTCGCTCCATCCTCGGCCGCGAGACCGCTCTCCAGCGTCTCCATTGGCCCGTCGGTGGCTGGCCCCGCCTTGCCCACGGAGGCCGCGCCCCCGCCGACCAAGTCGAGGTCCCCGGCCCGCCCGGCCCCGCCCGCCCCTACCTTGACACCTTTGCCGACGATTTTGCCGCCCCCGCCCTGCACCCACACTGGAACACCCTGCGCGAACCGCCCGACGCCCGCTGGCTCTCCCTCTCCGCCCGCCCCGGCTGGCTCCGCCTCCAAGGCCGCCACTCCCTCCACTGCGCCTTCGACCAGAG
>DAIPIP010000302.1:0-1930 GCA_036770725.1 Opitutaceae bacterium
GTGCCGCCGGTGTTGATGCCCTCGATGGCGGCGGAGAGCACGGAGCCGTCGCCCACCCGGGCGGCGGGCACGAGCACGCGCACGCGGCTGTCGAAGACGACGAGCGACACGATGTCGTTGGCATCGAGGCGGCGCACCGCCTCCAGCGCGGCCTCGCGGGCGCGCTCGATGCGGTCGCCGGACATGGAGCCGGATTTGTCGATCACCAGCGCGAGGTTGATCGGCGCGCGGCGCACGACCTGGGCCGGACGCACGCCGTCGAGCGCGACCTTCACGATGACGGTTTCGCGCGAATCGGACGGCAACACCGGGCGATCAAGCTCGATGCGCAAGTTGACCGGGCCGGAAGCGGAGGCGGGCGCGGGCGCGGCGGGTTTGGCGGAGAGAAACAACGCGCCGGAGCAAAGTCCGAGCGCGGCGAGAGCGAGGAGGAGCGTGGTTTTCATGACGCCCCCACCCTACCCTAAAGCGCGCGGCGAGTTGTCACCATGCGGTCAGGCGTTTGTCAGGGATTTGTCAGGCGCGGGCCGCCGCCAAAGCAAAACCAACGCGAGCGGCAGCAAGCCGTGCGGCAGGCGCACGATGAACTCCGCCCACGCGCCGTTGCCATAGCACACCACGCGCAGGGCGGCGGTGAACAAGCCCCAAAACACCATCCAGCCCGCCACCGCCCGCGAACGAAACACCACCAAGGCCGCCGCCGCCGCGAAATCCACCACGCCCACCACCACGAGCAAGGTCTCCGTCTGCGCCTGCGATAGGCGCAGGCCCAGAACATTGCGCACGCCGCCGATGGTGAGGTCGATGAACCACGGATGCTTCTGCAACGCCTCGTAGCCGTGGATCGAAAACGTGGTCACCGTCGCGGCGATGAGCAGCCCCTTGAGCAAAGGCATCCGCCACGTCTCGCGAGAGCCAAACGGAAGGCTGGCCAGCAACAAGGCCGCCGGAGCCGCGATGCGCATCGCGTGCGCGGCGAACACGTATCGACTAAACGGATACCCACCTTGGTCGAACGAGGCCCATGTGAGCGCCAGCGCCCCGGCGAGCAAAACCGCCGCCCCCGCGACGCGCGTCGGCGCGAAGGCAAGCGCGAGCGTGGCCGCCAGGATCACGCCGGCCAGAGCGCGCTCCACGGTCGAGGATGAGCCGTGCGACAGGCCGTGGTTCATGAACAATAGCGAGCCCACCGCCGATGATTGCCACATCAGCATGGCCGTGCCCACGCCGAGACCGGCGCAGGCGACGAGCAGGCAAAGCCGAAGCGAAGCGCCCGTTTCGTTCATGGCCGGGGCGTGCGCGAGTAGTCGTCGAGCACCGCGCCGTCCATGCCTATGGCCTGCGCGCGCAGGGTCTCGGGCGTGACGGTAAGCAACCACACATGGTGCGCGCTCGCGCTCATGCCCGGCGCCTCGACGAACCACAGATTCGGACGCGGATCGCGTTGCGGCACGCCCAGCCCGCCCTCGCCGATATAGACCACGCCCTCGGCGTCGGAGACGCGGCGGCCTTCGCGGATCGGCACGGTGCGCTTCAAGACGTGCCCGTCGGACTCGAGCGCGAGATCGAGCCCGAAGCGTTCAAACAGCGGGGAAAAGTTTTGCCGGATGCGGGCGAAATCATGCCGCTCAAACTCCTTCGCCACCGGGTAGGCCGGGCGATGATACTGCGCCATGAGCCAGCGGTATTTCGGGCGCAGCTCGACGAGTTGCTCTTCGAGCCACTCCGACTGGTCGCCTGCCACGCTGATCTCGGTGTTGAGCGTGATGAGCGCCAGATGACGGCCAAGGTGCGTGGTGTAGTAGTAGCCGTAGCTGAAGGCGTCGGTGATGTCGCCCAGCCAGAAGTTTTCCTGAAACCCGATGCCTTCGTCGTGGTTTCCGCGCGAGGCGATGAAGGGCAGCACGCGACCATCCGGGGCGACGATGCG
>DAIPIP010000124.1:0-8773 GCA_036770725.1 Opitutaceae bacterium
CAAGCACCTCAGCTTCCTCGCCAAGGCCGCCTTCTACAACGCCGACACCCTGTCGATCGATACCGACAAGTTCAGCCTCCAGGCCGACTTCGCCTTCTAAGCGTTTTTGTTCCCCGGCCCGTCACCCAAGCCTCCGGCCATTTGGCCGGAGGTTTTTTCGTGTCCAATAACCATCTATTATTCTCATGGTTAATTCTAATTTAATTCACCCGATAAATATTCGACCGCCCGCCCCGTGGCACCCCCGGTGCTAAATCACCGGGCGTGAGTCTCGTCCTTTCGCCCACTCCCTCTCCGTCCTCCGCCCCCTTCCGCCCCGACCAGAAGGAATACCTCGAAGGCTTCTTCGCCGCCGCCCTAAGTAGCGCGGGCGTCCCGCCTGCATCCGTCGCCTCCGCCCCCGCTCCGTCTCTCTTCCACGCCACCCCGGTCGAAGACCTCTGCCAGCAGGAGAAATGGAAACACGCCGAGCATCCGCTCGACGGCTGGGACCGGCTCCTCGCCCACGCCGCCGCCGACAAAAACCCCGACGCCGAGCACAACTACCGCTTCCGTTGGCACGGCCTCTTCCACGTCGCCCCCGCGCAGGAGGGTTTTATGCTCCGCCTTCGCCTGCCTGGTTGCAGCATCACCAGCCACCAGCTCCACGGCCTCGCCGACATCGCCAAGGAACTCGCCGGCGGCTACGCCCACGTCACCACCCGCGGCAACATCCAGCTCCGCGAGATCAAGCCCAAGGACGCCGTGGCCGTCCTCTCCCGCCTCGCCGAACTCGGCCTCAACGCGCGCGGCTCCGGCGCCGACAACCTGCGCAACATCACCGCCTCGCCCGACAGCGGTTTCGCGCCCGACGAACTGCTCGACGTCCGCCCCTACGCGGTCGCGTTGCAGAACTACATGTATCAATCGCGCGACCTCTACGACCTCCCGCGCAAGTTCAACATCGCCTTCGACAACGGCGGCAGCCTCTCCGTCGCCGCCGACACCAACGACATCGGCTTCTTCGCCTGCCGTGTAACCGCCCCTGGGAGCGCTGGCTTTCAGCCGGCATCCGATTCCGTCCCCCCCGGCATCTATTTCCGCCTGCACCTCGGCGGCATCACCGGCCACAAAGATTTCGCTCGCGACACCGGCCTGCTCCTGCACCCCGACCAGGCCGTGCCGCTCTCCATCGCCATGATGCGCGTCTTCATCGAGCACGGCGACCGCACCAATCGCAAAAAGGCCCGCCTCAAATACCTCCTCGAAGCCAAGGGCGTGGAGTGGTTCATCGCCGAGGCCGCCAAGCGCGTCAGCTTCCCTCTCCTCCGCGTTCCGCCCGAGGCCTGCGAGCCCCGCCGCCCCGCCGAGAAACACGCCTGGCTCGGCGCGCGCCGCCAGCGCCAGCCCCACGCCTATTCGCTCGGCGTCGGCTGCCCTGTCGGCCGCCTCACGCCGAAGCAGATGCACCGCATCGCCGACCTAGCCGCCAATTACGGCAAGTCCGACATCCGCCTCACCGCCTGGCAAAATTTGCTCATCCCCCACCTGCCCGAGGCCTTCCTCGCTACCGTCGAGCGCGCCGTGGTCAACATGGGCCTCTACCACGAAGCCTCGCTCGCCACCGGCGGCATCATCGCATGCACCGGCAGCGCCGGCTGCAAATACTCCTCCGCCGACACCAAGGCCCACGCCCTCGCGCTCATCCGCGAACTCCCCGCGCTGGTCGATATCGACCAGCCCGTGAACATCCACTTCACCGGCTGCGCCCACAGCTGCGCCCAGCACTACTGCGGCGACATCGGCTTCATCTCCACCAAGCTCGCCGACGGCGGCGAAGGCTACCACCTCCTCGTCGGCGGCGGCATGGATCAGGAGCAGGGAATAGCCCGCGAACTCTTCCGCGGCGTCCCCGCGGGCGAGGTCACCGCGCTCGTGGCCAAGATTCTCCGCACCTGGCAATCCGCCCGCGAACGCGGCGAAAGCTTCGTCCAGTGGACCCGCCGCCATGAAATCGGCGCCCTGCAAACCCTCCTTTCCTGAAAATGACTTCAGTCCCGCAAATTCCCGACACCGCGCCCTTCACCGAGGAGCAGCGCGCCTGGCTCAACGGTTTCCTCGCCGGCATTTTTTCCCGCTCCGCGCAGTCCCCCGCGCCCGCCGCGTCCTTGACGCCCCTGACGATCCTCTACGCCAGCCAGACCGGCACCGCCGAATCGCTCGCCAAGAAGGCCGCCAAGGCGGCCGCCTCGCGCGGTTTCGCCCCGGCGGTGCTCGATGTCGCCACCGTATCCGCAGAAGCCCTACAAGCCCACGCCAACCTGCTCCTTATCACCAGCACCTACGGCGACGGCGAACCGCCCGACAGCGCCAAGGCCCTGCACGCCGCGCTCGCCGCCGACACCGCCCCCGCGCTCGCCCCGGTTCGCTACTCCATCTGCGCGCTCGGCGACACCAACTACACCCTCTTCTGTCAGGCCGGAAAAGACTTCGACGCCTATCTGGAAAAACGCGGCGCCACCCGCGTCCACCCCCGCGCCGATTGCGACGTCGATTACGACGCCCCCTTCGAGACCTGGCTCCACGCCTCTTTGGCCGCGTTATCGGGAGGGACGACCTCCGTATCGTCCGCGTCCGTCCAGGACGCTCCCTCCGTCATTACCCACGACAAAAAAAATCCCTATCACGCCCCCGTTCTCGCCGTCCGTCCGCTCAACGCCCCCGGTTCCGCCAAAGAGGTGAACCACGTCGAGTTCGATCTCTCGGCCGCCGGCGTTTCGCTCGCCTACGAGGCTGGCGACGCGCTCGGCGTCATCCCGCAAAACGACCCCGAACTCGTTTCCGCCGTGCTCGCCGCCCTCGGCGCCGACGGCGAGGAGGCGGTGCCCACGCCGGCAGGCGAGTTCCCGCTCCGCCGCGCCCTCACCGAGCACTACGACCTCGGCAAGCCCCCCGCCGCCCTGCTCGAAGCCCTCGGCCTTTCGCCCCTCCCCGCCGCCATTCCCGCACCTCTCGACGTCCTAGACGCCCTCCAATCCGCGCCCGCCCCCAAGCCAAGTGTAACCAATTTGGTTACACTTTTCCGAAAGATCGCCCCGCGCCTTTACTCCATCAGCAGCTCCCCCAAGGCCCACCCCGGCCAGGTTCACCTCACGGTGGGCGCGGTGCGCTACGAAGTCGGCGGACGCGCCCGCAAAGGCGTGTGCTCCACCTTTCTCGCCGAGCGCGCGCTCGCCCTAGGCACCGCCCCCGTCTTCATCCACTCCAACAAGGCCTTTCGCCCGCCGTCCGACCCCGCCGCGCCCATGATCATGGTCGGCCCCGGCACCGGCATAGCGCCCTTCCGCGCCTTCCTCGAAGAGCGCGCCGCGACCAACGCTCCGGGCAAAAACTGGCTCTTCTTCGGCGATCAAAAAGCCGCGACCGATTTCCTCTACGCCGACGAACTCCACGCCATGCGCGCCTCGGGCCTGCTCACCCGCCTCGACGTCGCCTTCTCTCGCGATCAGGCGGAGAAAATCTACGTGCAGCACCGCATGCTTGAGCACGCCGCCGAACTCTTCGCCTGGCTCGAACAAGGCGCGCACTTCTACGTCTGCGGCGACGCCTCCCGCATGGCCAAAGATGTGGACGCCGCCCTGCACCGCGTCGTCGAAACCGCCGGCGGCAAGACGCCTGAGGAAGCCGCCGCCTACGTCCAGTCCCTCAAAACCTCCAAGCGCTACCAGCGCGACGTGTATTAACCCATATGGTCGCGCCCCGGCAGTCCGACTCGCCTCCGCTCGTAGGGGCTTCGCTTGCGAAGCCCGCGCCCGCGCTCGACGCCTTCCTCGCCGAGCTTCTCTCCGAGCAGCAGAAGCTCCAGACGCCCGTAACCCGCGCCGCCACGGCGCACGCCCTGCAACCCTCCGCGTGGCGCGCCGAGCGTTTCCGCGAACTCATCCCGCTCACCGCGCCGGGCCCCGGCCAGCAATACGCCTTCGAGGTGGACCTCGATTCGTGCAGCGGTTGCAAGGCCTGCGTCTCCGGCTGCCACTCGCTCAACGGCCTCGACGACGAGGAAACCTGGCGCGATGTCGGCGTGGTTTACGGCCTCTCCGCCGCTGTAGGGGCGTCGCTTGCGACGACCGCCGTGGCACCGACCGCGCCACTCGCCCATGCGAATTTCGATCCGGGCTTCGCAAGCGAAGCCCCTACGTCCCGCGGAGCCTGCTCGGCCCCCTTTGCCCAGACCGTCACCACCGCCTGCCACCACTGCGCCGACCCCGCGTGCCTGAACGGCTGCCCGGTGCTCGCCTACGAAAAAGATCCTATCACCGGCATCGTGCGCCACCTCGACGACCAGTGCATCGGGTGCAGCTACTGTGTATTAAAATGTCCCTACGAGGTGCCGAAATATAACGAGCGCCTCGGCATCGTGCGTAAGTGCGATATGTGCCACGGTCGCCTCGCCGCCGGAGAAGCCCCGGCCTGCGCCCAGGCCTGCCCCACCCAAGCCATCCGCATCGTCACCGTCTCCACCACCGCGCCCTCGCCCTACGACGCCGTCGTTTCGCTCCCGCAGGATCCGGCCTACACCCGTCCCACGACGCGCTACGTATCCAAGAACCCATTACCGGCGACCCTTCGCGCCGCCGACGCCGACACGCCGCGTCCCCAGCACGCCCATCTGGCCCTCGTGTTTCTCCTCACCGGCACGCAGCTCGCATTGGGCTTGCTCATCACCGGGAGCGCCGGCTTTCAGCCGGCATTTCCGATGGCGGCGGTCCTCTTCTTCGCCGCCCTCACCGCGAGCGTCGCCCACCTCGGCCAGCCCCTTCGCGCGTGGCGGATTTTTCTCGGCCTGCGTCGTTCCTGGCTCTCCCGCGAGGCGGTCATCCTCGGAGCGGCCGCGCCGCTCGTCGCGGCCACGGCCGCCTGGCCTTGGATTGCCGATTTTATCCCCGGAAGTGCCGATTTTCAGTCGTATGTCCAGCTAACCGCCATCGCCGTCACCACGCTCGGAATCTTCTGTAGCGCGATGATATACATCGATACGCGCCGCCATTTTTGGCGACCGGCCAACACGTTTCTGCGCATGGGCGGCACGGTGCTCGTGGCCGCGCTCGCCTTCCTCGCGCCGCCCGCCGCCGCGCTCGCGCTGGCGATGAAGCTCGCGCTGGAGCGCCGTCTCGTGCGCGTCTCGCCGATCTCCGCGCGGCTGCACGCCGGGCCTCTGCGCACCGTCGTTCGCGTGCGACTCGCGCTCGGCGTGGCAGCCCTCGTCCTCTTCGCGCTCCAGCAACCTTGGTTTGGTTTTCTGCTCTTCGCCGCCGGAGAGCTGCTGGAGCGCGTCCTCTATTTTCAAGCCGTGGATGCACCCAAAATGCCCGGCCAAGCTGCGACCTGACTACGTAACAACCCGCTGAGCAATAGCCCCCGCTTGCACTAGCATACTTTCTGCTGCTTTAATTGTTTTTAACAAACCGATCCACCCGTGAGTTCTCCCTCTGCTACCATCAAGAATCGCACTTATCGCGGCAGCTCCAGCTATGAAGTTACCTGGGCCGATGCCGGCCAGACTCGGCAAAAGACATTCGACACCGAGGCCGATGCGCTCGCTTTCGCCGAAAGCCTCAAAAAACCGGTGCCCGCAAATCTCCAGGAAGAAGCGCCCGAGCCTGCTGCACCTCAGCTCGAAATCACCGTCGACGACATCGCTTTCGCGGCGGGCAAACTTCAGCGCTTTGGCAAAGATTTCCGCACCATCATCACCGAGTATATCTATGCCCACAAACTGCTCGAATCGAGCAAGGTGGGCATGCTCGATGCCGTGCGCGAATATGCCGATGCGACCATCGAGCTGAAGGCGGTCAACACCACGCTGAGCACCGCGATCTTCGAATACGTGGAAGCCCAGCGTCAGCTCGAGGGAGCCGATCTCGCGGAGGTGGTGCGGCACTTCAAAAAGGCGGCCCTCTTCGCCGCTCGCGATGCCTCGGCTCCCGCCGCCAAGCCGCTGGCCAAGGCCGCCGCTGAAGCCGCGACCCGGAGCAAGCCTACCATCACCGTGCCCAAGTTGATCGAGCTCTTCCTCGCCATGAAGACGAAGGCGGGGGCCGATGAAGAGGAAGTCGCCGATGTGAAGCTGCGGCTCAACCGCTTCGCCACCGCCTTCCCGGCTACTGCGACAGCCGATCTTTTTTTCGCCAATAACGCCTGGTTCGATAACCTGTCTGTCTCCGAATCGTCCCGCGAAAAACTCAAGGCCCTCGTCCTCGAAGTCGGCCAATACGCGCAGACCAGCGGCTTCCGCCTCTAGCCCCAAACGCCCCTCTTCCGCCCAAGGAGCGGCGGCTCTCCTTGGGTTCTCCTTGGCCCTTGCGCCGCGCCGCAGCGCGTTTACCGACACGGCATGACCCGTTTTCGCCCCTGCATCGACCTGCACGATGGCAAAGTGAAACAAATCGTCGGCGGCTCCTTGCGCGACGATGGCGCCGGCCTGCGCGAAAATTTCGTGTCCGACGAATCGCCCGCGTCCTTCTCCGCCCGCTACCGCGCCGACGCCCTGACCGGCGGACACGTCATCAAACTCGGCTCGGGCAACGACGAGGCCGCCCGCGCCGCGCTCGCCGCCTGGCCCGGCGGTCTGCACCTCGGCGGCGGCATCACGGCCGACAACGCCGCCGCCTGGCTCGATGCCGGCGCGAGCCACGTCATCGTCACCTCGTGGCTGTTTTCTCCCGAGGGCCGTTTTCTGCCCGAACGCCTCGCCGAACTGGTCGCGCGCATCGGCGCCGGCCGTCTCGTGCTCGATCTGAGCTGCCGCCGCACCGCCACCGGTTGGACGGTCGCGATGAATCGCTGGCAAACCCTTACCGATCTCGAAGTCACGCCCGCCACGCTTGATCGCCTCGCCGCGAGCTGCGCCGAGTTCCTCATCCACGCCGCCGATGTGGAGGGGCTGTGCGGCGGCATCGACGCCGATTTGGTTTCGTTGCTCGGCCGTTGGGGCGGGCGGCCCATGACCTACGCGGGCGGCGTCGCCAAGCTCGACGATGTGCGCCTGGTCGAACAACTCAGCGCCGGTCGCGTCGATGTGACGGTCGGCAGCGCGCTCGATATTTTTGGCGGCAAGGGCGTGAGCTACGAAGACCTCGTGGCATGGAACCGCCGCTCCTGAAGCGAACGATTTTAGGACCTCCCTTAATCACGGATCGCATCCGATCACACCGATGATTGGTAGAGGTTACTCGCTATCGGACAGCGGAAATTTTAACCACGGATTGCACAGATAGACACGGATAAGAATCTATAAAACAACACTTAGACTTATGGTAGGGCGGGACCGCCGGGCCCGCCGTGATCAATGAGAGGAATTCGCAACCGAACCGGCGCGCCCGGCGGTCACGCCCTACCTGTAATCCAGAGTCCAAAAGCTTTGGGCGATTGGTATAAACACCAGCAATCCAATGGGGTAGTATATGACGACAGATTCTTCGCTGTTTCCGGTGGACGGAGCGGAAGGGAGTGAACCGCTAATGAGGCGAGCCAATGGCCGCCACCGGGCAGCGTGAGGCGAGCCAATGGCCGCCACCGGGCAGCGAGAAGCGGGCTGCGCCCACCCGGGAGTTCGATGTGACGGCCAATGGCCTCAGTTTTTGGCTCAGGGAACGTCTCTCAACGGGAAGTATTCTCGGCGTTTCCGAAGACGCCGAGGCCATTGGCCGAAACATCGACCACCCTCTTTTCGCGCAGCGGAACTCCGTTACCGACGGCGCTCATTGAGCCGCCGTATCTGTGGCCAACTCTTCCTTACCCACTGAAAACAGCGAAGAACCACTTAGCGGTTATTTATCTGCGGTTTTTAGGATAAATGGACCGCAGATTCCGCAGATATTCGCAGATGAACTCCGTGGACTGCGCACCGATCGCCTCGCTCAAGTCTGTTCGATTACAGGACCCACCTTAGGACTGCGGCTTCACCAGCGGGTGCTTGGTGAGTTTTTCAAGCTTGGGTTTGATGACGACGCGGCAGTAGCCGGCGTTGGGGTTTTTCTTGTAGTAGTCCTGGTGGTAATCCTCGGCCACGTAGAACTCGGGGAGCGCGGCGATTTCGGTGACGATTTTGCCGCCCCAGGCAGGGTTGGCTTTGTCGCGGGAGTCGAGCACGAGGGCTTTTTCGGCGTCGTTGGCGTAATAGATAACGGAGCGATACTGCGTGCCGACGTCGGCGCCCTGGCGGTTGAGCGTGGTGGGGTCGTGGATATCCCAAAAGAAATCGAGAAGGGCAGCGCGGGAGACCACTGCGGGGTCGAAGGTGAGTTTGACCACCTCGGCGTGGCCGCTCGCGCCGGCGGAGACTTGCTCGTAGGTGGGGTTGGGGCGTTTGCCGCCGGCGTAGCCACTCACGGCGTCGAGCACGCCGGGGACCATTTCGAAGGCGGCTTCGACGCACCAGAAACAGCCGCCGCCGAGGACGAGCGTTTCGGCGTTGGCGGGAATGACGGCGGGGGCGTCTTCGGACTTCGGGGCGCTGGCGGAGGATTGGTTGCAGGCGGACATGGCGAAGGAGAGGAAGGCGAGGAGCGGGGCGGGGATGAGGGTGGCGAGACGCATGACGTTGCGAGGTGTATCGAACGCGGGATATTCCCGAAGGCAAACGCGGGCGGGTGTCCGAAACGGCGCTATCTGTGGCGTTCACTTCCGATAATGACGGCAACTGGCGGTGCATCCCGCCTGACGCTTTCCGAAACGGCGCTGTCTGCGGCGACGGGGGCGGCGGCGGCCTCGCGGCGGGCGTGAGCCGCCTGAC
>DAIPIP010000004.1:0-20110 GCA_036770725.1 Opitutaceae bacterium
TATCCATAAAATGGATACTTTTTATGCGCTCTGCAATTTGAAGACAGCGCCTAGGCCGGACGTCAAATCGGTGACTATTCGAGACTTTGCTTTGCAAGGGGCACCCCATTTGCTCTCCTGACTCTTCTATGGCTAATACCGCTACCCTGAATATCGAAGGCAAGGAACTGCAACTCCCCGTAATCATCGGCTCCGAAGGGGAAAAAGCCATCGACATCAGTAAGTTGCGAAGCGAGACCGGCTACATCACCTACGACGACGGTTTCGGCAACACGGGTTCTTGCCAGAGCAAGATCACCTTTATCGACGGCGAAGTCGGTATTTTGCGTTATCGCGGTTATCCGATCGAGCAGCTCGCGGAGAAGTCAAATTTCATCGAGTCCGCGCTGCTCGTGATGAACGGCGAATTGCCCACGCCCGAAGAGCGCTCGTCGTTTTCCGCGCTGCTGACCAAGCATGCTCCGCTGCGTCAGGACATGTTGCGCTTTTTGGAGAACTTTCCCACCGGCGCGCATCCGATGGCGATTCTTTCTGCCACGATGAACGCCCTCGGCGCCTACCATCCGCACCTGGCGAGCAACAACCACCAGGCCGACCTCCAGTATTTCGACGAGGCGGCCGCCATCGCGATCTCCAAGGTTCGCACCATCGCGGCCGCTTCGTATCGCGCCTCGCGCGGCCTGCCCTTCAACGCCCCGCACCCCAAGCTCGGCTACTGCGAAAACTTCCTGCACCTGATGTTCTCGGAGCCCTATGCCGACTTCACGCCCACGCCCGAAGTCGCCTCGGCGCTAAACCTCTTCCTGCTCCTGCACGCCGACCACGAGCAAAACTGCTCCACCTCCACGGTGCGCATGGTGGCCTCGGCCGGCGCCAATATTTTCGCTTCCATCTCGGCCGGCGTGAACGCGCTTTGGGGTCCGTTGCATGGCGGAGCAAACATGGCGGTGATCGAGATGCTCAAAAACATCCACGCCGACGGCGACGACGGCACGCGTTTCATCGCGGCGGCCAAGTCCGGCAAGGGCGAGCGGCTGATGGGCTTCGGCCACCGCGTTTACAAGAACTACGACCCGCGCGCGAAGATCATCAAAGCCTCTTTCTACAAGGCGCTCGCCTCGCTCGGCATCAAGGACGATCCTCTGCTCAACATCGCGATGAAGCTCGAGGAGTGCGCGCTCAACGACGACTACTTCGTGCAGCGCAAACTCTACCCGAACGTCGATTTCTACTCGGGGCTTATCATGCGCGCGCTCGGCATTCCCGAGAACATGTTCACGGTCATGTTCGCGCTCGGCCGCATGCCCGGCTGGATCGCGCAGTGGCGCGAGGTCGCGGCCAACCCGAAGCTCAAGATCTACCGCCCGCGTCAGGTTTACTTTGGCGAACCGCAGCGGAATTTCGTGCCCGCCAACTTGCGCAAGGCCTGAACCGAGCACCCGGTGCTCGGCATCATGACCACGCGTAGTTGAAGCTGATGCTGATGCGCTCGGCGGCGACGCGGTTTTGCGCGACCTCGTGGCGCAGCCAGCTTTCGAACAGGATCACGTTGCCCGCTTCGGCGGGGTAGGTGGTGTGGACGCGGTTATGTTCGCGCGCGGTGGCGAGCTTGGGCGGCGCGGCCATGAGCGAGGCGAGACGCGGATCCTCGAACTTGAGGCCCGGGCAACCTTCGGGGGTGACCACATAATAGGTGCCGCTGATGAAGCTGTTGGGGTGCAGGTGCATCGAGTGGGCGGCGGACTCGGGCATGATGTTGACCCAGCAGTCCGTCATGCGGATTTCGCGTCCGCGCAGATCCATGTCGAGGGCCTTGGCGAAGGCGCGCACGTGGCGGGTGAGCTTTTTTTCGAGGCCGCCAAAGGTGCTGGAAAATTGGTGCAGGGCGTTCATCGACGCGTAGCTGGTGTAGCCGCCTGGGTAATTTTTGAGCGACCACTTGCGGCCCGCGTCGTCGAAATCGCGCAACTGGCGGCACTCGTCGGCGAGGTCGGCGTTGAAGCGCGCGAGACCGGAGGCTTGCAGCGGAGCGCAGTAGATTTGGGTGGGAAACCAGGAGCGAACAGGCGAGGCGGCGGGCGTGACGGAGGACGACATGCGCGAGAGCAGGGCAGGCGGGGCGCGGCGGGGCAAGTGCGTTGGCGGATCAGGTCGCCCTCGGGTGCTAAAAGCGCGCGGTGGACAATGAGCCGCCTGTTCCTCAGTAACTGGACCGAACACAAAAACTCACATGACCTCCGATCCCATTGAATCCTCCTCCCTGACGCCGGCTCCCGTCGCCGAGGATCGCACCGTAGCCATCGTCAGCTACCTCACCCTGATCGGTTTCATCGTGGCTCTCGTGCTTTTTGGCCAGCCGGACAAAAAGACGGCGCTCAACGGATTCCACCTTCGGCAAAATCTCGGGCTGCTGATCGCGAGCTTCATCGTGTTTTCCGCCCTGTCTATCCTGGGCTTCATCCCCCTCATCGGTCTGATCACGCTGGTGCTTTCGCCGCTATGCTTCGTCGGCTTTTTCGTGCTTTGGCTCATCGGCCTTCTCGCCGCCGTCAACGGTGAGCTGAAGCCTGTGCCGGTCATCGGCGCCAAGATTCAAGAAGTGTTCAAGGGCGCGTTCGTCTGAATCCGCGCGGTGTCTCCGCGTCTGATCATTCGCGTTTGAGCACGTCGCCGGCGTTTCGCCCCGCCTTCGCAGGCGGGGCTTTTTGGTTTGGCGGTTTATTGGTTTGCGCGGGCGGGGCGTCGGCGCGCACATCTTGCCGTTACCCATTTCGCCATGATCGCGCCCGAGACTTTCGACCAAATCCAGAACATCAAGAAACGCACCTCCCACCTCTGGAAGTTTCTCGATGCCGAGCAAAAACTTCGCGAGATCGAGGCGTTGGAGGCGCAGATGGGCGAACCCACTTTTTGGGACAACAACGACCGCGCGCAAAAGCACATCGCCAAGGTCAACGGCCTGAAGCGCGCCGTGTTGCCGGTGCAGGCTTTCCGCAAACGCGTGGAAGATCTCGACGCGATGCTGGAGCTCATCGAGGCCGGCTCGCCCGAGGAGCAGGCCGAATACGGCGCCGAACTCGACACCCAGACCACGACCATGATCGGCGAACTCGACGACTTGGAAATCGGCGCCTTCCTCACCGGTCAGTTCGACCGCAACAACGCCATCTTCTCCATCCAGGCCGGCGCCGGTGGCACCGAGTCCAACGACTGGGCCGACATGTTGTTTCGCATGTATTCGCGTTGGGCCGAGCGGCGCGGCTTCACCACCGAACTCATGGACGTGCAGCCCGGCGACACCGCCGGCATCAGCAAGGCGACCCTGCTCATCAAAGGCGAAAACGCCTACGGCTACTGCAAGGCCGAGCGCGGCGTCCACCGCCTCGTGCGCATCTCGCCCTTCGACTCCAACGCGCGTCGGCACACTTCGTTTTGCGCGGTGGACGTCGTCGCCGAAGTCACCGACGAAATCGATATCGAGATCCCCGAGGACGAGGTGCGCATCGACGTTTATCGCTCCTCCGGCAAGGGCGGCCAGGGCGTCAATACCACCGACTCGGCGGTGCGCATCACGCACATGCCGTCCGGCCTCGTGGTGGTCTGCCAAAACGAGCGTTCGCAGATCAAAAACAAGGCGGCGGCCTGGGGCGTGTTGAAGGCACGACTCTACGAGAAAAAGCAGGACGAGCAGCGCGCCGAGATGGATCGCTTTTACGGCGAGAAAGGCGAAATCGGCTGGGGCGCGCAGATCCGCAGCTACGTTCTCCAACCTTATCAAATGGTGAAGGACCTGCGCACCGGAGCCAGCACCTCCGACACCCAGGGCGTGCTCGACGGCGACATCGACCGCTTCATCAACGCGTGGTTGCGCGCGGGCTGCCCCCGGCATCGCAACAAGGACATTCAGATCGAGGAGTGAGCCTCGGCAGCTGACGGTGAGGCCTTGCGCCGAGCCGGTTCGCGCGGCGCCGGGGCGAGCGGCTACCCGGAACCGGGGCGAGTTCCTCCGGACCCGCGCTTGCGCGCCCGCCGCGCTGTGTTCCAGTGGAGGACGCATGCCGCTCGAACACGATGACCTTCAGCAAGCCCTGGCCGCCACGCCTCTGTTCGAGGACAAGACCTGGCGACTCTCGCCCGAGGCCTGGCCGCTAACGCCCGGGCAGACGGAGGAGCTGCGCGAGATCGGGCAGGCGTGCCTCGATTACCATCGCGCCCTGGAGACGCTCTACCTGCGCGCGGTCTCGGGCAAAAATCTGTTGCGCAACAAACCGCTGCTCGCGCCGTGGGTCGCGGAATATCTGGACCGGGGAAAACCCGACGCGCTCATCGCGCATGCCCGCGATCCCAAAAACCGCGGCACTCTGCCCGCCGTGCTTCGCCCCGACTTGTTGTTGACCGACGAAGGTTGGGCGCTGACCGAACTGGATTCGGTGCCGGGCGGCATCGGACTCACCGGTTTCCTGAATCGACTTTACGCCGCCGGCGCAAACGCGGGCGAGGTGCTGGGCTCGGGCGACGCGATGATCAACGGGTTTTACGACGCGGTGTCGGCCTTGCGGTCGGATATTCGCAATCCGCTCATCGCGATCGTGGTGAGCGACGAGGCCGCCACCTACCGGCCGGAGATGGCGTGGCTGGCGGAGCAATTGCAGCTGCGCGGGCACCGGGTGTTTTGCCTCGATCCCGACGAAATTTTTCCGCTCGGCAGCGCGCTGTGTTTCGACGTGGAAGGCAACCCGGAGAAAATCGACATCATCTACCGGTTTTTCGAGTTGTGGGATTTGGAGCGCATACCGACGGCGCACTATTTTTTCGAGGCGTGGACGGCGGGCGAGGTGGCGATCACGCCGCCCATGCGCGCGTTTCAAGAGGAGAAACTCGGGCTGGCTTTGTTTCATCATCATCTGTTGCGGGATTTTTGGGCGGAGCAGATGGGCGCGAAGTCGCTCGCGAGGTTGCGCGCCCTCATCCCCGCGTCGTGGGTGGTCGATCCCGCGCCGCTGCCGCCGGGGGCGACGTTGGTCGGGCCGCTGGTGGGAGGTCGCGCGCTGGCGGATTGGCGCGGGTTGGCCGACGCTTCGAAAAAAGAGCGCGAGTTGATTTTGAAAATCTCCGGTTTCCACGAGACGGCGTGGGGGGCGCGGAGCGTGGCCTACGGCGCGGATTGCTCGCGGGAGGAGTGGCAGGGCGCGGTGGGGCTGGCGATCGAGGACGCGCCGCAAAACCTGCACATCCTGCAAGCGTATCGGAAGCCGCGGCGGGCGACGCACCCGCTGTTTCCATCGGGCGGAGGCGACGCGGTGCCGGAGTCGGGCAGGCTGAGGCTCTGCCCCTACTATTTTATTTGCGGGGACAAAGCCGAGCTGAGCGGCGCGCTGGCGACCTTTTGTCCGCCGGACAAGAAGATCATCCACGGCATGCAGGACGCGGCCCTGTTGCCGGTCGTGATCAAGGACGCGCCGGTTGCGCAGCCTGTCGCGCCGGTGGAGAAGGTTTGCGTGGCAGATTGATGTTTACTCGACGCCTTGCGTCCTCTCATAACCTGCCCGCTTCGGCTTGGGGCGGTAGCTCAGTTGATAGAGCGCCTCGTTCGCAATGAGGAGGTCGTGGGTTTGATTCCCATCCGCTCCACCAAGCCGCGTCCGGGCCGGTGAATCGGTTGAGCGGGTATGCTTCGGGGAGGTTAATTTTTCTTATTCCGCAGTTTGGTTCACGATTTGCTATTGTATCGCCCTGTTGCGCATTAAGCTCGCGTCTGTTGCGTGATGTTTTCGGGCAACCCTTTACAAATCATGAAAAAGACCACCGCCAAACCCTCCGCTCCCAAGGCCGTCGCCAAACCCGTCGCGGTCAAACCCGCCGCCGCGCCCAAGAAGGTTGCACCCGCGAAGAAGGCCGAACCCGCCGCGAAACCGGCCAAGGTCGCCAAAGTTTCCAAGGTCGCGAAAACCCCCGCGCCCAAAATCAAGAGCGCGCCGGCGACGACCACCATCGTGGCCGCGATCGATGTCGGCTTCGGCAACACCCTCACCCTGCGCGGCGAAGGCCCGGGGCTGAGCTGGGAAGTCGGCGCGGTGCTCGAGTGCTCGGCTGACGACCGCTGGTCCATCACCTTGCCCGAGACGACCCACCCGATCATCTGCAAGTTTTTGATCAACGACGTCGTCTGGTCGGCCGGCGAAGACTACACCGTGCTGCCGGGTTCGAGCGTGGTGCTTTCGCCCACCTTTTGATCGGACGCGTCTAGGTTCAGGGTCTTGAGCGCCGCCTCCAGGCGCGCCAAGTCCGGCGCTTCGTCTTCGGGCGACAAGTCGAAGGGACGCACAACGAGGTGAACGCGGCTGAAGGGCCGGGGTAGCCAAAAGCCGTCCCAGCTCTTTAGTCGCCACGCGGATTCGTAGCCCACGCCCAGAACGATGAGGCTCGCGCCTGAACGGCGGGCGACGACGAGGGCTCCGGGCTTGGCGCGATAGACCGGACCGCGCGGACCATCTGGGGTGATGCCGGCGTCGTTCCTCTCGCGAAGAACTTGAACCAACTCCGTGACCGCCTCGCGACCGCCGCGCGAGCTGGAGCCTCGAACCGCGCGCAGGCCCATGGTTTCGAAAAATGCGGTGAGCCAGGCGCCGTCGTTGCTGGTGCTGATGAGAGCGTGCAGCGGGCGTCCGGAGCGATAGACACGCGCGAGGTGGCCGGCGATAAAAAGTCGGTTGTGCCAGAGCACGAAAATCTTGGGGCCGTCGGTGCGGCGCAACTCCCGCTCGCTTCGTGCATCCATGGTGAGCCTCAGCGTGCCGACCCAGCCGCAGAGCAAGCGCCCGGCGAGGTGTGCCAACCGGCGTTTACCGCCTTGCAGCACCTTCTTGCGCGCGGGCGTGGGCGGTGGAGTGGGCGAGGCGGATGACATGGGGCGCGAGACAACGCGGAGCGGGTGCAAAAAGGCAAAAAAAACCGTGAGTGAAGCCGACTCCGCCGGAAATTTCAGGAGTGCCCCGACCGGGCGGTGCTTGCCAGCGGTGGAAGAGGTGGCGCACTGTCCCGGCCATGAGTCCCCATCGTTTGTTGTCTTTGCTCGGTTTTGTTTTTGTCGCCTCGTTCCTGGTCGGCTGCGCGAGTTCCTCGAAAAAGATGAAGGAGGAGGATGTTGCGGTGGTGCGTTTCGTGGTCGAAACCGCGCCGGGCGAAGCCGGGGCGACGATGCGTCTGCCGGTGAGCGGAACGGTGATCAACGTGGTGCCGAAAAACTTGTTTTCCGAATACGACGTCACGAAGGCGAGCGTGGTGCAGAACGAGTATGGCCCGAGTCTTCTGTTCCAGTTCACGTCGGTCGCCGCGCGCGATCTTTTCCTTCAGACGGCAGGCAGCCAGGGTCGCCGGATTGTCACCACGATCAACGGACAGCCGGTGGGCGCGGTGCGCGTGAACCAGCCCATTTCCCAAGGCTATTTGGTGACCTATGTGGAGATGCCGGATGTCGATCTTACGGAACTGACGGAGCGTATCACCGAAACTTCGACACACGCCCGCGAGGAACTGGAGCGCAAACGCAAGTAAGGAGTGAGCGTGTTTCTGCCCGTGAAATCGGGATGCGGTTTCCGTCTGGTTGCTTTGCTTGCATGCGCTTGGGCGCTGGTCGCGGGCGTCGGTTGCGACTCCCCTCACCAAGCCTCCGAAGCGGCAAGCGCGGCGACGGGGGAACAAAAGCAGCCCACAAGGCCGACATCGAAACCCAAGGCGCCGGTGCAAGTCGAGCTGGTCTGGCCGACTCCAAATCGCGCCTACCTGGAAGGCGCGCCGGCGGAGGCGTTCGTGCAGGCGACCGAGTCCGGGCTGATCGAGTCGGGTCTTTACGGGAGCACGCGCAGCGGGGGGCGGCAATTTCATGAAGGGCTGGACCTGTTCCCGCTCAAGCGGGACGGGCGCGGGGAGGCGGCGGACGATGTTTACGCGGCCATGGCCGGGGTGGTGCGGCATGTGAGCCATCGCGCGGGGGCGAGCAGCTACGGCCGCTACGTGGTCTTGGAGCATCCGGACCAGTCGCCGGCGGTTTACACGCTTTATTCCCACCTGGCCGATATCGATGCGGCGGTGGCGCCGGGCGTGGCGGTGAGGGCGGGCGCACGGCTCGGGTTGATGGGGCGAAGCGCGGGCGGCTACTCGATTCCCAAGCAGCGGGCGCATCTGCATTTCGAGATCGG
Source organism: Opitutaceae bacterium (assembly GCA_036770725.1). Taxonomy (GTDB): domain Bacteria; phylum Verrucomicrobiota; class Verrucomicrobiia; order Opitutales; family Opitutaceae; genus IMCC26134_A. The sequence continues at coordinate 8,199 of DAIPIP010000004.1, forward strand.
CGTGCGCATGACCGACCAGTTTCAGGCTTGGTATGACGGCCGGAAATTCGGCAGCAAAAACGAGCACGGTTTGTTCAACGGGATGAATCTGATGGGCTTGGATCCGCTGGATTTTTATGGCCGGCATATGGCCGGAGGGCTGCGGGCGCTGGACGAGGTTTTCCGGGAGACGCCCTCGGCCGTGACCCTGCGCATCGCGCACCCGGGCGAACCGGATTACTTGACGCGTTATCCGAGTCTGGTGCTTGAGCGGCTGCCGGGATTGCGCGGCGGGTGGGAAATCGAGTTTAGCGCGACCGGAGTTCCTTTGCGTTGGCGTGAGGTGCCGCCGGGCGATCTAGCCGGATGGAAGCCGAACGAGGTCCGGATTTTGAGCGTGAACCAGTTGCTCCTGGATACGAATCGCGGGCGGCAGCTGGTGCGCGCGGTGAGGGGAAAGCAGGTGCCCGCGCGCGATCTGGGCACGGTGCTGGAACAGCTTTTTAGGTGGAAAGGGTGAGGCTGAGGGTGGAAGGCGGAGGCGGACGCGGGCGCGGAGGTTCGGGTTTCGATCGGAATAGGCGGACGCGGAGGTCCGCCCTCGGGTGACGGGATTAGCCGCGCATGCCGGCGAGGAAGGCTTCGGCTTCGCGAATGGACTTTTCCATGTCGGCGACGAGGCGGGAGACGTCGGCTTCGAGCGAGCGGGCGGTGCCGGAGAGGCCGGCGACGGCTTGGGCGTTGAGGTTGGCTTTGAGCAGCAGAACTTTGTCGCGGAATTTAACGAGGATCGGGTCCATGCGATCGGCGGCGACGTGCATGGTGCGGACGAGGCCATCGGCGCGGGCGCGAGTTTCGCGCAGGAGGCGTTCGCTTTCGCGGCGGTCGTCGGTGTCGTTGATCATGGCGGCTTCGGCGGCCCATTCGCGGAAGAGGGCTTCGGCGACGTTTTCCACGCCTTTGATGCGCGAACGCACGGCGGCGGCGCGGCTTTCGCAGGTTTTGAGCTCGGAGTTGAGTTTGTCGTAAACGGTTTTGATCTCGCCGGGCTCCACTTGGGTGAGCGCGAGAAATTGGGTGAGCGCATCCTGGAACTGTTCCTTGGCGTCGGTTTGGGCGTCGCGGGCGTCTTCAACGCGAGAGACGAGGATGTCGCGTTTGGCGTAGCCGAGTTTCTCGGCGGCGGCGTAGTAGGTGCTCGCACAGCCGGAGAAAAGGATCGCGGCGCCGGCCAGAACAAAGGCGGGAAAAGCGGTGCGGAGGGTGGGGCGAAAAAAGAAAGGGGACATGGGGAGAAAGGAGTTAACCTAGGGAGTAGCTTACGAGACCGTAAACCCGCTGCAAGCGACCGGCGGGGGCGGTGCCGCGGTAGAGCCGGGTGGTGGATGAGTCGGGCAGGAGGCCCTTGGCGAGCGCGAGTTTGGCGGCGTGGGGGTTGGGTTCGGAGCAGTCGATGGAGAGGGGTTCGCCGGGGGCGAGGGAGGCGAGGGCATCGAAGAGCGCTTCCGCCGCCTGCGGGTCGTCGGCTTGGAGCGGGCCGATGCGGATGCCTCGGTGGCAGCGGCGCGCCATCCCGAAACCGTGCAAACGCCCGGCACGACGGTAAACGAGGACGAGATTTTGCGGCAGATTTAGCCACGCGTGAATAAAGGGGGCGCGCTGGACGCCGCTGCTTTCGGCATCGTAGGACGCGAGTTCAGCGAATTGTTTTGAGTCGGCCGGCTCCACGGCGGGATGACGGGCGGGCGGGGTGGGCGTGGACGTGCCGCTGTAGGACGCGGTTTGGTAACAGGGCATGAGCCCGTAGCGCGCGTAGGTGCGCACGAGGGGAAAGATGGTTTCGGAGGCGATGATGTAATTTTCCAGACGGGCGAGACTGGCCTGGACGAGGAGCCAGCCGAAGCGCGCGCGGCCCCGGTGTTCGGGGGCGAGCACAAAGAAGCCGATGAAGCCGTGTCGCTCGTCCAAGCGGACCGAGGAAATGACGCCCACGGGAGCGCCGTCGATATCGAGCGCGATCAGCGAGCCGGGGTCCACGGAGTTGAAGATGCGCGCGTCCTCGGGTCCCGGATTCCAGCCTTCGTGGAGCGCCCACTGGTTGGCGAGCGGGAGCTCGGAGGGTAAAAGCGGACGGGTGATGGCGTTGGCCGAACAGAGCATGGTTGCGCGCGAGTGGGTTGATTTGAGTGGTGTGACTCTGCGGTGGGGGCGTCGGTCGCTCGTTCGGGCGAATCAGGGTTGAACTTCAGGTAAGTTTGGCGTCTTCGGCTGAGTTTGGCGGAAGGCGATCCCCCGTTGAGAGGAGGGTCTTTACGTAGCTTTACGGGGGCGAACATAATCCTTCCTTGATCGTGCCGGTTGCGAAAACGTCGGGCGCGTCGCAGGGGGAACGGGGGCGTTTACACCGACGACTGTTATACCAACCACCCCAAGCTTTTGGACTCTGAATTACAGGTAGGGCGTGACCGTCGGTCGCGCCGATTTGGTTGCGATTCCACCTCGTCGATCACGGCGGGCCCAGCGGTCCCGCCCTACCATAAGTCCAAAAGCTTGGGGTGATTGGTATTAGAACCACCGCTATCACTTGGGTTTTTGGAGGGACCGGCTCTGTCCGGTCCCTTGAGCGAGGACGGCGCGGAGATCGGCAGCAGGATGCTGCCGCCACTTTTTAACCGAGCAGCTCGGCGGCGACGCCCCAGCGGAGGTTGTGCAGGCTGTGGTGGAAGCGCTCCGCGCCGACGCTCTCGGCGACGGCGAGCACGGTGACCAAGGCGGCGGGGAAGATGTCGGCGCGGGCGGCGGGCATGCCGGGGATGGCTTTGCGCTCGGCGAGATCGAGCGGGGCGAGTTCGTCGAGCAGATCGTGCACGGTGGCGACGGAAACGGTGGCGGGAGTGTCGGCGAGTTCGACGCCGTGGCGCGCGCCTTTGACGACGCGGATGGTGGTGATGGTGCCGCCGGTGAAAACAACCTCGGGGGGCGCGGGCAGATCGAAGCGGAAGTCGGCGCGGCGAAGTTCCTGTTTCACGAAGAGGGCGAGGCCGAGGCAGCGGTCATGGTCGAGCGGGGCGGCGGGGTCGGCGAAGAATTTTTCGGTCATGCGCACGCAGCCGAGGCGAAGACTAAGGGCCTGGGTGATGCGGCGGTCGCGGAAGGCGAGGCATTCGAGGCTGCCGCCGCCGAGGTCGAAGACGTAAAAGTCGCGCAGGTGGGCGAGGGCGGGGTCGCAGGTGAGACCGAGGCCGATGAGGTTGGCCTCCTCGTCGCCGGAGAGGAGGCGGATGGGATGGCCGGTGGCGGCGAGCACGCGGGCGATAAATTCGTCGCGGTTGGCGGCGTCGCGGACCGCGCTTGTAGCGACAAGTTGGATACGCGCGGGCGAGAAAGGCGCGGCGAGTTCGAGGAGTTCGCGGATGGCGTCGAGGCCGCGCCGCATGCCGTCCTCGGCGAGGCGCGGGGTGGCGGCGGAGATGCCGGCGCTTATGCGGCAGTCGAGGGTCTTGTTTTTGAGTGATTCGATCCGGCCGTCGGCGGCGCGGCGGGCGACGAGGACTTTTATGGAGTTGCTGCCGATATCGACGACGGCGACGGGGGCGGAGGGGACGGCTTGAACCATGGGCGAAGGATTTGACGCCCGGGCGTGAGATGAAAGCCGGGAATTATTTTTCGCTGCTCGCGGGCTCGTCGAGGGGCTCTTTGAAGGAGTGCCAGAGGTAGAGCAGCACGCCTACGCAGATGCCCATGTCGGCGATGTTGAAAGTGGGGTAGATGTAGCTGCCGAAGTGAAAATCCAGGAAATCGATGACGTGGTTATGCACCAATCGGTCGAAGAAGTTGCCCACGATGCCGCCGCAGAGCAGGCCGAAGGCGATTTGCACGCGGCGGGCGTGGAGGCCGAGGTGGCGGCGCCAAAAAAAGATGCCCAGTAGGGTGATGCCGGCGAGGATGGCGAGCATGCCGCTTTTTCCTTCAAGGAGACTCCAGGCGGCGCCGGTGTTGCCGACGTGAACGAGATGAAAAAAACCTTCGATGACCGGAATGTGTCCGGCTGGCGGCCACTCGTAGGGCGTCTCGACGTAGGGGATTTTCGCGACGATCCAGGTTTTGGTGAGCAGATCCAGAATGAAGACGATGCCGGCCAGTGCCCAGAGCATGCGGTAGGCCAGCACGCGCTCGGCCCACGAAGGACGAGCGGCCGCGGTGCTGGCTTGGGTGGCGGTGGTGGCGGCTTCGAGATCCAAGGGATGAGGAGTAGAACTGCGTTGATGCCGGGGGCGCGTGCGGAGGTGCGGAGCGAGCGCCGCCCGGGAAGGTGTCGTTTTGGGCGGAGGTTTATTCGTCGCCGCCGTCGTCCATCTTGACCGCGTTTTCTTCGCCTTCGCCCATGATGCCGGCCTGGCCGCGGACCTTGTAGCGGGTCTTCTCGATTTCTTTCATGGCTTCGGCGGTGTAGCGGGTGAAGGGGACGGCGACGAGGCGGTCCTTGGGGATGAGTTTGCCGGTGTGTTCGCAGACGCCGTAGGCGCCGGATTTGATGCGCTGGATGGCGGCCTCGATTTCGGCGAGGGCTTCCTGTTCGTTGGCGACGAGGCTGAGGGCGAAGTCGCGGTCGAAGGAATCGGTGCCGCCGTCGGTGCCGTAGCTGGAGAGGTCGCCGCTGTCCTCCTTGGCGGAGCGTTTGAGGGTTTCCTCGGAGTGCTGGTCAACCTGGCCGGTGACGTGGTTGCGGAGCTCGATGAGGAGCTTGTAGTAGCGTTTGTATTTCTCGGCCACGGCGGCCTCCTCGTTCTCGGCGTGGGAGGCGCGGGACTTCGGGTTAAAGCCAAGAATATCGGCGAGGGAAGCGGCCTTGACCTTTGAGGGTGCGACGGGCTTGAGGGCGTCGGGCGGGAGGGGAGCGACCTTGCCGGACTTCGTGGCAATGACGGGGCCGGCGACTACGTGGGTGGTCTCGGCGGTCTTGGCGGCGGTGCGGGCGATGGCGAGCACCTCGTTGAGGGAGAAGGAGGAGGGCTTGGCGGGCTTGGCGCGCTGGGCGAGGATCTTGGCGCGCACGGCGTCCTTGCCTTTTAGGGGGGCGGGGCGTTTGGCGGCGATGGCTGGGGCCGGGGCCGGGGCTGGGGTCGGGGCGACCTTAGCGGTGGAGGCTTTGGCGGGAGCCGCAGGTTTGGCGGCGGACTTAGCCGGGGTTTTCGCGGTGGGCTTGGCGGGGGCTTTGGGTGCCGGTTTGGCGGGAGCCGCGGGCTTGGCTTTGGCGGTGGGTTTGGAGGCGGATGATTTGGAAGATTTCACAGTGGGTTTGGGACTGGGACTGGCCTTGGCCGGTGGGGCGGGTTTCCGCGTCGGTTTCGGCTGAGTGGGAGAAGAGGAAATTTTGGTGACGGGTTTGGCTTTGGCCTTGGGCTTGGGCTTGCCCTGAACTTTTGGCTTGGCCTTGGCCGGGGCGGGTTTCGCGACGGGCTTGGTTTTGGCCGTGGGCCGAACCGCGGATTTCGCGGCGGGCTTCGGGGATTTCTTCTTGGCTGCCGGGGCGGACTTGCGGGTGGTTTTGGCCATGTTAGTTCGGGGTAGAAAGGGATCGAAGAAAAGGTGGCGGCTGGGTCGGTGGTTTACGCGGTGATCGCCTCGGCGCAACGGGGGCAGACCTCGTGGTCGGCGGCGGTTTGCAGGGCGGGCACCCAGCGCCAGCAACGCGGGCAGCGGACGTAGCCGAGTTCGGCGCAGGGCCGGGCGGCGACGGCCAGCGCGGTGGCGGCGGGTGTCTCGGCCAGGAGGACATGCGAGACGATGAAAAGTTCGGGAAGAAACGCTTCGTGGCGGCGAAGAATGGCGTCGATGGGATCGGAGCCGGCGACTTCGAGGGTCACGGCGGCGTCGAGGGACTTGCCGAGTTTGCCGGCCTGGCGGAGGGGTTCGATGGTCTCGTTGACTTTGGCGCGGACTTTTAGGAGTTCGGCGAAATCGGCGGCGAGGGTGTCGTCGGTCCAGGCGGCGGGGGCGACGGGCCAGTCGGAGAGGTGGATGCTGGGGGCTGAAGCGTCGGCGGGGGCGAAGTCGGATTTGAAGTGGGCGTGGCACCAGGCCTCATCGGCGGTGAAGGTGAGGATAGGGGCGAGCACGCGGACGAGCACGCCGTGGATGGCGTGGATGGCGGTCTGGGTGCTGCGGCGCTGCGGGTGGTTGACCGCGAAGGTGTAGAGGCGGTCCTTGCAGACGTCGTTGTAAACGGAGGAAAGGGTGGTGGCGACGAACTGGGCGCAGAGGGAGACGACGCGGTGGAATTCGTAGGCGTCGTAGGCGGCGGTGGCCTCGGCGAGGAACTTGGCGGTCTGGTGCAGGGCCCAGAGGTCGAGGACGTCGAGCTCGGCGTGGGGGAGGGCGTGCGCGGCGGGATCGAAGTCGTGGAGAACGGAGAGCTGGTAGCGCAGGGCGTTGCGAAAGCCGCGATACTGCTCGGCGGAGTTATCGAGGATTTTTTTGGAGAGGGTGATGTCCTGGGTGAAATCCTGCGAGGCGAGCCAGAGGCGAATGACGTCGGCTCCGTAGTCGTTGATGAAGTTGTCCGAGGTCGGGGGCTTTTCGTAGGAGCCGGACTTGGAGATTTTTTTGCCGTCCTCGCCGACGATGAAGCCGTGGGTGAGCACGGCCTTGTAGGGCGCGCCGCCGTGGGCGATGACGCCGGTCCAGAGGGAGGATTGAAACCAGCCTCGGTGCTGGTCGGAGCCTTCGAGGTAGAGATCGGCGGGCCACTGTGTAGTGCCCTGGCCATTACGCAGGACGGCGGCGTGGGAGGAGCCGGAGTCGATCCAGACGTCGAGGGTGTCGCGGCCGGAGGTCAGCTCGGCGGGGGCGGGCCAGCCGGCGGGCAGGGCGACGTCGGCGAGGATTTCGGCGGCGGTCTGCTCATACCAGAGGTTGGTGCCGGTGGGGTGGGCGGCGATCTTGGCGGCGACGGCGCGGATGACGGAGGCGTCGAGGTAGGCTTTTTTGTCGGGACCGTAGAAGGCGATGATGGGCACGCCCCAGGAGCGTTGGCGGCTGATGCACCAGTCGGGGCGGGCCTCGACGGCGCCGGTGATGCGGGCCTGGCCCCAGGCGGGGAACCAGGTGACGCTTTTGATGGCGTCGAGGGCTTTGGCGCGGGCGGAATCGGACGACACGGAGGTCGTCCCTCCCGGGGTGCGATCCAGGCCGACGAACCACTGGTCGACGGCGCGGAAGATGATTGGGGTTTTGGAGCGCCAGCAGTGGGGGTAGCTGTGGACGTATTTGGCCTTGGCGAGCAGGGCGACGTGGCCGGTGGCGGCGTCGGGCGCGGCGAGTTTTTTGAGGACGGCGAGGTTGGCCGGGCTGGGTTTTTTGGCCTTCAGGTCCTCGACGGTTTCGAGGCAGATGACGCCGACGAGGTCGGCGGGGACCTGGCCGTCGTCGAGGTAGCGGCCGTCGTCGCCGACGGGGCAGTAGATGGGCAGGCCGTATTTGAGGCCGGTTAGATAATCCTCCGCGCCGTGGCCGGGGGCGGTGTGGACGCAGCCGGTGCCGGAGTCGGTGGTGACGTAGTCGGCGAGGACGACGGGGCTGGCGCGGTCGATGAAAGGGTGGCGGGGCGCGAGGCCTTCTAGATGCGCGCCGACGACGGTGGCTGACCATTCGCCCAGGAGGGAGGCGGGGTCGGGGTGTTTGATCGCTTCCAGGACGGAGATGGCAAGGGCCTTGGCGACGAGGATGCGTTCGGGACCGAGGTCGATGACCACGTATTCAGTTTCTGGATTCACCGCGATGGCGAGATTGGCCGGGATGGTCCAGGGGGTGGTGGTCCAGATGACGACGCTGAGGGGCTTGTCGGTGGGGAGGCCGAACTTCAGGCCCTCGGCGACGGGCACGAGGAATTTGACCCAGATGGCGATGGAGGTGTGCTCGGCGTATTCGATCTCGGCCTCGGCGAGGGCGGTCTCGAAGGGGATGCTCCAGTAAACGGGTTTCTTGGAGCGATAGACGATGTCTTGCTCCACGAAGCTGGCGAAGGTGCGAAGGATGTCGGCCTCGAAGGCGGGGGCCTTGGTCTTGTATTCGTGGGCCCAGTCGGCCTGGACGCCGAGGCGCTTGAAGGAGGTGGTTTGTTTTTTGATCCAGCTCTCGGCGAAGGCGTCGCAACGGGAGCGCATCTCGGCGGTGGAGAGGCTTTGGCCGGAGGCCTGGATTTCTTTGGCGACCTTTTGCTCGATGGGGAGGCCGTGGCAGTCCCAGCCGGGGACGTAGGGGGTGCGGAAGCCGCGCAGGGACTTGTAGCGAAGGGTGATGTCCTTGAGGGATTTGTTCAGGGCGGTGCCGATGTGGACGTCGCCGTTGGTGAAGGGGGGGCCGTCGTGAAGGACGAAGGCGGGGGCGTTTTGCGCGGCGCGGCGGCTCTGGATGGCGGCGTAGAGGTCGAGTTTCTCCCAGGCTTCGAGGCGTGCGGGTTCGCGTTTCGGCAAATCCCCGCGCATGGGGAAGTCGGTCTTGGGTAGGCTGAGAGTGTGTTTAAGATCGTTAGCCATGCCGGAGTAAAAGGGCGCGGCAGGCTAGGGGGGGGAGGGGGGGAGTCAAGGGCGACGGGTAATGTGTCGGAAAATGAATCAAAGCGCGGCGCGGGCGAGGCGTTCGCCAGCGGCGAGGCAGGCGGGGAGGCCGATGCCGTCGCGCAGGGGGCCGCCGATGTGGAGGCCGGGGTTGCGGTGCTCGGCGGCGGCCATGACGTCGCGGTGGGAATCGTGGCCGATCTGGTATTGCGGGATGGCGTGGGTCCAGTGGGCGCGGCGAACAAAGACGGGGTTGCCGCGCGCGCCGAGGAGGGCGGCGAGTTCGCGTTGCACAATGGGCATCTGGGCTTCGAGGGGCAGGCGGGCGAGTTCGGGGCGGCGCATGCCTCCGAGCAGGACGGTCAGGGCTACGTGGCCGACGGGGGCGCGGTCGGGGAAAAGGGTGGAGTTGAACAGGACGCCGAGGATGTCGCGTTTTTCGACCGAGGGCATGAGCGCGCCGAAGCCATCGAGCGGGTGGGCGATGTCGGCGCGGCGGTAGCCTAGGAAGATCGAGGTGACGGGCGGGTGTTCGATGCGGGCGAGCGAGACCAGGGAGGTGGCGAGGCCGGGCGGGCCGATTTCGAGCCGGGCGAGGGCGGGGGCAGGGAGGGCGGCGAGGACGTGGGAGAAACGTTCGGCGGGGGCGGCGTCGAGTTTCCAGCCTTCGCCGGGGATGATTTGCAGGCGAGAAACGGGAGCGCTCAGGCGAATGGTGTCGGGCGGGAGCGCGGCGGCGAGGGCGCGGGGCAGGACGGCGAGGCCGTCGTCGAAGGTCACGATGGGCGGCGGAGCGGAGGATTCGCCGCGTTGTTTTTTGGCGCGGGCGGCGAGGATCTGGGCTTTGACTATGGAGCCGTGTTCCTGTTCGGCGCGCCAGAGGGAGGGAAAAGCGTGGCGGGCGGAGAGTTGCTTGGGATCGCCGGCGTAGATGCCGGACACGAAAGGATCCAGAGCGTAGTCGAGCAGCTCGGGGCCGAAGTGTTCGCGGAAGAAATCGGCGAGCGGGAGGTCGGCCTCGCGCTCGGGGTATCGGGAGCGGAAGCATTCGCGGGCGACGCGGATTTTGGTGCGCAGTGAGAAGACGCCGCTCTTCAGAAAACCGGGCGGCGAAAGCGGTAGCGTGCGGAGTTGGCCCTTGCGAAAAATGTAGCGGTTTTTCGCCTCGGGCACGGCGGCGTGGCGGCGGGCTTCGAGGCCGAGTTCGCGGATCAGGGCGGCGACGGCGGGGGTTTCTTGGAGGGAGTTAGGGCCGGCTTCGACGAGCCAGCCGTCGGGGTGGCGTTCGCTGCGGATGACGCCGCCGATGGAGGGAGAAGCCTCGAAGATGACGAAGCGGCGACCGGCGAGCGCGAGGTGGCGGGCTGCGTTCAGGCCGGTGAGGCCGGCGCCGAGGATGGCGATAGGGAGCGATGAGGCGGACGTATCGGAATAATGGCCCACGGAAGACACGGCAGAACGGCGGATGGGGAAACTCAGCGGAAGGCGGTGACGGTGTCCACGAGGGTCTGCATGCACTCGATCTTGGCGTCGGGGGTGATGCCGTGGCCGAGGTTAAAGACGTGGCCGGGTTTACCGCGCATGGATTCGAGCAGGCGGGTGGCCTGGGTGCGCACGATTTCGGGCGTGGTGGTCATGAGCACGGGATCGAGGTTGCCTTGGAGGGCGACATTGGCGGGCAGGGAGGCGCGCACGGCGGCGAGGTCGGCGGTCCAGTCCACGCTGATGGCGCGCACGCCGGAGCCGGCCTGGGCGGCGAGGTGGGGCGCGGTGCCCTTGGCGTAGAGGATGACGGGGAAGCCGGCGGGCAGGGCGGCGACGATGCGGCGGATCCAGCGCAGGGACGCGGCCTCGTAGTCGGGGCCGGCGAGGATGCCGCCCCAGCTGTCGAAGATCTGGATGGCGTCGGCGCCGGCGTCGATTTGTAGTTGAAAATAGGATACGAGGGCGGCGGAGAGTTTTTCGAGCAGGGCGTCGAAGGCGGGGCGGTCGGTGTAGAAGAGGAGCTTGGCGCGGGCGAAGTCGTCGGAGGAGCCGCCTTCGAGCATGTAGGTGGCGAGGGTCCAGGGGGAGCCGCCAAAGCCGAGGAGGGTGTGGCCGGTGGCGGCGACTTCGCGTTTGAGCAGGCGGAGGGCGTCGCCGACGTAGGCGAGGCGTTCGGGAACGGCGTGGGCGGGCGCGAGGGCGTCGATTTGCGCGCGGGTTTCGAGGCGGTAGGCCATCTGGATGCCGCCGGTGTCGCGGAAGGCGTAGGGTTGGCCGAGTGCCTCGGGGATCACGAGGATGTCGGAGAAGAGAATGGCGGCGTCGAGGCCGGGGAAGCGTTTGAGCGGCTGGAGGGTGACCTCGGTGGCGAGCGCGGGAGTCTTCACCATTTCGAGGAAGGACGACTTGGCCTTGAGGGCGCGGTATTCGGGCAGGTAGCGGCCGGCCTGGCGCATGACCCAGAGAGGAGGGCGGTCGAGCGGCTGGCAGGCGAGGGCGGCGAGGAAACGGTCGCGGGAGGTCATGAAACGGAGTTTTAACCACTAATGTTCACTGATGGTCACTAATGTAACACCCGGATTTAGGCGGTGTGAACCATTAGTGACGGTTAGTGAACATTAGTGGTTTTAAAATCGGCCCAGTCGCGGGGGCGGAGGAAGTCGGTGTGGAGGCGGTGTTCCTCGGAGCCCTCGGCGGGGGTGCGGCCGTAGTCCCAGCGGACGAGGGGCGGGAGGCTCATGAGGATGCTCTCGGTGCGTCCGCCGCTTTGCAGGCCGAAGAGGGTGCCGCGATCCCAGACGAGGTTGAACTCGACGTATCGACCGCGCCGATACAGCTGCCAGTCGCGCTCAGCCTCGGTGGTCGGGGTGTTTTTACGGCGCGCGACGATGGGTTGGTAGGCGGGCAGGTAGGCGTCGCCCACGGCGCGGAGCAGGGCGAAGGCGGTGGCAAAATCGGGGGTGTTGAGATCGTCGAAAAACAGGCCGCCGATGCCGCGCGCTTCGCCGCGGTGTTTTAGAAAAAAGTATTCGTCACACCATTTTTTGTAGCGCGGGTAATGGTCGGGTCCGAAGGGCGCGAGGGCGTCGCGGGCGACGGTATGCCAATGGACGCAGTCCTCCTCGTAGCCGTAGTAGGGGGTAAGGTCGAACCCGCCGCCGAACCACCAGACGGGCGCGGAGCCGTCGGTCGGGGTGGTGCAAAAGAAGCGCACGTTGGCGTGGCTGGTGGGCACGCGGGGATTGCGCGGGTGGATGACGAGCGAGACGCCCATGGCGACCCAGGGCTGGCCGGCGAGTTCGGGGCGGTGGGCGGTGGCGCTGGGCGGGAGCTTGGCTCCGGTGACATGGGAAAAACCCACGCCGGCTTTCTCGAAGACCGCGCCCTCGG
>DAIPIP010000004.1:20210-36096 GCA_036770725.1 Opitutaceae bacterium
GGCGCAGATGCGATCCTGCAGGTCGAGCAGGTAGGCTTTGACGGCGGAAAGATCGGGGGCTTGGGCGGACATGGGCGGAGAACGAGCAGGGAATACGATAAGAGACCGAAGATTCAGAGCGAGTTTTGCGGCGGGCAAACCGAAGCGGGCGGCGCCGACTCGATATCGCGGAAAAGAAAAAATCCCCCGGCGTTTTGAACCGGAGGATTTTCTAAAATGGAGCAGGCGAAGAGACTCGAACTCTCGACGTCCACCTTGGCAAGGTGGTGCTCTACCAACTGAGCTACGCCTGCGTGAGAGAGGGGGAGAAAAGAGCGACGGGGGCCATGGTCAACAGGTTTTTTGGATTCGCAGAAAGTTTATTCAAGGGGTCTCCAAATCGAAGACCAACTGGTTGCGGGCTTGGACGGGCAGGGGCATCACGCCGGCCGCGCGAAGGACGGGGGCGACCTCGTCGGAGAGGAGGTGGCGGAGCACGAAATTGAGGCGTCGGGAGTCTTCTTTGCGGAAAACCAGGTGCAAAGGAAGACGCAGCGGGTAGTCGCCCGAGTGAAGATTTTCCGGGCTGGGACCATAGGCGACGTCGCGGGGGCCTTTCGCGACGAGGAGCATCTTGATCTCGGAGTTTACGGTCGGAGGCATGGCGGTTATCGCGAGGCCGCCTTCGGAGCTGCCGAGGCGGGCGTATAGGCGTTGCAGGTCGTCGAACTGCACGACCGTGGCTTTGAGTTCGGGCGACGACATGACCTCGTAACGAAAGAGGTCCGACGACAGGCCCTGGCCGGTGGCGATCATGGCGGTGATGCCGCGCGAAGACCAGGGACCGGTGACGCCGAGGTCGCCCCAACGGCTGAAGTTGCGGGGTTCGCGCGCGCCGAACACGCCCGCGAGCTGTTCATAGTGTATCTGCGTCATGGATACGGAGGGGGGCGCGAGGACGACGGCGGTGAGGTAGCCGACCGGCACCACGGTGAAATCGGAACCGGGGCGGGCGTCTTCGGCGCGGAGGATGAGCAGACCGAAGTCGGCGGCGCGCGTGTTGAGCGCCTCCAGTCCCGCACGGCTGCCGCGGAAGGAGGAGACCAGCTCGATGTCATTGGCCTTGGCGAAGCGGGTGAACTCGACGCCCAAGGTGTCGGCGAGCAAGTCGGAGCCGGCGAGGCGAATGGGAGCGGCCGGAGCGAGGGCGGCGAAAAGGGAAAGCGTCAAGGTCAGGAGGACGGGGAGTTTCATGCGGCTGAGGGGGCGGGAGCGGGGCTGAATTTGTGGGGCGGTCGTGGTTTGGAAGAGAGGCGGGAGACGGGTAGATTTAGTCAACGGTATCGAGTTCGGGCCATTGGGCGAGTTTACGATGCAGGGTGCGTCTGCTTATGCCCATGAACCGGGCGGCCTTGGTGCGATTGCCGCGGGCCTTGAGCAGGGATTCACGCAGGAGCCGTTTTTCGTTTTCCTCCACGGACAGGGATGAGTCGGCGCCGGCGGGGCCGGGAAGCGCGAGGACACCGTCACCGTGCGGCGGCGCGGGGAGGCCGGCCGATTCTGGATAACGGGGGGCGGACGACGATGTGGCGGGGAAAGGCGTGGCTGCGGCGCCTCGGTAGCGCGGGTCGAGATCGTATTCGGTGAGTTTGCCGCCGCGGTGCATGACCACCGCGTTTTCGCAGAAGTTGCGCAGTTCGCGGATGTTTCCCGGCCAGCGGTAAACGCAGAGGGTGCGGAGCGCGCCGGCTTCGAGATTGGGGGGGGGCGTGCCGTTTTCCCGCGCGAAGTATTTCAGGTAGTGGGCGAGGAGGAGCGGGATGTCGTCCGGGCGATCACGCAGGGGGGGCATGAGAAGGCGAACGACGTTGAGGCGGAAGAAGAGGTCTTCGCGGAATTTGCCGTCGGCCACCATGCGCTCGAGGTTGCGGTTGGTGGCGGCGACGAGGCGCACGTCGAGCTGGATGGGTTTGGTGCCGCCGACGCGTTCGATGGTGCGGGTTTCGAGGAAGCGCAGGAGCTTGACCTGGGTGCTTTGGGAAATCTCGCCGATTTCGTCGAGGAAGAGGGTGCCGCCGTCGGCGGATTCGAAGCGGCCGATGCGGCGCTCGGTGGCGCCGGTGAACGCGCCTCGTTCGTGGCCGAAGAATTCGCTTTCGAGGAGGTTTTCGGAGAGCGCGGCGCAGTGGACGGCGATGAAGGGGCCGCGGGCGCGGGAGCCGGCCTGATGGAGGGCCTGGGCGATCAGTTCTTTGCCGGTGCCGCTTTCGCCCTCGACGAGAATGGTGGCCTTGGAGGGGGCGACGAGGCGGACTTTTTCGATGAGATCGTGCAACGGGGCGGAGTTGCCGATGATGCCCTCGAAGCTGAATTTTTCGTCGAGGCGCTCGTGGAGTTGGCGGACCTCGACCTCGAGGGTTTTGGTTTTTAGCGCGCGTTGGAGGAGGACCTCCAGGCGCTCGAGGTTGACGGGTTTGGTGAGGAAATCGACCGCGCCGCGTTTCATGGCCTCTACGGCGGTTTCTACGTTGCCGTAGGCGGTCATCATGATGACGGCGGGGCGGTTGGGCAGGGCGAGCGCTTTGTCGATGATCTTGAGCCCGGATTTTCCCGGCATGCGCAGGTCGGTGAGGATGGCGTCGAACGGTTCGGATGCGAGGAGGTTGAACGCCTCGTCGGCGTTGGCGGCGACGGAGATGTCGTAGTCGTCCTCCAAGGCCTGACGGAGGCCCTCGCGGGTGTGCTTTTCGTCATCGACGATCAAAACGCTGGGCAACATGGCGGGGAGTGAGGCACCGAGGGGACGGAGGGGTCAAGCGGAGGGTGCGCCATTTCGGCGCGGCGGGGAGGGTTGGGAGGTTTAGCGTTTGGGCAAGGTGAAGCGCACGGTGGCATCCGATGCGTCTTGCTCAACGGGTGCGGCGGGGGCCACGGGCTTAACGCCGACTGGAAGCGGGGTAACGACAAGCGGAGCCACGGGCACGGGCGCGCCGATGAAGACGGAATCGGCGGGGATTTTGGCAAAGCCCTCCTCGATCAGGCGGGCCACATGGGCGTCGCGGGTTTTGGCGGCGGGGCTGCCCATGACGGCGACGATCACGCGTTTGGTGCCGCGTTGCGCGGTGGCGACGAGGCAGAAGCCGGCGGCGCGGGTGAAACCGGTTTTGAGGCCGTCGCAGCCCTCGACGGTGGTGATGAGTTTGTTGTGGTTGCGCATGGGCTGCGGCTCGGAGCGGACGCCTTCGCCGAAGAGGCGCGCGCGAATGGAGCTGTAGCGGAGGACGTCGGTTTTGGAGACGAGTTCGCGGGCGAGCAGGGCGAGGTCGCGCGGGGTGGTGAGGTCGCCGTCGGTGGCGTTGCGCGAAGGGGGAGGCAGGCCGTGCGGGGTGCGGAAAACGGTGTTGCGCATGCCGAGCGATCAGGCTCGGGCGTTCATGGCGGCGACGAAGGCATCGCGCGAACCGGCGACGGGAATGGCGAGCGCGTGGGCGGCGTCGTTGGCCGACTCGACCATGACCGCGAAGAGCAGTTCCTCGACGGTGAAGGTTTCGCCGGCGGCGAGAAAAACCTGGGTGCCGCCCATGCTTTGGTCGGCGGCGTTGGCGGTGACCGGGGTGTCGAGCCGGATGCGACCTGCGCTGATGGCGTCGTGCACGTCCAGGAAGGTCATGAGCTTGGTTACGCTGGCGGGCGGCGAGATGGCGTCGGCGTTTTCCTCGTGCAAAATGGCGCCACTGGCGGCGTCGAGGACGAGGGCGCCGCGGTAGTCGGCGCGGGCGAGGCCGCTGAAAAAGGCGACAAAAAGAAGGACGCGCAAAACGGGAAACAGGGAGGTCATCATGGAAGGTCAGGCAGGAGTCGGGATGGTGGGCGGGCGAGCCGGAAAATGGCGGAGGAGCAAGCATCCTTGGCGTTGCGGTCGGGCAGGGCGCGCGTCCAAGGTCGCCGGTTTCATGACCGTCGGCGTGCATCCTCTCGCGGGTTTCGACAAGCTCCTGCACTATCAGGTGCCGGCGACGCTGCGCGATCAGGTGCAGGTGGGCTCCTTGGTGCGCATCCCGATCGTGAATCGCTTTCACCTCGGCATCGTGGCGGAATTTTCGGAGCCGAAGGATTTTCCGGTCGCGCGCTGCAAGCCGCTCGCGGGCGTCGTGTATCCGTTTCCCGCGCTGCCCGACGATCTGTTGCGCCTCGCGAAGTGGATGAGCGCCTACTACGCCGCGCCGCTCGATGGCATCATCGAGACGATGTTACCCGGCGCGGTGCGCAAGGCGGCCGCGCTTAAACAGGAAAAACTCCTCGCGGTGGTGCGCGTGCTCACGCCCGACGAAACCGCCGCGCTGGCGAAGCGCGCGCCCGCGCAGGCGAGGGTTTACGAATTCCTCCGCAGCCAGCCTCGCCCGGTAAAAAAATCTCTCGCGTTGGAGCGTCTAGCGGTGTCGTCGGCGGCGGTGAGCGGTCTCGTGACTCGCGGCTTCGTGCGCGAGATCGCTCAGCGCGTGGAACGCATCGCCTACGCCGACGACCATGCGGCGGGCGAGCATGTGGCCGCGCAGCCGCACCGCTTGAACGAGGAGCAGCAGGCGGCGGTGGATACGCTCTGCTCCGAGCTGGCGAAAAACAGATTCGGCGTGCAACTGCTCTTCGGCGTCACGGGTTCGGGCAAGACCGAGGTTTACCTGCGCGCCATCCAAGAGGCGCTGGAGGCGGGCGGCGGGGTGGCGTTTCTCGTGCCCGAGGTGGCTCTGACGCCGCAGACCGTGGCGCGGTTGCGTTCGCGGCTCGAAGCTATCGCGCCCGATCATCGCGTCGTGGTCTGGCATAGTTTGCTCAGCGAGGGCGAGCGGCTCGACGGCTGGCTGGCGCTCGCGACCGGAGAGGCGCGCGTGGTGGTGGGCGCGCGTTCGGCGATTTTCGCGCCGGTGCAAAACCTGCGCCTCATCGTCGTCGATGAGGAGCACGAGCCCGCCTACAAGCAGGACGAGACGCCGCGCTATCACGGGAGGGACACGGCGATCTATCGCGCAAAACTCGCGGGTGCGTTGTGTCTGCTCGGGTCCGCCACGCCTTCGCTCGAAACTTGGGCCAATGCCAGCGCGGGCAAATACGGACTCATCACGCTCAAGCAGCGCATCGACGACCGGAAGCTGCCCTTCATCGACATCGTGGACATGCGCGTGGAGGCGATGCGTTCGCGCGGCGCGGTGACGCTGTCGCGCCGCCTGCTCGACGCGATGCACGACCGGTTGGGCAAGAAGGAACAGACGATCCTGTTCATCAACCGGCGCGGCTATTCGTCGGCGATGCAGTGCCGCAAGTGCGGTCATGTGGAGGAGTGCCCGCATTGCAGCGTGAGCATGACCTATCATCGCACGGACGAGACGCTGCGCTGCCACATGTGCGGCCACCAGCGCGGCGCGCCATCGCGGTGCCCGAGTTGCGCCTCGCCCGAGATCAAGTGGCGCGGCACCGGCACACAGCGCGTGGAGGAGGCGGTGCGCCGTCTGGTGCCGAAGGCGCGTATCGAAAGAATCGATACGGATACGATGTCGAAGAAAAACAAGTTTCGCGAGTTGCTGGCCACTTTCCGGGCCGGACGCATCGACATCCTCATCGGCACGCAGATGATCGCGAAGGGGCTGGATTTTCCCAACGTCACGCTGGTCGGCCTGGTGGACGCCGACCTGTCGATGCACGTGCCGGATTTTCGCGCGACGGAGCGCACGTTTCAGCTGCTCGTGCAGGTTGCTGGCCGCTCCGGGCGCGGTGATCGCGCGGGCGAGGTGGTGGTGCAGACCTTCACGCCGGAAGCGGGGGCGATCCAGTTTTCTCGTCACGCGGATTTCGTGGGTTTCGCGCAGACCGAAATGAAAGTGCGCAAGGATTTCGGTTATCCGCCGGCGCGGCATTTGTTGCACCATCTCTTCCGTGGACCGAATCCGGAGAAGCTGCGTTTCTACGCGGAACAGTGGAAAAAAAGCGTCGAGGAAACTCTCGGCGAGCGGGTCGCGCTCATGGGACCGGCGGCCGCGCCCATCGAGAAAATCCAGGACGAGTATCGCTGGCAGCTTTGGTATTTTTGCAACGGGCCGGTGACCGGCATCGTCTCGGAGATCAGCCGCCTGCGCGCTGCGTTTCTCTGGCCGGACGATATGGTCCAGGTGCTCGATGTGGACCCGGTAAATCTGTGCTGACCGCGCCCGTCGAAGCGGGCGGATCAGTTGTTCGCCACGTCTTCGTCGGCTAGACCGCCTTGGAGTTTTTTGCGCAGGCGAATGGCGTCCACCTCGCGGCGCGCCCAGGCGTTGAGCATGGCGAGACGTTCGTGGACGCTGAGGGTTTCGAGCAGGCGCTGCTTCAGGCGGGCGTCACCGCAGAGATTGAAGGCGGCGAGATCGACGAAAGTTTCCGGGTCGTCGATGCCGCGCAGGAACTTCGTGATTTCGTCCGAGCCTTGGCCGCTCAAGCGCAGGCGGGTGCTGAGCAGTCGCGAGAGTTGGGCGCGCAGGCGCTCGTTATCTTCTTCTGGCGCGCCCGGCTCGCTGGCGAGGGCGCGGATCTTCATGCGACGGTAGGGTTCTTCGCCCACGATGTCGGTAAACTCGACACGGGTGAGGCCCTGCAAAAGCAGATTGGAGGTGCCGTCGTCACGACCTTGGCAGGCGCGCACGACGCCTACGGTGGCAATACGATAGGGTGGCTCAAAGGCGCTGCCCATGCGCTTCACGTCGAGGCCCGCCACGGCGAAGAGCCGGTGAGTATCGAGCGCGTCGCGCAGCATTTTGCGGTAACGCGGCTCAAAAATGTGGAGAGGTAACAAGGCCTGCGGGAAAAATGTCAGGCCGGGCAGGGTCATCACCGCCACCTCTGCCGGAATCGTGATTTCGACGTCCATGGAATCTAAGTTAGCACGCTTCACACCACCCGCAATCCCCGGGGCCACGTGGCGCAACATTGTGCCATGTCTCATCTTTGTATGCGACATGACGCGGCCAAGGTGAGACATAGCGGCGCAAACTCTCTGGATTCGAGTTCGCGGCTGTGCCTTAGGTTAATTTTTAAATATCTAAATAACATGGTGATAGGTGGATATTGATCGGTTGTGCACACCGTCTGCTAACCTTATTTATCATGGCCCATTACATTCTCGGCATCGATCTCGGCACCACCAACTCCTGCATGTCCGTCATGGAAGGCGGCGAGCCCGTCGTCATCCCAAATGCGGAAGGCGCGCGCACCACACCCTCCATCGTCGCGTTCACTAAAACCGGCGAGCGCGTCGTCGGCCAGGCCGCCAAGCGCCAGGCCGTCACCAACCCCAAGAATACCATTTTCTCCGCCAAGCGCCTCATCGGTCGTAAATTCACCGAGGTGAGCGAAGAGGCGAAGAACCTCCCCTACAAAGTCGTGGCCGGCAAAAACGGCGACGCCTACATCGAGGTCCAAGTCGGCGACAAGACCGAGCAGTTCGCGCCCCAGCAGATCGCCGCTTTCGTGCTCGGCAAACTGAAGGCCGACGCCGAGGCCTACCTCGGCACCAAGATCACCGAGGCCGTTATCACCGTTCCCGCCTACTTCAACGACGCCCAGCGCCAGGCCACCAAAGACGCCGGCAAGATCGCAGGCCTCGACGTGAAGCGCATCATCAACGAGCCCACCGCCGCCTCGCTCGCCTACGGTCTCGATAAAAAGAAGGACGAGAAGATCGCCGTGTTCGACCTCGGCGGCGGCACCTTCGACGTCTCCGTGCTCGAAATCGGCGACGGCGTATTCGAGGTAAAGGCCACCAACGGCGACACCCACCTCGGCGGCGACAACTGGGACGAAGCTCTCATCAACTGGCTCGTTGATTCCTTCAAGGCCGAGAACCAGATCGATCTTCGCAAAGATCCGATGGCTCTCCAGCGCCTCAAGGAAGAGGCCGAGAAGGCCAAGATCGCCCTCTCCTCCGCGCAGTCCTACGACATCAATCTGCCCTTCATCACCGCCGACGCCTCCGGCCCGAAGCACCTAAATCTTTCGCTCACCCGCTCCAAGATGGAGCAGATCTGCGACTCCCTCTTCGAGCGCACCATCGCCCCCTTCAAGAACTGCCTCAAGGACGCCGAACTCACCTCCGCCAACATCGACGAACTCGTGCTCGTCGGCGGCATGACCCGCATGCCTAAGGTCGTCGAGATCGCCAACAAGCTCGCCGGCAAGGCCGCCCACCAAGGCGTCAACCCCGATGAGGTCGTCGCCATCGGCGCGGCCATCCAGGGCGGCGTGCTCAAGGGCGACGTGAAGGACGTGCTCCTCCTCGACGTCACCCCGCTCACCCTCGGCATCGAGACCGCCGGCGGCGTGTCCACCGCGATGATCAATCGCAACACCACCATCCCGACCAAGAAGTCGCAGGTGTTCTCCACCTACTCGGACAACCAGCCCGGCGTCGAAATCGTCGTCCTCCAAGGCGAGCGTCCCATGAGCCGCGACAACAAAAAGCTGGGCAACTTCAAGCTCGACGGCATCCCTCCCGCGCCCCGCGGCACCCCGCAGATCGAGGTCACTTTCGACATCGACGCCAACGGCATCCTCAACGTCACCGCCAAGGATCTCGGCACCGGCAAGGACCAGAAGATCACCATCCAGGGCTCCTCCGGTCTCTCCAAGGAGGAGGTCGAAAAGATGACCCGCGAAGCCGAGCTCAACGCCGAGGCCGACGCCAAGCGCAAAGAGGAGGTCGAGACCAAGAACTCGCTCGATTCCACCATCTACGGCCTCGAAAAAACCCTCAAGGACTCGGGCGACAAGATTCCCGCCGAGATCAAGTCCAAGTTCGAGACCGCCCTCGCCGACGCGAAGAAGGACCTCGAATCCGCCGAGCTCGAAAAGATGAAGGCCTCCCTCGAGAACCTTCAGAAGATCGGCGCCGAGCTCTACCAGGCCGCGCAGGCCGCCGGCGCAGCCCCCGGTGGCGAAGCCGGTGCCGCCGGCGCCGAGAGCGGCTCCGACGAGCCCAAGAAGAAAACCGAAAAGAAGGCCGACGTCGTGGACGCCGACTTCGAGGTCGTGGACGAGGACAAGAAGTAATCGTCAAACCCCTTTTGCCCGGGACGCCCGGGCGAGCTGTAACCAAATAACGGATACAATCCAACTCCCGTAAGTTAAAAACAAAAACCCAAGCAACATGGCCAAAGTCAAAATCAAGCCCATCGGTGATCGCGTTCTCGTGAAGCACATCGAGGAAAAAGAACAAGTCCGCGGCGGCATCATCATCCCCGACTCCGCCAAGGAGAAGCCGCAGGAGGCCGAAGTCATCGCACTTGGCACCGGCAAGAAGGACGAAAACGGCAAAGTTTCCGCCTTCGAAGTGAAGGTCGGCGACAAGGTCCTCATCAGCAAATACGGCGGCACCGAAGTGAAGATCGAGGGCGAGAAATTCACCCTCGTCCGCGAAGACGACATCCTCGGTGTCGTGGCGTAACGCGAAGCGTTACGAAAATCCCAAATCCCAACGGTCCAAATCCCAAAGATTCGGAAATCCTAAATTCTAAAACTCTAAATCCTAAACTACTACTATGGCCGCTAAACAACTCCTCTTCGACGAATCCGCCCGCCACAAAATCCTCCGGGGCGTCGAGCTCCTCGCCAAGGCCGTCAAGGTCACCCTCGGTCCCAAGGGCCGCAATGTCGTCATCGACAAGAAATTCGGCTCGCCCGCCGTCACCAAGGACGGCGTCACCGTCGCCAAGGAGATCGAGCTCTCCGATCCCTACGAAAACATCGGCGCCCAGCTGGTGAAGGAAGTCGCCTCCAAGACCAACGACGCCGCCGGCGACGGCACCACCACCGCCACCGTGCTCGCCGAGGCCGTCTATAAGGAAGGCCTCAAGCACGTCACCGCCGGCGCCAACCCGATCTACCTCAAGCGCGGCATCGACAAGGCCGTCGAGGCCGCCGTCGCCGAGCTCGCCCGCATCTCCAAGAAGGTGAACGACACCGAGGAGATCCGCCAGGTCGCCACCGTCTCCGCCAACTGGGACACCACCATCGGCGACATCATCGCCGAGGCCATGGACAAGGTCGGCAAGGACGGCACCATCACCGTCGAAGAGAACAAGTCCATCGAGACCACCCTCGACGTCGTCGAGGGCATGCAGTTCGACAAGGGCTACCTCTCCGCCTACTTCTCCACCAACCAGGAGAGCCAGGAAGCCATTCTCGAGGACGCCTACGTGCTCATCCACGAGAAGAAGATCTCCAACCTCCAGGAGTTCCTGCCCATCCTTCAGGCCGCCGCCAAGACCGGCAAGCCCCTCCTCATCATCGCCGAGGAAGTCGAAGGCGAAGCCCTCGCCGCGCTCGTGGTGAACAAGATCCGCGGCACGCTCAACGTGTGCGCCGTCAAGGC
Source organism: Opitutaceae bacterium (assembly GCA_036770725.1). Taxonomy (GTDB): domain Bacteria; phylum Verrucomicrobiota; class Verrucomicrobiia; order Opitutales; family Opitutaceae; genus IMCC26134_A. Next base: position 30,583 of record DAIPIP010000004.1, read on the forward strand.
CCCCGGCTTCGGTGATCGCCGCAAGGCCATCCTCGAAGACATCGCCGTCCTCACCGGCGGCCGCCTCCTCTCCGAGGATCTCGGCATCAAGCTCGAGAACGTCCAGGTCTCCGACCTCGGCCGCGCCAAGCGCATCGTGGTGGACAAGGAAAACACCACCATCATCGAAGGCGCCGGCAAGGGCTCCGACATCCAGGGCCGCGTGAAGCAGATCCGCCGCCAGATCGAGGAGACCACCAGCGACTACGACAAGGAGAAGCTCCAGGAGCGCCTCGCCAAGCTCGCCGGCGGCGTCGCCGTCATCAACGTCGGTGCCACCACCGAGTCCGAGATGAAGGAAAAGAAGCAGCGCGTGGAAGACGCCCTGCACGCCACCCGCGCCGCCGTGGCCGAGGGCATCGTGTCCGGCGGTGGTGTCGCCCTCCTGCGCACCGCCAAGGCCGTTGACGCCGCCATCGCCGCCCTCGAGGGCGACGAGAAGCTCGGCGCCCAGATCATCCGCCGCGCGGTCGAGGCTCCCCTCAAGCAGCTGTGCTTCAACGCCGGCGTCGAGGGTGCGGTCGTCGTCCAGCAGGTCCTCGCCTCCAAGGGCGCGAACGGCTACAATGTCGCCACCGGCGCCTACGAGGATCTCGTGAAGGCCGGCGTCGTCGATCCCACCAAGGTGACCCGCACCGCGCTGCAGAACGCCGCGTCCATCGCCGGCCTGCTCCTCACCACCGAGTGCATCATCACCGATGCCCCCGAGAAGAAGGAAGCGGCTCCCGCCGGCGGCCACGGCCACGGCGGCGGCATGGGCGGCATGGATTACTAAAAAAGTCCGGGCAGCGCCCGCGTCGAAAGCGCTCCGCGCTTCCGCTACGTTCGAAAATCATAACCGGCGCACCTCACGGTGCGCCGGTTTTTTTTGTGCGCGGTGCGCAAGGAGCGCTCCTTGATTCGGCTTCTTGCCGCGCCCCGACATTCACGCCTTCGTTTCGCGCATGGAAATTCTCGTCCTTGGCTCCGGGACCTCGCACGGCGTGCCCATGATCGCGTGCGACTGCGCCGTCTGCACGTCGGCCGACCCGCGCGATCAGCGCACGCGGGCCTCGGTTCACGTGATCATGGACGGGCTGCGTATCCAAATAGACGCCACGCCGGAATTTCGGCTTCAGGTTTTACGCGCGCGCATACCGAGCATAGATCTTTTCATCCTCACGCACGGGCACGCCGATCACATTCTCGGCATGGATGATTTGCGCCGTTACTGCGATGCGCGCGAGGACGGCACCCTGCCCGTGTATTGCGCGGAGGAGGGGGAGGCGCGGGTGCGCGCGATTTATTCCTACGCGTTGACCCCGCCCGGTCCGGTGCGTGACGGCTACGCACGTTTCGATCTTCGCCGCATGCCCGAGCGGCTTGAGTTGCCGGCGGGCACGATCGAAAGCACGCCCTTGCCTCACGGAAAAATCGACACGCTCGGGCTGGTGTTTACCGAGCGCAGTTCGGGGCGGCGCTTCGCGTATTACACCGATTGCAAGACGGTGCCGCCGGCGGGTCGGGAACTCGCGCTCGGCGCGGATTTGCTGCTCATCGACGGGCTTCGTCCGCAGCCGCATCCCACTCACCAGAGCATCGCCGAGGCGGTGGAGATGGTGGGGCGCATCGCGCCGCGGCAGGCTTACCTCACGCATATCGCGCACAGCGTCGCGCATGCGGACGAGGCGGATTTGTTGCCCGCCTCGATTCGTTTCGCGCAGGACGGGCAGCGGTTCGTGCTGTGAGGCGGCGCGAGAGACGACTTTGGACGCCGAACTCCGCTTGATGGATATGCGAACTCAGGCGTCGGGTTTGCGCAGTTGTTTGCGGAGTTCGGTGAGGTCGGTTTCGAGGCGGGCGAGGAGGGCCTCGGCGCGGCTGTCGGTGAGGGGCGAACGTGTTTCCTCTTCGCGCAGTTCCTGCATGGTCGAAACGATGATGCCGATGAAGAGGTTTAGAATCGTGAAGGTGGCGATGACGATGAACGGCACGAAGATGGCCCAGGCCAGCGGGAACTGTTGCATGACGGGGCGCACGATGCCCATGGACCAGCTCTCCAAGGTCATGATCTGGAAGAGGGTGTAGAGGCTGGAGCCGATGTCGCCGAACCACTCGGGGAAGGTGGGGCCGAAGAGTTTGGTGGTGAGCACGGAGAAGGTGTAGAAAAACACGATCATGACGGCGACGACGCCGCCGAGGCCCGGTATGGAGTGGAGGAAGGCGGCGACGACGCGGCGGAGTTGCGGCACGACGGTGAGCAGGCGCAGCACGCGGAGCACGCGCAGGGAACGCAGCACGGACCAGGGACCGGCGCCGGGGGCGAGGGCGAAGCCGATGACGATGAGGTCGAACCAATTCCAGCCGCTGCGCCAGAAGTGGCCGCGGTAGGAAACGAGTTTGAGAGCCAGCTCGACGCAGAAAATGGCGAGGCAGATTTTATCGGCGATTTTCAGCCAGGCGCCGTGCTTCGCCATGATGGCGGGCGAGGTTTCGAGGCCGAGGATGGCGGCGTTGAGCAGGATGAGACCAACGATGAAAGCCTGGATGCGCGGGGACTCGACCCAGGTGGCGACGCGTATCCGCCAATCGGATACGGCCGGGCGTTGGGCGCGCAGGGCGAGGAGATCGGATTCGCTCATGGAGGGACGGGCGAGAGGGCTCGGAGGGTGGGAATGAGAACGAGTAGGAGAACGAGAACGATTTAGGCGAGGCAGGCCTTGAAAGCTTCGGTGAGGGCGGCGCGGTCGAGGTTTTTGCCGATGAAGATAAGGGTGTTTTCGCGGGGGGCGCCGGCCCAGGGGCGGTCGAACTTGGCGTCGAAGAGCATGTGGACGCCTTGGAAGACGAGGCGGTTGGGCGAACCTTTGATGGCGAGCACGCCTTTGCAGCGGTAGATGTCGCCGCCCTTGGTTTTTAGGAGTTCGCCGATCCAGTCGTTGAGTTTTTTGCCGTCGAGTTCTCCGAGCTGGGTGATGCCCACGCTGCTTACGGCGTCGTCGTGGGTGTGGGGTGGCTGGTAGTCGCGTTGCCAGGCGGGTTTGACGGTCTGGCCCATGACTTCGATGTGGAGGGCGACTTCGCCGTTTTGCTCGTAGGCGACGTGGAGGCCGGGGGCGGCGACGGGGAGCGGGAAACGGGCGTGGCCTTCGACGAGTTGCAGGCGGTGGAGGGTCGCGCCGGGCGTGACGGGTAGGCCGGGGGCGACCTTGTTTTCCCAATCGGAGAAGACGTGAACGGCGGCGTCGCGCGCGGCGGTGAGATCGGACTCGGAGAGGGATTTTACGGGGAGAATGACAACGTCCATCTCGGCCGGCGTCTCGTGGTGGTGATCGTGGCCGCAGTCGTGGGTGTGGTGATGCTCGTGGTTGCAAACTTCGCCGGGGGCGTGGCCGATTTCGAGGGTGTGGGCGCCGGCGGGGAGGGCGTAGGCGCCGGCCCAGGCGAAGGGGTATTCGGGTTCGAGGAACTGGGGGTTGAGTTCGGTGGCGCGGGAGAGGTTGAAGCCGCCGACGTTGAGCACGTGGGCGAGGTCGATGGCGGCGTTTTGGGTGCGGTGGATGCGCGCGGCGGCGTTCATCTGGCGGATGCGGGCCTCGAGTTTGTCGAGCTCGGCGGGGGGCACGAGGTCGGTTTTGTTGAGGATGAGCACGTCGGCGAAGGCGACCTGTTTCTGGGCCTCCTCGGTGTCGTCGATGTGTTGCCAGATGTGTTTGGCGTCCACGACGGTGACGATGCCGTCGAGGCGGAAGGCGGCGCGCATCTCGTCGTCGGTGAAGAAGGTCTGGGCGACGGGGCCGGGGTCGGCGAGGCCGGTGGTCTCGATGAGGATGCCGTCGAGGCGGTCCTTGCGTTTCATCAGGCGACCGAGGATGCGGATGAGGTCGCCGCGCACGGTGCAGCAGATGCAGCCGTTGTTCATCTCGAAGAGTTCCTCGTCGGACTGGATGACGAGTTGGTTGTCCACGCCGACCTCGCCAAATTCGTTTTCGATCACGGCGAGTTTTTTGCCGTGTTGTTCGGTAAGTATGCGGTTGAGCAGGGTGGTCTTGCCGGCGCCGAGGAAACCGGTGAGCACGGTGACGGGAATGGGGGCGGTGGCGGCGGGAGAGGGAGTGGACATGGTGAAAAAGTTAAAAGGGTAAAATGAGGCGAGAGGCGAAAAGCACAAACGACGGATCGGGTGGTCGCGAGACCGAAGGGGACCGGCGGCAGGATCCGGGCGGGGTGGGGCGGCGCTCAGGCCGAGTAGGTGGCGGAATTTTTGGAGTCCTCGACCACTTCCAGCGCGGAAAGGAAAACACGGCCGGCGGTGTGCTCGCGCACGAGTGCATCCCAGATCGTGAACAGGTGGCGGGCCAGGCCTTCGCAGGAAACACTGGGAACCACGTAGATTTTCCAAGCCTCGGGGGCGGAAGCTACGATGCGTTCGCGGAGCGGATCGCCGAAGTTGAACAAGCACGCGTGATCGAGGTGGGTATCGATCCACTTTTTTAGAAACTTTAGTTTTCCGAAATCCACGACGAAGCCGTTTTCGTCCGGCTCGGTGCAGCGGAAGGTGAGGTGAAAGGTCCAGTTGTGCCCGTGGATTAGCGCGCAGTGTCCGTCGTGATGGTGCTGACGGTGCGCGAACGGCACATCGGCGTAGGTCTTTCGGCAAGTGAGCACGTGGGAAGGTGAGTTGGGTCGGGTTAAGGCGCGCGATTCTAGGGCGTGGCGCGCGGATGATGGGGCGCAGGTCTCGAACAAGCGTGCGAGTCAGGCAAGCGAGTTTAGCGCGGGGGAGGGCACGGGTTGGCCGGGGCGTGGGCGGCGGGCGGATGCGTTGGGCGGATGCGGGCGGGATGCCCGATACGGTGGATTCAACAAAGACTCTAGGTGGGGAGCGTTTACCGCAACGCGCTTTCGGCAGGGCGCGGAGGAGGCTCGTCAACGCGTCGGGGTCAACGCGTTTCACCCTGAATCAACAGGGTGCAGGCGGGACGCCTGCGCTACTTTCAGCCCAGGAAGCCGAGGCGCTCGTGTTTGGTGCCGAGGACTTCGTCGGCGGGGGAGTCGAGCCAGCGGTCGAGCACGGTGGCATAGACGGAGCGGAAATCGGTGCTGAACTCAGGGTCGGCCTTTTGTGTGGCGTCGAGCTTGGGCGCGGTGCCGTGCAGCGGGCCGGAGACGGCCTTGCCCATCACGAAGAGCGGGGCGGCGGTGCCGTGGTCGGTGCCGCGCGATTCATTCTCGTAGGCGCGGCGGCCGAACTCGGAAAAAGTCATGGTGAGCACCTGATCGTGGAGGCCGCGCGCGGTGAGATCCTTCTGGAAAGCGGCGAGGCCCTCGGAGAGCTGGCGCAGCAGGTTGGTGTGGGCGTTGGCCTGGTTGGCGTGGGTGTCGAAACCGCCGAGGGAGACAAAATAGACGCGGGTGGAAAGGCCGGCGGCGATGAGGCCGGCGACGTTGCGCAGCGACTGGGCGAAACCGCCGCCGGGGTAGGCAGCCTCGGGT
>DAIPIP010000303.1:0-1927 GCA_036770725.1 Opitutaceae bacterium
AAGGCGATGGCGAGCTGGGTGATGCGCAGGGGCAGCACGCCGCCAAGGGCGATGAGATCGTAATACCCGGCGGGCACGTCGAGGGTGGCCGAGGTGATGAAGCGGGTGCCGTCGCGCAACGCGCCGAACTCGGTGAGGGTGACGCTAGGCACGAGGCCGTCGCGGGCGAGGGCCGGGATGGTGGCGACGGCGGAGGTGAAGAGGAACAACACCGAATCGGCGGCGGCATCGGGATCGTCGATAAAGGCGAGGCCGGGGGTGAGCCCATCGGAGGAGACCACGACTTCGAGCACGCCGCCGAGGGTGAACTCAACGCGGCGGGCGGCGAAAGCGATGGTGCCACTTTCCAGATCGTAGAGACCGAAGACGGCGGGCAGGCCGGAGCCGACATCGTCGTCGAGCAGGCGCAGGGCGGCGGCGCCGAGCGCGGGGAAGAGCAGGCCGCCGTCGGCCGAGAGGGTGATGGTGCCGGTGGGCGCGGAGGTCGGCGTGATGACGAGGTTGAGCACCTCGAGGCGGAAGTTGGTGAGTTGGAGCAGGCCGGGGAGCTCGGCGCTCGGCGCGGTGAAGAGCAGGCTGGCGAGAGTGAGGCCCTGCTCGGTGACGACGAGGTCGGTGAGGGTGGCGACGGGGATGCTCGGCACGAGCGGGCTGCTCGCCTCGGCGGTGGCGAGGGTGAAGGAGAAGGTGTCGTCGCGGTTGAGCACGAGGGTAACATCGGTGGCGGTGACGCGCAGCACGCGACCGACGAGCAGTTCGAAGGCGGCGGCGGTGAAGGTGGTCGAGGCGTCGGCATCGCCGCTGAGATCGAAGACCGCCGACACGCCGGTGAGCGTGGCCTCGATGCCGGCGGCGGCAGCAAAGAGCACGGCCTCATCGGCGGCGTAAGTGAGCGTGCCGGCGGTGACGCCCGCGACCGAGTCAAATACCAGATCGGTGAGCGTGAGGGTGAGGTTGTTGAGGCGAAACGCGCCGAGGTCGGCCTGGGTGGGGCCGAAGACGACCGAGAGAATGGAGAAGCCGGTGCGGGTGATTTGCAGGCCGTTGACCGTGGCCGGGCCGACATCGGGCAGATCGAGCAAGGACAGGCTGGCGGTGGCTATCTCGGCGATGACGGAGCCGGAGAAGTTGAACACCAAGTCGGCGGCAGTGAGGCGCAGGCGAGCGTGGGCGAGATCGGCGACGAGGGTCGCGGCGGTGAAGGTGAGCGATTCGATGCCGACCGCGAGGTCGAGCGTGCCGGCGATGGTGGTGAGGGTGGCGCTGAAGCCGGTCGCTCCCGCGAAGAGACTGGCCGAAGCTGCAGAGAGCGTGGCGGTGCCGGTGAGCGCGCCGGTGTCGTAGGTGTAGCGGACGGTGGCGAAGGTGAGCGCAAGGTCGGTGAAGACCACGCCGGAACCGGCGGGGACATTGCCGCCGGAGAAGACGAGAGATTCGAAGCCGACGGCGGAGCGGGTGAGGAAAAATCCTGTGACCGTGGCGACAGGCAGGTCTGGGAAATCGAGGGCGCGGGCGGTCGCGGTGGCGACGGTGGCAAGCGTGGCGTCGGCGGAGTCATCGGAAGGATCGTAATCGATGCGCAGTCCGGAGCCGTCGATGGCCAGGGTGCCGCCGAAGGTGGCGGAGAAGAGCGGGGCTTCGAGGAAGAGCGCGCGGGTGGCGAGGTCGATACCGCCCACGACCTCGCGAGCCTCGGCGTCGGTGCTGTCGCCGCGCGCGGCAAACGCGGCGGGATCGGCCTCGGGCAGGAGGATGACGGCGTTGGCCTCGAAGCCGATGGCCCCGAGCGGGATGTCGGTGCGGTAGTCGAGCAGGGCGATGTTGAGACGCGGGTTGACCAACAACACCAGCACCGGGCCGTCGGGCTGGCGTAGCTCGAAGCGGGGCAATTCCTGGAGGAGGTTGCGGATGACGAAGCCGGTGACGT
>DAIPIP010000304.1:0-1922 GCA_036770725.1 Opitutaceae bacterium
CGCCCCTCTGAGCAATCAGCGGTTAAATTCCCCTCCTCAGCCCTTCGCCTCCAGCTTCAGCTCCACCATCAAATCCGCCGCGAGCTTTTCCAGATCCGCCTGCACCGCGCGCAGCTCCACGCCCTCCGGCACGCTCGCCACCGCGCGCAACTGAAACAGTTGTCCGCCGCCCATCGGGGCCTCCGTGCGCTCGCTCGCCAGATCCTCGACGTTGAGCCCGTGCGCCGCCAGCACCGCCGCAACCTCGCGCAAAATCCCCGGCCGGTCAGAACCCACCAAATCCAACGACGCCAGCCGACGCGCGCCCACCGCCTCCGCTGCGCCGCCATCCTCCTTCGTCACATCGACGCGCAGCCCGGCCAGCTCGCGCAGAGCCGCCGCCAGCGCCTCCACCCGCGCCGCCTCGATCTCCAGGCGCACGATGCCGGCGAATTCTCCACCCAGCCGACACATCCGGCTCTCCAGCCAGTTGCCCTCATGCCCCGCGATGGCCGAGGCCACCGCGCGCACCAAGCCAGGTTGATCACGACCGATCAGGGTAAGCACCAGGGTAGTTTTCATACGCGCCCAAGCTGCCGCGCCCCGCCCACGCCGCAACACCAAGCTGATCCTGTCACGCCACTGTTTCCGCCAGCAGCCGCAACGCCGCCGCCGCCGCCCGCGCCTGCATCGCCTCGCGCCCCAGCCCCGCGCCCTCCACCCGCGCCACGCGCACCGCATCGCCACGCGCCACCGCCACCCAAGCAAACGGCTCCGCCACGCCGCGCGCCGCGTCCGGCTCCGCGTAACCCGTCGTCGCCACGCCGATCTCGCACGCAAACAGCCGCGCCGCCCCGCGCGCCATCTCCTCCGCCACCCGCGCAGACACCGCGTTCACCTCCGCCGCATGCGCCTCGTCCACGCCCAGCAGGCGCACCTTCGCCTCTATCGCATAACACGTCATCCCGCCCGCAAAAAACCCCGACGCCCCGCTCATCCGCCCCAACGCCGCCTGCACCCGCCCTACCGTCAAACTCTCCGCCACCACCACCTTCACACCCAGCGCCACCAACCGCCCATGCAGCGCCCGAGCCTCCGCTTCCGACCATTCCAAAATTCCGATATCTTCCGTCATTCGCGTCTATTCGCGTCCATTCGCGGTCAAAAATTTCGTCCCCTCACAACGCGATCTCCACGCCCACCGGACAATGATCGCTCCCCATCACATCCTTCTCGATCCACGCACCCTTCAGCATCGGCCGCAGCGCTTCCGAGACCAAAAAGTAGTCGATTCTCCAGCCCACGTTCCGGCCGCGCGCGCCGCCGCGATAGCTCCACCACGAATAGTGCCCCGGCCCTTTTTCGAATTCGCGAAACGTATCCACAAACCCATTACTCACGAAACGATCAAACCCCGCGCGCTCCTCCGGCGAGAAGCCCGGGTTCTTCACGTTCTCCTTCGGCCGCGCCAAATCGATCTCCTTGTGCGCTACGTTAAAATCCCCGCACACCACGACCGGTTTGGTTTTTTCGAGTCCCTTCAAAAACGCCAGAAACACCCCGTCCCACACCTGCCGGTAGGCCAGCCGCCGCAGCTCCTCCTGTGCGTTGGGCGTGTAAACGTTCACCAGAAAAAACTTCTCGAACTCGGCGCTCAGCACGCGCCCCTCGCCGTCGTGCTCCTTCGCGTCCATGCCGAAACGCACGCTCAGCGGCGCATGTTTGCTCAAAATGGCGGTGCCGCTGTAACCCTTTTTCTCGGCGGCGTAGAACGTCACCGCCTTGTATTCCGCCGGCCACTCCACGTGCCCCACGTCGCCCGGATGACACTTCGTCTCCTGCAGACAGACGACGTCCGCCCCGCTGGCGGCCATCCACGGCAAGAGCGTGTTCTTGTCCAAGCCCGCCCGCGCCCCGTTCACATTCCAGGAGAGAAATTTCAT
>DAIPIP010000125.1:0-8663 GCA_036770725.1 Opitutaceae bacterium
GTGCCACCCGCCTCGGCACCAGCAACGCCGCCGCCATCCTCGCCGAATTCAACGGCGCCAAGCCCGCCGCCCCCGCCGCGGGTTATTAAAAGCCCGCCCCCCCCGCCCCCGGGAAGCGGTGACACTTGCGCGCCGAAGGAGTAACCTGTGCGCCGAAGGAATCATTCCTGTCGCCGAAGCCGCCTCCCTGCATCTCCGCATGCTCGGGCGGTATAACGAAATTGCCGATCAGGGGTGCGCGTCACGAGGGCGCGATATTCGCGGAGGGGATTTGTTCGGGATGGATCCCGGCGGGGCGGGTCGTGGCGAGATCGGCGGCGGGTGTTGCGCCAAAGACTTTTCTTTCGGGAATAAAGCCGCCGGGACCGCCTCCAACAACAATGGCTGACGCCGCCTTCACCCAACTTGTCGACGCGCATTACGCGGCGCTGTATCGCTTTGCCCTGAGCCTGGCACGCAGCGAGGCCGATGCGTGCGATCTGGTGCAGCAGACATTTTATATCTGGGCCACGAAGGGACACACGTTGCGCGATCACGAGAAGGCCAAGACCTGGTTGTTCACCACTCTTTATCGTGAATTTTTGCGCGGTCGAAGGCGTCACGCGCGGGTGTCGGCGCTGGAGGATTTGTCGCCTGCGGAGCAGTATCCGACAGATGAACCGATCGATCTCGGCTTGAAGTTCGACGCGAGTCTGGTGGTCGGGGCCCTGCGGCAGGTGGACGACGGCTATCGGGCGGCGCTGACCCTGTTTTATCTGGAGGACATGACCTATCAGCAAATCGCGGATTTGCTGGAGGTGCCCATCGGCACGGTGATGTCGCGGCTATCGCGAGGGAAAGCGCAACTCAAGACGGTGCTGGCGCGGGCGGAGGAGCGCAAAATAATGCCCTTTCCAGGCGTGAGCCGGGCGGCGGGCGGAAAGGAGGGGAGGAAAAAACCATGAACACAAACGAGGCCAAATTTATCCTGCGGGCGCGCCGCCCGGACGGCCGGGACGACGAAGATCCACGTTTCGCGGAGGCGCTCGATCACGCGCGGCGCGATCCCGAGCTGGCCGCGTGGCTGGCGCGCGAGCAGACCTTCGACGCGGCGGTGGTGGCGCGACTCAAGGAAGTGCAGCCACCGGCCGGCCTGCGCGACTCGATCCTGGCCGGGGCGCGCATGGCGGGGCGCACGCCTTGGTGGCGCGAAGCCAGGATCCTGGCATGGGCGGCGAGCGTGGTTTTGATTTTCGGGCTCGCGGCGTTTTGGAACGCCGGCCGCGCGGGCGAAAGGCCGGGCGCGGAGGCGTTCGCCCTGGGCGCTATGGACGACTGGATGCTCGACAGCCATCACATGGACATACTCGGCGGCACGGGTTCGCTGCATGCGGCGGTGATGAACCCGCAGGTGCTTCTGCTGGGCGGGCTACCCCTGGACATGGAGGCGATTCGGGCGGGGGGTTGCCGGGTGATTTCGATCGCGGGCCGCGAGGTGCTGGAGGTGTGTTTCTACCGCGAAGGCGCGGGCGAGCTGCATCTTTACATCGCGAGGCGCGAGGATTTCGGCGGGAGAAAATTCGACCCGACCCCGATGTTCCGTGAGCGCGGAATCCTGGCCTCGGTGGCGTGGGCGGACGAGCGTCACGCCTACGTGCTGGTTTCGGACCGGGGAGCGGACGCGCTGAGATCGGTTTTGTGAGCAAAACACGTCGGTCGAAATAAACGGGAATAGTTCGCGCGGCGGCGAGCTCACACCGTCCGCATGCACAACACACAATCCGGCAAGGCGCGCCCGCGTCTCAGTCTCTCCCTTCGCCTGGTGGCGGCGGCGATCCTCCTCCAAACGCTTTTCTTCAAGTTCACCGGCGCGGAGGAGTCGGTGTATATCTTCACCAAGGTCGGGCAGGAGCCCTGGGGGCGTTACGGCTCGGGCGTGGTCGAGCTGATCGCGTGCGTGCTGATGTTCACCGCGTGGCGGGCGGTGGGCGCGGGCCTGGCGCTCGGGGTGATGGGCGGGGCGATATTTTTTCACCTCACGAAGCTGGGCATCGAGGTGAAAGGCGACGGCGGGCTGCTGTTCGCGCTGGCGGTCGTCACCGCGCTGGCGAGCGCGACGGTGCTGGCGATGCACCGCGGGGAACTGCCGGTCGTCGGGAAACATTTGTAACCAAAAATCAACTACACTTGAAAATGAAAACGATCCTTCGATACGGGTTTTTCGCGCTGGTCTTCGGGCTGGCCGCGGTCGGTCTGCGGGCGGAGAAGCCGGTGAACGCCGGCTGGGGCGGGGTGGCCATCAAGGGCCATGACGCGGTCGCCTACTTCACGGAGTCGAAACCGGTGAAGGGCGCGCCCGAGTTCACGCACGAATGGAACGGCGCGAAGTGGCGGTTCGCGAGCGCGGCCAACCGCGAAGCGTTCGCGGCCGCGCCGGAGAGCTACGCGCCGCAGTTCGGCGGGTATTGCGCGTGGGCGGTGAGCCAGGGCTACACGGCCGGGATCGATCCGGCGGCGTGGAAGATCGTGAACGGGAAACTTTATCTGAACTACAACCTGAAGGTGCAGAAGATGTGGGAGGAGGACATCGTGGGAAACGTGGCCAAAGGCGAAAAACACTGGCCGGAAATCCTCAAAAAATGAGCGCGCGCGAAGGCTTGATCGCGTGGGCGGCGGTGCAGGACAACCTGGCCGCGCTGGAGCAGGGCGAGGAGCTGCTGGAGTCGCTCGACGCGGTGCTCTACGCACGCCGCGAGGCGGCATGCTTCGACAGCTCGATCGGCGGGCACGTGCGCCACGTGCTGGAGCACTACAACAGTTTTCTGGGCGGGCTCGGGGCGGGCGTGGTGAGCTACGAGGCGAGGGCGCGCGACGCGCGAATCGAGAACGAGCCCGCGCATGCGGCGCGGCATCTGCGCGAGATCAAGGGGCGGCTCGCCAAGCTGGCCGAGCAGGAGGAAAATCGACGGGTGCTCGTGCGTTCGGAGGTCGCGCGCGGCGACGAGACGGAGCCCTGGGCCGATTCCTGCGCGCTACGCGAGCTGGAGTTTTTGCTGAGCCACACGATCCACCACTTCGCGTTGGTGGGCGTGATCTGCAAACTGGCCGGACTCGAGACGCCGAAGGATTTCGGCGTGGCGCCCTCGACGTTGCGACATCGCCTGCGGCTCGCGGCGGAAGCGGCGGGAAGCGCGGGTTCGTCTCCGATATGTGCACGATGAGCCTGCGCCGCCTGCCGGACGGGGGCGGTTACGAACTCTGGTTTAACCGCGACGAGAAACACGCGCGCGCGCCGGAAGCGCCGCCGCGCCGCGGGCAAACCCCGCGCGGCGTGCGTTACGCGATGCCCGTCGATGGAGAGCGAGGCGGCACGTGGTTGTTGTTGAACGAACACGGGCTCACCGCGTGCGTGCTCAACGACTACGAATCCGGGGCGGAATCAAAACCGGAGACGCGAGAGAGCCGTGGGCGTTTGCCGCTGGAGTGCGCGGAGTGCGCGGATATCGGGCAGGCCCGGGAGGTTTTGCACACGCTGGACCTGGCGCGGTTCGCACCCTTTCGGCTGGTGGTGGTGGATCGTTCGGGCGCGGGGCGGGTGGTGCATTGGGACGGGCGGGAGCGACAGGAGGCGTTGGCCCCGGACTTTTTGACCTCGTCCTCGTGGATGCCGGCGCGGGTGCGCGCGGCGCGGGAGGCGAGGCGGGCGGTGCTGGGAGATGCGGGCGGGTGGACGGCGGAGATGCAGGAGGCGCTGCACTGGGAGCATGATCGGGCGGCGGGGGCGGAGTCGGTGTTGATGCGGCGGGAGGATGCCCGCACCCGCAGCGTGTGCCGGGTGCGGGTGAACGCGGAGCGGGAGCGGAGCCTGCGTTATGTGGCGGTGGATTGGGCGGCGGCGAATGCGCGCGGGGCGACGGTGGAGGCGCGCCCGTGAACGCGGCGTGGGTGGTGGAATGGCTGGGCGGAGTGGCGGCGGCCGGAGGGGTGCCGCTGGTGTTGGCGGCGTTGGCGCTGGCGACCTTCGCGAGCGACGATCTGGCGTGCGTCGCGGGCGGATTGTTGGTGGCGGCGGGGCGGCTCGACTTCGCGGCGGCGGCGGCGACGTGTTTTGGCGGGATCGTGGTCGGAGATTTGATTTTGGTGGCGGCGGGTCGCGGGCTGGGGCGGGCGGCGCTGGCGCGCTGGCCGCTGCGCGGGCGGGTGTCGGAAGCGCGGCTGGCGCGGGGGGAGGCGTGGTTCGCGCGGCGAGGCGGGGCGGCGATTTTCACGAGTCGCTTCGTCCCGGGCACGCGGCTGCCGTTGTATCTGGCGGCGGGAGTGCTGCGCGCGCCCTGGGGAAATTTGACCCTGTGGTTCGCATTGTCGGCTGCGGTGTGGGCGCCGGCGCTGGTGGCGGCGAGCTGGTTGCTCGGCGAGGCGGCGGGGGCGATGTGGGCGGAGCGGGCGTGGTGGGGCGTGACGGCGGCGGGAGCGGGCTGGGTGGCGTGGCGGGCGGGGAAGAGCGCGGCGACGTGGCGAGGGCGACGCTTGTGGGTGTCGCGTTGGCGACGGGCGACGCGGTGGGAATACTGGCCGATGTGGGCGGTGTATCCGCCGGTGATCGCGTATGTGCTGGCGTGGCTGGGGCCGAGACATCGCGGGTGGACGGTGTGCACCGCGGCGAACCCCGGAATGGGCGCGGCGGGCGGGCTGGTGGGGGAATCGAAGAGCGAGATTTTGCGCGCGCTGGACGCGGCGCGCGAACGGGTGGCGCGCTGGGCGGTGATCGAGCCCGGGGCGGCGGCGGAACGGCGGGGGGCGATCAGGCGTTTCCATGCGGAGGTCGGCGAGACCTGGCCGCTGGTGTTGAAGCCCGACGTCGGGGAACGCGGGCGCGGCGTGGTGATCGCGCGCGGCATGGCGGAAGTGGAGGCGAAGCTGGCGGAGGACGCGGGTCGCCTGATCGCGCAGGAGTATGTGGCCGGGGTGGAGTTCGGGATATTTTATGCGCGACGCCCGGACGCGGAGCGCGGGGAGATTTTCGCCATCACGGAGAAACGCACGCTGGCGGTGCGGGGCGACGGGCGGCGGACGCTGGAGGAGCTGATCCTGGACGACGATCGGGCGGTGGGCATGGCGGTGTATTTTCTTCGTAAATACGCGATGCGGCTGGAGGAGACGCCGGCGGAGGGCGAGGCGGTGGTGCTGGCGGAGCTGGGCACGCATTGCCGGGGGGCGTTGTTTCTCGACGGCGGGCATCGGCGCACGCCGGAGCTGGAGGCGGCGGTGGAGCGGGTGAGCCGCACGCACGAAGGATTTTACTTCGGCCGTTACGACGTGCGCACGGAATCGGCGGAGGCGCTTAAGCGCGGGGAGTTTAGGGTGATCGAGCTGAACGGGCTGAGCGCGGAGGCGACGAGCATCTACGATCCGCGTCACCCGGTGTGGTTTGGGTGGCGGACGCTCTGCGCGCAGTGGCGGCTGGCCTACGAGATCGGGGCGGCCAACCGGGCGCGCGGCGCGCGGGTGTGGACGGCGCGCGAAGTGTGGCGCCTGGTGCGGAACGGGAGGGAGGACGCATGAAAGCGTTGGTAGCGGAAACGCGTGTGGACTCGCACGGCGTGGCGGAGCGGGAGACCGATGGGTATCGTTTGCGGCTCGCGCGCGGGGCGAAGGACGTGGCGGCGGCGCAGCGACTGCGCTTCGAGGTGTTTAATCTGGAGCTAGGGGAAGGGCTGGCTGCCTCGGTGGCGAGCGGGCGGGATGCGGACGAGTTTGATGGCGTGTGCGATCATCTGTTGGTGGAAGTGCGCACGGGGGCGGAGGCGGGGCGGGTGGTGGGAACGTATAGGTTGCAAACGGGGCGGATGGCGGCGGTGAGCGGACTGGGTTACTACTCGGCGCGGGAGTTTGATTTCGCACCGCTGGAGCCGGCGCGGGGCGAGCTGGTGGAACTGGGGCGCGCCTGCGTGGCGGAGGGGCATCGCAACCAGGCGGTGCTGGCGCTGCTTTGGCGCGGCATCGGGCGCTATGCGACGGCGCGGGGGGCGCGGTATTTGACCGGGTGCAGTTCGTTGACCTCGCGACGCACGGCGGAGGGGCGGGCGGCGTGGGCGGTCTTGCGGGCGCGACACGAGGTGGAGACGCGGTGGAGAACGGTGCCGCGAGCGGAGTGGAGTTGCGGCGAAGAGGCGGAGGACGACGCGGCGCGGGCGCGGGCGGTGAAAATACCGCGCTTGATGGGCGCCTACCTCGCGCTCGGGGCGAAGTTGTGCGGGCCGCCGGCGCTGGACCGGGAGTTTGGCACGGTGGATTTTCTTGCCTGGATCGATCTGACGACGCCCTCGGCGGGCTTGCGGAAGTTCCTCGGCTAGGCGGCGCCGGCGTATGCGTGACGGACGAAGAATCGACACCATGAGAGCGGCGACGAGAGCGCTGGTGCTGGGCGCGCTGACGGCGGGCGCGGCGTTGGCGTGGTGGTGCGACGCGGAGTGCAGGCGCGACACGGCGGGGCGGGCGCGCTGGCTGGGGCGTTTATCGCGGCGAATGTTGCGCGTGATGAACGTGCGGGTGAGCGAAACGGGGCGGGCGGCGGAAGGCGGGGTGTTGTTCGCGCCGAACCATCTTGGTTATTTGGATGTGCTGGTGCTGGCGGCGTCGCGCCCGGTGGTGTTTGTGGCGAAGCACGAGGTGCGGTCGTGGCCCGTGGTGGGATGGCTGGCGCGGGCGGGGGGCACGCGGTTTATTGATCGCGAGCGGGTGCGCGATGTGACGCGCTCGGCTCGGGAGATAGCGGACGCGTTGGCGGAGGGTGTCGGCGTGGTGGTGTTTTTGGAGGGCACCTCGACGGACGGGCGGGGTGTGGCGCGTTTTCGCTCTTCACTGTTGGCGGGAGCGGCGGAAGGGGGCTGGGCGGTGGCGCCGGTGGGGCTCGACTACGCGGTGGAGGAAGGGGGCTCGGTCGAAGAGGAGGTGGCGTGGTGGGGTGACATGCGACTGATGCCGCATTTGTGGAATCTACTTTCGTTGCGAGCGGTGGACGCCCGGGTGGTCTGGGGCGAGGCGGAGCGGGCGACGGCTGGAAGAAAGGAATTGGCGGAGCGGTTGCGGACGCGGGTGGAGGCGTTGCGCGAGGTCGGAGTCGGGGTGATCCGGTGAGGGGGGAGGGGAGAGATCTGGACCGGAGGAGACGATCCCAGCCCCGCCTCAAGCCACCCGCCCCTTGCCTCCGGCCCGGCGCATGCTACACCTCCCCCCGTCCGTTTCATCCAACTCAACACCATGACCATCGTCGAAATCCTGCTCTGCATCTTCCTTCCTCCCGTCGCCGTCGCCATGCGCAAGGGCGCGGGCAAAGACCTCGTTATCAACCTCGTGCTCTGGATTCTCACCTTTGGCATCCTCGGCATCGTCCACGCCTTCTGGCTGCTCAGTAAGAAAAAGTAAGCCGCGCGCGCGCTTTACCCTCCCCTTCCGGGCGGCACACCCTGCGGTGTGCCGCCCGTTTCATTTTCCCCCGCCCCCGTCCCTCAGCTCGCCCCGCTCTCCCTCGCCGAGGCCGCGAACGACGACGCCCTGCTCACCCGCTTCCTCGACGCCGCCGCCGCCAAAAACCTCGAACTCTACGCCGAGCAGGAGGAAGCCATCCTCGAACTCCTCGCCGGACGTCATGTGATTCTGAATACACCCACCGGCTCCGGCAAATCCCTCGTCGCCGCCGCCGCCCACTTCTTCGCCCTCTCCCGCGGCAAACGCTCCGTTTACACCTGCCCCATCAAGGCGCTCGTTAACGAGAAATTCCTCTCCCTCTGCCGCGACTTCGGCCCCGAGCGCGTCGGCATGATGACCGGCGACGCCACCGTGAACCCCGACGCGCCCATCCTCTGCTGCACCGCCGAGATCCTCGCCAACCAGGCCCTCGCCCGCGGCGACGACGCCCGCCTCTCCGTCGTCATCATGGACGAGTTTCACTACTACTCCGACCAGGAGCGCGGCGTCGCCTGGCAAGTCCCGCTCCTAGCCCTCGCCAAGACCCGGTTCCTGCTCATGTCCGCCACCCTCGGCGACACCGCCAACATCGAGCGCGACCTCGAACGCCGCACCGGCGTGCCCGTCGTCGTCGTGCGCAGCGACAAACGCCCCGTCCCGCTCAACTTCGAATGGTCCGAAACCCCGCTCGCCGAACGCGTCGAACAACTCCTCCTCGAGCGCCGCACGCCCGCCTACCTCGTCCACTTCACCCAGCGCGCCGCCGCCGAGACCGCGCAAAACCTCACCAGTATCGCCCTCTCCACCAAGGAGGAAAAAGCCGCCCTAGCCACCGCCCTCGAAACCGCGCGCTTCACCAGCCCCTACGGCAAGGAGCTCAAGCGCTGGCTCCGCCACGGCATCGGCGTTCACCACGCCGGCCTGCTTCCGCGCTACCGCATCCTCGTCGAGCAACTCGCGCAACGCGGCCTGCTCAAGGTCATCTGCGGCACCGACACCCTCGGCGTCGGCATCAACATCCCGCTCCGCACCGTCGTCTTCACCCAACTCTGGAAATACGGCGGCACCAAGGCCGCTACCCTCTCGGTGCGCGACTTCCGCCAGATCTCCGGCCGCGCCGGCCGCAAGGGCTTCGACGACGTCGGCCACGTAGTCGTGCAGGCCCCCGAATGGACCATCGCCAATCTGCGCGCCGAACAAAAAGCCGCCGCCGATCC
>DAIPIP010000126.1:0-5139 GCA_036770725.1 Opitutaceae bacterium
CCCGCCCGCCTTCGATCCGACCGCCGCCAAATACGAGCTCAACATGGCCTTCTCCCGCGGCCTCTACACCGGCTGGTTCCGCGGCATCAACAACCAGGAACTCGCCCACGGCCGCTTCGGCACCAAGCGCGGCGTCTTCCTCGGCCAGGTCGCCCGCGTCGGCGCCGACCACGTCGCGCTCAAGCTCGCCGCCCCCGCCAAACCCGGAGACGGCCTCGTCTTCGACGCCGGCAATCCCGCCGCCGGCGAAGAGGGCGGACGTATCTACCAATTGAATACAGACGCCCGCACCGGCGAGTCCGTGCTCCGCTTCGGCCACGGCGATCTCGACTTCAAAAAAATCCGCCCCGGCCACCGCGTCTGGAAGACCAACGACCCCGCCCTCGACCGCGAGCTGCGCGCCACCTTCACCGGCGAAAAAATCCGCCACACCCGCCCCATCCGCGTCGAGGCCCACGGCCACGCCGGCGCGCCCTTCACCCTCATCCTCGACGACGGCGAAGGCCACGTCGTGCGCGAGCCCAGCGCCCTCCCCCTCGAAGCCGCGCCCGCCGATCAACGCCCGCTCACCACCGAGCGCCTGCGCGACCAGCTCGGCCGCCTCGGCGGCACCCCCTTCCACCTCGGCGAGCTGGACAACCGCCTCGAAGGCGCGGTCATGCTCCCCACCAGCGAGCTCAACCGCCTCCGCCGCGACGCCGCCGCCAAACTCGACGCCCTCCGCGCCGCGCCGAAACGCTGGCAACTCACCGACTCCGCCACCGACGTAGGCTTGAACGTAAGTTCAAGTTCTCCCTCACCCGCCCCGTCGCCCGCCGCCCCCGCGCTCATCCTCTACGTCCGCGACTTCGCCCAGCTCGACGCCGTCCTGAGCGCAGACCTCCCCTTCGCCGACCTCTACTGCGAATTCGAAAACCCCAAACACTACCGCGACGCCGTTACCCGCTTCCGCGCCTGGCAAACCACCGCCTCATTGGTCATTGGACATTGGTCATTGGACATTCCGGAGGCTCCGCCTCCGGCCATCTGGCTCGCCCCGCCCCGCGTCTTCAAACCCGGCGAGGAATGGATCCTCAAACAGGTCCTCTCCGCCGAACCCGACGGCATCCTCGCGCGCAACCACGAGCACCTGCGCTTCTTCCCCGCCGCCGCCCCGCACCTCCGCCTGCGCGGCGACTTCTCGCTCAACGTCGCCAACCCGCTCGCCGCCGAGTATTACCTTTCCAAATACAAACTCGAGCGCGTCACCGCCAGCTACGACCTCAACCTCGCCCAGCTCGAGGCCCTGCTCAAATCCGCCCCGCCCGCCTGGTTCGAGCTCACCCTGCACCAGCACATGCCCATGTTTCACATGGAGCACTGCGTGTTCTGCGCCTTCCTCTCGAAGGGCAAAGACTACCACGACTGCGGCCGCCCCTGCGAAAAGCACAAGGTCGCCCTGCGCGACCGCGTCGGTGCGCTCCTCCCGCTCAAGGCCGACGCCGGCTGCCGCAACACCGTCTTCAATCCCCGCGCGCAGACCGGCGCGGAATTCGCCGACCGCCTGCTCGGCCTCGGCGTGCGTCACTTCCGCGTCGAGTTCGTGGACGAGTCGCCCGACGAGGTTCTGCGCACCGTGCGCGCCTACCAAAAACTCCTGCGCGGCGAACTCTCCGGCGCGGAACTCTGGCGCGAACTAAAACTCCTCAACCAGATCGGCGTCACCCGCGGCCAGCTCGAAGCCACCCCGCAGGTGATCTTCAAAAAACGCTGAGGCCCAAGGAGCGGCGACACTCCTGTCGCCGATTTATGGATACGCACGGCGACAAGAGTGTCGCCGCTCCTTGCCTCAGCCCTGCAACCGCGCCGCCGCCGGAATTCCATGATACTCCGCCGCCGCGAACTGCAATACGCCGGTGCTTTGACGAATTCCTGACAAAGCCGGATCTTGGCAAAATTCAGGGGCGCAGGCGAATCTTCGCCGCATATGAACTGCATCGGGCGCTCGCTTTCCCATCCGCGGCTTCGGCGCGCGTTGCTCGGCTCGATCATCCTCACCTCCTGCGCCGCGCCGATCTTGGCGCAGACGACTCCGCCCCCCGTTACGGTCGTCCCGCTGATAAACAGCTTGTCCAACGAGCTGACCATGGGCCGGACAAAAATCGTTTATGGCTACTTTAACGTCACCTCCGAGGCCCAAAGCATTTCCTACGGTTCACGGAATTATTTCACCCCGGGGCAACAGCTTCGGTTCGGGCAGCCATCGGCCTTTTTGCCCGGATTGCACAACAACGTTTTCACGGTCGATGTTCCTTTTTCCGAAGCTCCTTTGTCCTGGGTCGTTTCCGGCGTGTTCGCCACCGCCGACCCCGCCACAGCCGTAAACTACGTTCGTAAGGTGACCAGACTGGGTGCCTCCACACCTTCCGACACCTACACCCACACCACGGCCAGCGCCGCCCTGCCCTCCCCCACCCTCGTGATCGAGGACGAGGGCATCCTCCTCATGGAGTCGGGCACGCTCTCCACCACCACCACCGAGAATCGCGGCACCGGCACCGTTCGCCTCGTTGGCGGCACGCTCTCCGCCTCCACGAGTTTCACCAACTCCGCCCTGCTCCAGCTCGAGGGCGGCGAACTCTCCATGCCTTCGTTCACCAACCTTGCCGGCGGACACATCCGGGTCCTCTCCGGCTCGACCATCCTCCCCACTTTCTCCAACGCCGGCCTGCTCGAAGTCACCGGCGGCACGCTTGAAGTCGCCGCCGGACTCGGCCTCGCCGCCTCCGGCACGATCCGCCTCGACGGCGGCACGCTCGTCACCTCGTCGCTCGCCAATTCAGGCGGCACGGTCGATCTCCGCGCCGGCACCCTGCGCCTCACCGACGACAACCTCGTCACGGGCGCAGAAGGCGCCCTCGGTGCCAATCCCCTCCTGAACGGCCCCGTCACCGTGGAACTCGCCACCGGCTCCACCCAAATCGCCGAAGGCACCACCCTCACCCTCGCCAACGGCGCCACGCTCGCCACCCAGGGCGGCGCCAACGCCGGCACCGTGACCGTCATCGCTTCCGATTTTTCAAGCCAGTCCGGCCTCTTCACCAACCAGGCCGGTCGCATTTTCTACGCCGTAAACTCCACCCTCACGTTCGCCGGCTCCGGCCTGCGCAACGAGGGCACGCTCAACCTCGTCAACACCATAGTCCACGGCGACGTGTATTCACCCACCGGCACCACCATCAACGTCTCCAACACTGTCGTCTTCACCGGCGACTTCGCCGGTGGTGCCAACTTTACCGGCAACGACACCGCCGTGTTCGCCGGCACCTATTCGCCCGGCGACAGCCCCGCGCTTGTCACCCACGAGGGCAACCTCGCCTTCGAAAACACCAACGTGCTCGTCATGGAAATCGCCGGCACCGAACGAGGTGCCGGTTACGACGCCCTCGACGTCGGCGGAGCGCTCACCTTTGGCGGCACCCTGCGCATCGATCTGCTCGCCGGCTTCGCCCCCGCCGAAGGCATGAGCTTCGATCTCTTCGACTTCGATCCCGGCCAGTCGTCCGGCATCTTCAGCGACTACATTCTGCCCGAGCTCGACGACGGACTCGCCTGGGATATCGACGCGCTCTACTCCACCGGCGTCCTCGGCGTGACCGCCGTTCCCGAGCCGGCCTCCGTCGCGTTCCTCGTCTCCGCCGCCGCGCTCACCCTCGCCGCCTGCCGCCGCAGGCGCTGAGCGCCAAGGAGCGGCGACACTCCTGTCGCCGATTTATGGACACGCACGGCGACAAGAGTGTCGCCGCTCCTTGCCCCGCCCTACAGGCGCACCGCCGCCGGAATCCCGTAGTGCTCCACCACGCGCTTCGTGGCCTCATCCAGCGTGGCCGCATCGAGAAACAGCCGCTGCAAGTTCCGCCCCGGCATGAACTCGATGCGATGCACCCCGCCCTCGGCCGGCTCGCCTAGCGCCGTCTGCAAATCCGCCAGCGTCGCCACCACGCGACCGTTCACTTTGTCCACCACCAGCATGCCCGCGTCCTGGTAGCCGAGGTTGATCTCGTCCGGCAGCACGCCGCTCAACACCACCAGCGTGTCGCGGCCATCCGGCGCCGGAGCATATTGATAATACTGCAAACGAAACGGCGCGAACTTGCGCCACTCATCACCCCAACCACGAAGAAAGGGTTGGTTCAACGGCTGAAACACCAGACCTCCCGCGACCACATAAGGCGAGGGACCATCAAAGCGCTCGCGCGGCACCAACTCGTCCTCGAAACGCGCCGGCGGGATCACGTAGTCCACCGTCAATTCCTCCGCGCCGCGCCGCAGGCGGATCTTGATCGTGTCGCCCGCGAAGTGCGCGCGGTTCGCCAAATTCTCCAACAGCAGGTGCCCGTAATCCGGATCGAGATAGTCGCCCTCGCTGTCGATCGCGAAACCGTCGATCTCCAGCAAAATGTCGCGCGCCTGCGGAGCCTTGATCGGATCGGTCTCCTTGCCCGGCTTGTGCACCACGCCGCCGCGCGCGAGATCCTCCGCGCCTAGAGCCTTGAGCAACTCCGGATTGCTTCCCGGCTGCCACGTGAAATCGAAAATCCCGAGCCCCGCGTAGTTGCCCGACCGATACGCCGCGAGCACGCGACGGATAAAACTCGCCGGCATCACGCCGCTCGTGCGTCCGCCCGCGTAGGTCGTGATGCCCGCCACGCGGCCGTTGTGCGTGACGAGTTCCGCCCAGCCGAGGCCGCTCAGATCCGTGCTCAACTCCAGATGCACATGCGGCGCGAAGCCGAGCATGCCCTCGGACACCGTGAACTTGCCGAACTCCGCACGCCGGTTCTCCAGATTACCGTCGCGCCATCGCACGATCTCGTAGCCCGCGCCGCGGACCGCCGTTTCGGCCAGCGGAGCCGGAGCCAGGCCGACCCAGAACTCCGGCGCGGCCACGGTCACGAGCGCAAGATTGGACTGCGCGTCCCACCACTTCACGGTCCCGTCATACCAACGCCCGCGCCCGCCTTTTTGCACGCGCACCAAGGTGTGCGTCGGCAGGTATTGCGCGGTGGTGAGCACCTCGCCCGGCGCGACCACGAAGCCATGTTTGCGAATCGCGCGCGTGGGATCGTTCCACGGCTGAAAGGCATCGAAGACTTTGTA
>DAIPIP010000126.1:5239-8650 GCA_036770725.1 Opitutaceae bacterium
GTGCGAAGAATGCCCGCGTGCGCCGCCGTCGCGGCCTCGCGGTCGATGGCCTCGAGCGGACCGTGCTCCGGCCCCTCGAATTCGAAGACGTGGTTCGCGCCCGTGTTTTCCGCGAGCGCGCGGCGCACGTCCTCGAGTCGCTCGATGCGCACCCCGTTGATGCGGTTGACCAACACCCGCCCGCGCATGCCGAAGTCGGCGTTCACCGGATGCGGCAGCACGCCCGCCAACATCACCGGCTCGGGCCGCGCCTCCGCCGGATTCTCCACCGGCAGGTGGTAGAGTTCGTAAATCCGCCGCGCAAAACCTTCCCAGAGCGGATCGCGCCCCGCCTGCCCCATCGTGTCGAGGTAGTTGGCGCTGAGCGGAGTGAACACCAAGCCCGCGTGGATCAGATAACGCGGCGGCTCATCATACTGGCGGCCCGCCAGGCGGTCGCCGTCGTAGGCCTCCATGATCACTTCCACGTCCAACTCGGCGCGGTCGCGCCAGATTTTCAGCTTAAGCGCCTCACCCGCCTGCCGTTGCTGAAACGCCACCGCCGTCGCCACGCGATTGCCGCGATAAGGGATCATCGCGTCGCTGCCCACCGGATAGCCGCCGACCTCCAGAATCACGTCGTCATCGCGCAACACCCGCGCAGCCGGACTGTCGGCGCGCAACGCATCCACCCGCGCGCCACGACCATCGTCGGCCAGGCCAAGATGGCGCCGATAGGCGGGATTTTGCAGCGGCACAAAGGTCACGCCCGCCTGCGGAAACCCGTCGTGCGTCCCGTCCGCCACGTCGGTGAGAAAATGATTTACCACCTCGGGCGGAATAAAAAATCCCGAACTCTGCAAACCCGGTATACCCTGAAACGCCACGCCCACGACCTTGCCGTCCTGCAACACCGGCCCTCCGCTGTTGCCCGGATTGATCGCCGCGTCCGTCTGCACCGCCAGCAGCGCCCGGTTGCCCGGATGCGCGTAAGTCTGCAGCTCGATGCGCGACACCACGCCGCGCGTGAAAGACATTTGTTCGCCACCTGCCGGATATCCCGCCGTCACCACCGTGGACTGCACCGCCGGCAGCTCCCCCAACTCCAGCGGCCGCATGCCCTCCAGCCCCGCCGGATCGAGCAGCTCGATGATCGCCAGATCGCAATCATGCCCCACGAACACCACCCGCGCCGGCAACAAACGCGGGTCTTGGTAGCGTCGCACCAAAATCTGCTTCGCCCACGCGACCACGTGCGCGTTGGTCAAAATCCGCCCGCCCTCGATCACGAAACCCGTGCCCGAGGAACGCCGCACCGGAAAAAACCGCCACGGCGCGTCGAACGCCGGCACCTGGCTCGACACCAACAACTGCACCACCGAACGCTCCGGCGCGTCGATCGGCGCCTCCGTGTTGCCGGTCAGAACCACGGGCGTCTCCTCGACCGCCGCCTGCGCGGGCTGCGCGCGCAAACCGGCCGCAACTCCACACCCGATCACTAAAACCGCGAACCATCGACAAAATCGCATCCGTTATCAGCAAACCGCCGCCGCCGTCGGCGCAACGTTCGAGCCGTTTTCTTCCGCAAAAACTTCCGCCAAATCCAACCCGAAATCCGGCTTTGGAGTCGATGAGACGGCGCAAGATCGCGGAGCAAATGGCGATGCACGAAACCCGAGGTGCACTTGTGGTGCATCGAGTGGTTGAGTAAATCGCCAGATGCCCGCGAGGTTGCGCTGGATCGCGACGACCAAAGCCGGATTTCGGGTTTAAACAACAAGACGGGGCCGCCGATTAAGGCGACCCCGTCAGGTCCAGCTTCAACTAACACTCCTGAAGTTCGCGGCTTCAGGAATTTTGCGGAACCGCCGAAGCGATTCCAAAAGAACGAAAGTTTTGATCCTTGAGCCGGTCGCAGTTGGCTTCGTCGCTTGGGGCTTGGCTCCGAAACCGTGCTCAAGGGTATGTGGGATATGACGCGACTCCCGGCCCGAGGTTCCTGAGAAAATCATTTTTTCTCGGTCCATTTTCCCTCTGGGGTATCTACCCTACTTAACCCTGAGGCCCCCGGTCGGTTTCACTTCGCTATCGAAACCCCCGCTGCTTTTCCTCTGCATCCGTCCCCACTTCCCATGGCCAAACCCACCTCGGACATACCAGTCGCCGCCGCAATCGCGCAACCCGCCCCGCTCCCGACCGCGTCCCCGTCCGCGACCGCCCCCGGCGCCGCCCGCCACCAGGACCTCGAAATCAAAGACGCCCAAGTCATCTTCGACACCGTCTGGCGCGAACTCGAATCCCACTACGGCCGCGACCAGCTCCGTTTCCCCAAGGAAATCATCCTCCTCGGCGGCGCCCCCGGCGCCGGCAAAGGCACCAACACCCGCTTCATCCTCAAGGCCCGCGGCCTCACCTGCGAACCCATCGTCGTCAGCGCCCTCCTCGACACCCCCGAGGCCAAGCGCATCAAGGACGCCGGCCACATGGTCGGCGACCGCGAGGTCATGCGCCTCCTCTTCCGCCGCCTCATCGAACCCGAGTATCGCGACGGCGTCATCCTCGACGGCTTCCCCCGCACCAAGGTCCAGGTCGAGTGCCTAAAACTCCTCGTCGATCGCCTGCACGCCCTCCGCCGCGAGTTTTACCACACCCCGCTGCGCATCCATTTCCGCCACCCCACCGTCCACATCATGGCGCTGTTCGTGGACGAAAAAACCTCCGTCGAACGCCAGATGAAGCGCGGCCTCGACATTCGCGCCCACAACGAGGACGTCCGCCGCACCGGCCTTGGCGAACTCCTCGAAGAGCGCGCCACCGACTACGACCTCGAACTCGCCAAACGCCGCTACCGCGTCTTCAAGGAGCAGACATGGGAAGCCCTGCAATCCCTGCGCGAGATCTTCCACTACCACCTCGTCAACGCCCAGGGCTCCCTCGCCGACGTCGAGCAAAACATCCTCCGCGAACTCCAATACCAAAGCTCCCTCGAACTCGACCCGCGCACCCACGATCTCCTCCGCGCCATCCCCGTGGCCAACGACATCGTCGTCCACGCCCGCCAGGAACTCGTCAAGCGCCTCGACGAATACGCCTTCGACCACCCCGAGCTGCTCTCCCGCGTCGTCGAGTTCATCGCCCGCAAGGTCATGCCCATCGTGCTCCGCCACGCCATATCCGGCATCGCCACCGTCAACACCGAGGACGCGCTCCTCGACGACCCCATCGCCCTCGCCATCCTCATCGACGTCTTCAGCGAACGCGGCTTCCACGCCACCGTGGACCTGCACCGTATCGAAGTTCCGGATACGTTCGACACCGTCACCGGCAAGATCACCTGCCGCGTCAAAAAAGTCTACCGCCTCGGCATCCGCTTCCAAGGCTCCGAAATCCGCCGCGGCTGACCCCTGGGAGCGCCGGCTTTCCAGCCGGCTC
>DAIPIP010000127.1:0-8476 GCA_036770725.1 Opitutaceae bacterium
GGGTATTTGGAGGGGTTGGGCAGGCGTGGGGGATGGGCGCAAAAAAGCCCCGCCTAGGGAGGCGGGGCGGGGGGGGAATGGAAAGCCTTGGGGACGGATGGGAGCAGGATGCTCCCGCTAATTTAGAAGGTGAAGTTCAGGCTGATGCCCAGGCCTAGGTTGCCGGCTTCATAGGTGTAGAAGTCGGGGGCGAAATCTTGGCTTGAGTCGCGCCAGTCGTAGCTGGTGAAGGCGCGGGCGGTGGCCCAAGGGGTGAGGGCGTAGGTGACGCTGGCGCCGAGGCTGACCGTGGTATCGCGGCGGTCCACGTCTATGAAACCGGCTTCTTGGTAATGCTGGAAATCGGTGAAGGCGACGCGGCCGTAGAGGTTATAGGTCCAGCGGCCGCGGAAGTGGTAGTAGGCGGCGTCGAGGGCGAGGTCGATCTTGTCGTTGCGGTCGTCGCGGTAGTCGAAGAAACCGCCGGGGGTGTCGGTCCAGGTGGCGGAGTAGGAGAGGGTGCCGCCGAAGGAGAGGAGGTTTTGACGGTCGATGCCGACGAGTTTACGGAGGCCTAGGGAGGGAGTGAGACTGCGATAGATGTTATCGTAGGAGGTGGCGGCATTAAGGCTGTAGATGGAGCCGGCGCTAAGGCCGAGGCTGGCTTCCCAGCCGCTTTGGGTGCGGAAGCGGAGGGCGAGGGGAATGGTGTAGGAGTCGAAATCGAGGTCTTTGCGGGCGGCGTCGTCTTGGAAGAGGCCGTGATTGTAGCGTTGATAGACGAGGCCGAGGGAGGGGGTGAGGAGTCCGTCGCCGACGGCCCAGGATTTGCCTTCCAAGCGAAGGGAGAGCGTGTTGGCGAGGACGACGGTGTCGCGGTCCGACTGGGGATTGTTGTCGGGCTGGAGGAAGACGTTGTCGGTGAAGTAGAGCTGGGTGTCGGTGGAGACGATGAGCTTGAAGGGAAATTTGCGGGGTTCGGCGATGCGTTGGACACCGGTGTCCTCGCCTTCGGTGCCGAGGACCTGGCCGAGGTCGGACGGTGCGGGCGCGGGAGGAGGGGGGGCGGGTTGTTGAGCGCGGTCGATGATGGTGGTATTGGCGTCTTGGGCGAGGGCGGCGGATGAGGTGCCGAAGGCCAGGCCAGCGAGCAGGGCGAGGGTGCGAGATGGGTTCATGCGTAGCGGAAGCGAAGTGCGGGAGGAAGCGTGTGAGTAGGCGAAGCGGGATTATTGTGCGATTTCGATAGGGGCGGTGTAATTGGGCAGCACCGCTGGGGCGGAAAAGGAGCCGATGGCGATATTACCACGGCTGTTGATATCGAATTCGATCTGGGAGTTGATGGAGGAGCCACCGTAGGTGTTGCCGGAGATAAAATTCACGCCACCGACATTGGAGGAGCCGAAGTTGAGCGTGCCGTCGCGGGAGGTGAGGGCGGCGGTGGTGCCTTCGGGGAAGTGGATGTCGGTGAGGTTAATGGTTATGGCTTCCATAAGAATGCCGCGTGCGTTGCCGGCGATGGGCGTCTTGGTGAGTTCGATGAGGTCGCCGGCCCGGAGGTGGATGTTGGCGGTGTGGTCGCCTTGGACGATGAAGGTCGTGTTGGGTTCGCTAAACGAGGAGTTGTCGATGCGGAGGCGGCGGACCGCGCCGACATGGAGGTCGGCGGGCGAGGCGAAGCTCAAGCTGGTGAGGATGTAATCGTGGTTGTAGGGGAAGAAGTAGCTGGGCTTGCCGCCATGGTTTTTATAACCGGCCGAGTATTCGTCCAAGCGAAGGGTGTTCACTCGGGTTGCGGTGGGGAGGCCGGCGTAGGCCTTT
Source organism: Opitutaceae bacterium (assembly GCA_036770725.1). GTDB lineage: Bacteria > Verrucomicrobiota > Verrucomicrobiia > Opitutales > Opitutaceae > IMCC26134_A. The sequence goes on from DAIPIP010000127.1 coordinate 1,801, forward strand.
AGCAGGCGAACGACTCCGGTATAGTCGGATCCGAGGAAGCCCACGCGGCTGGTGCCAGCTATGCCGAGTTCGCGCAGGGTGCTTTGTTCGGCGGGAGTGAGGGCGAGAAAAAAGCCGATGGCTTCGCGGATGGCGTCGGACGGGGTCGCGGCGTTGGGGTCGAGATGGCCGGTGAAGAAGATGGCGCGCGCGAGGTCGAGATCGAGGAGGGCGTCATACTCGGTGGCGTCGGTCGCGATGGTCTCGAGAATGGAGACGATTTCAGAAAGGGGACGAAGGGGGGTGTTGCTGTGGTAGTCGTAGTAATTGGGGTCCGAGTTAAGCACGGCGAGGAGATCGAAATCGCCGCCTTCGGAGATGAGATAGTTTTGAACCGTGGGTGTGAGGCTCAGATAGGCGTCGATGGCGGTCGTGATTTCGGCTTGGGTTTGGGTGACGCCGCCTCCGCCAATCACGCCAATTTCGCCGCCTTCGCCGCCGCCTTCGTTTATGATTCCGCCGAAGCGTTGGGACAACGCGTTGACCAGGTCGGTGTCGCGCATGGCTTCGCGCTGGGCGAGGGAGAGACCGAGGTAGAAGTCGGTGACTTCGGCGGCGAGGAGGGAATCCGAGAGTTGGGAGCCTAGGCGGAGGGCGCGGGCAGCGGTTTGTTGCTCAGGCGTGAGCGCGTTATAGTTCGAGATGATCGCATTTAGGTTATCGATGGAGTCCGAGGCAAAGAGCGCAAAGGTGTCGTTGAAGCCGATTTGGGCCAGCAAATCGATTTCGGCGGAGGTCATGTTGCTCAGGATTTGAGTCAGACCGTTGTAGAGAGGGGTGGGGTCGCCCTCGTAGGAATTTAGAACTTCTGCGAGCTGGTAGGGGTCGATCCGGAGGCGTCGGATGAGGTCTCGCTGGACGGAGTTGGCGCTCGAAGTGGCTTCATCAATTTCGCTGAGCGCGTCGTCGGTGACGAGTTCGTCGATGAAACGACCCCAACCGGCTTCGGCGATGGCGGCGGCTTCGAAGGAGGTGGCGATGACGAGTCCGGTCACATAGTCGGCTTTGAGGCCGATGATGGCGTCGCCAGCTTCCATGCTGATCAATGCGTTTTGGATGGCGGGTTCTAGGTTGTTGAACGTGGCAGCGGCGGCTTCGAGGGCGGCCGAGCTCCAGCGGAGGATGTCCGGGGTGCCGTCGAGGTTGGGCAGGCCAGAGCCGCCGCCGAGGGTTTTGATAAAGTCGCGAGCGTCGGTCGAGAGGGCGGTGTAGGCGTCGAGGACGCGGTTCGTATCGGTCGAGGTGAAGGGGACCCCGTTTTCGCGGTCGGGGGAGAGGAGGAGGCCGGTGATGTCAGCGTCGTCGAGGTCAACGAGTTTAAGGCGAACGTCGGGGGGGAGGTTGTTATAAATGGCGAGTTGGTCCTCGGTGAGGTTGGCGATGAAGAGTTCCTCGGGGGTGGGCTCGACGTAGAGCGGGGTGTAATCGGGGAACTCGGGGTTGAGGCCGTCGGCGAAGGAGGCGATGCGGATGTTGCCTCGGGAGGCGCCGACGAAGGATTCATCGGAGTCGAGCAGGAATTCGCCGTAGAAGACGTCGTTGATGAAGTTTACGCGGCCGACGACGGAGGAGCCGAAGTTGGGAATTTTGATGGCGGGATCGGAGGCGGAGGTGACGCCGCCGTCGCGCGAGGTTAGGACGACGACGGAGCCTTCGGTGAAGGTGACGCGGGAGAGGTTAATCGTAATGCCCTCGATGAGCACGCCGCGGGCGGCGGAGCTGAAGGTGATGGGGTTCAAGGTCCCGCCGGTGAGGCCGATGCTTTCGGAAGCGCGGACGATGATGTCTCGTCCTTCGAAAACCTCGAAGTTGGTGTTTTCGCCGGGCTGGAAGCTGTCGTTGTTTTGGATGTTCAGGCTGCGGGTTGCGCCGACTTGGAGGTTGGCGTCGGTCTCCACGTCGCCGAAGGAAACGTTAAACACGGTGAGGCCGGAATCGCCAGTGCCGCCGTTGAAGAAATTATTGGTGAGCAGAACGGCGTTGTTGGTGGAGGCGCCGAAGGGGGCTTCCTCCAGTTGGGCGACGAAGGCGGGACTGGTGGTGGCGTAGCTTTCCAGCAGGCGGGCGAGGCCGGCGGAGTTGGCGCCGATGGCCGCCTCGTTGGCGTCGCCGAGGATGCCAAGGGTGACGGCTTGGTCGCGGGCGGCTGTGGAGAGACTTACGTAGAGGTTGACGGTTTCAAGGAGGGCGGTGGTGAAGCCGGTGTCGGAGAAGCGTTGCAGGAAAAGATCGGAGGAGCCGTCGAAGCCGCCGCGGTCGATGATTTCGGCGAAGGCGAGCGCCTGGGAGCTGTTTAGCCCGGCGACGAAAATCTCGAAGGGAGTGCCGGTGACGGGTGCCTGGTCGTCATCTTCCCGCCGTTCGGTGATGATGGTGGCGGCGTCGGTGTCGTCGTCCCCGGCATCACGTAGCGCTTCGAGGGCGGAGCGGAGGCGTCCCAGCAGTTGTAGTGTGCTGCCGGATACATCGAGGCCGAAGTTTTCGAAGAGTTGCAGGGCTTGGTCGAGGGCGACCGGATTGATTTCGATGCCGGACTCGAGGGCGGACTCGAGGGCTTCGAGGGTGGCTTCGGCGATTTCCTGGGCGAAGGCTTGGTCGGCCTCGGAGAGTTCACCGAGGCTGGCGGCTTGGCGGACCTCGCCGGTGATGTCGGTGATGGTGATCTGGCCGGAGGTGACGGCGATCTGGCGGCCGTCGAGCAGGTTGAAGGTGATGGAGCCTTCGGAAACGACCACGGTCTCGATGCCGGCGGCGTTGACGCCGACGGTGTAGTTGGTGCCGCGCGCGCCGGCGAGTCCACGCGGGGTGCGGACGTTGTAGTCGTAGGTGACGCCTTCTTGGCGGAGGATGTCGGTGACGATGGCGCCTTGTTTGAGGTCGAGCGTGGCGGCCACGGCGGTGGTGCCGTCGGGCTGCGGGGATTCGGAGGCGCTTTCGAGAAGGAGGTCGGTGTCGGGCGTGATAAGAGCGTTGACGCCGGGGAGAGGGGTGAGGGCGACCCGGCCGTCGGGGCCGGTGACGATGCGAGAGCCCAAGGTGACGACGTCGCCTTTGAGCAGGGGCCTGAGGGCGGTTTCTCCGGCGGGCTGGATTTGGGCCTGGCCGGAGACGAAGATGACGCGGACGGTTTGGGCGGAGAGGCCGAGGGTGGCGGTCAGGGCGAGTGCCAGATAGGCGAAGAAGTGGTGGAGTCGCATAATTCTGGCTTTTGGAATCGCGGGTTTACTCCTATTAGACAAGTGCTTTCAGGTTCATAAAAATATAATGCAGCAGTTTCGAAGCGTTCGTCGGGCATTTGGCCCCGAGCGTGTTTTTTCTTTTTCCCAAAAAACGCTCCGCTGAAGATGGCGGTCTCTTTCCACCTTGAACCCTCTTTTTCCCAACTGGTTTAACGCGCTCCCGAAAGCATGGGTTTGGCGGTGGTTGGTGACGGTGGGCATAGCGGGGGTGCTGGGTTTGCTGGCGGAGACGGTGGCTTTGCAGCGGTTGGAGTGGTTGGCGGAGGATTGGCGCTTGAAGGCGCGGGCGAGTTTGCAGCCGCAGGCACCGACCGGGCGGGTGATGTTGGTGGGGGTGGACGAGCTTTCCTTAAAGATTCAAGGGCGGTGGCCCTTCGCGCGGTCGGTGCATGGGCAGATGATCGATTTGTTGGGGCGGGACGCGGAGGCGACGCCGGCGGTGATGGCGTGGGATTATGTTTTTTCGGACCCAAATTTTGATCCGCGTGACGACGCGGCGTTCGCCGGTTTGATGGCTGGCGCGCCGTATCCGTTGATCATGGGGGCGTTCACCGATCCGGCGGCGACCGGCTACTGGTCGGGCGGCAAACCGGCCACGACGTTGGGGCGCACGCGGCCGATTCCTTGTGCGCCGGAGGTGTTGGCCCGGCTGCCGGATAATCGCGGGGCGCTTTTGCCGATCGAGGGGGTGTTGGGCGCGGCGGGCTTCGCGTTTTTGAACGCGGACGCGGACGAGGACGGGGTGGTGCGGCGTTTGCCGATGGTGGTGCGGGTGGGTGAGCGGGTTTTTGCGGGGCTGGTGCTGCAAACGCTGATGACTTATTGGAAGGTGTCGCCGGAGGAGGTGAGCATCGAGCCGGGCGTGGCGGTGACGCTACGTTCGGAGCGGGCGGGCGAGGTGCGCATACCGATAGACGAGGCGGGGCGTTATGTGATTAATTTCCGGCACGACCTCGCGGGCGAAGGCATGGAGACGGGCATCCAGATTTTGTCCTACACGGGTGATGAGGGACATCCGGGTGTGCTGGATCGGCTCATTCCGCGGGTGGAGTTTGGCATGAGCGAGGAGGTGGCGGTTCCCGAGACCGGCGGGCGCATCGTCTTGGTGGGCGAGGTGGCGAGCGGGTTGACGGACATGGGGCCGAGTCCTTTGCGCGCGGAGACGCCCAAGGTGCTGTTCCATCTGAACTCGTTGGAAAACATCCTGGCGGGGGACCATCTGCGGCATGCGCCGGTGTGGCCGCTGCTGGTCGGGCTTTTGCTGGCCGGCGTGGGCGCGGCGTGGGTGCTGGAGCGGTATCCGTTTAATCAATACGTGATGCTCGTGGTCTTCCTCGCCGTGGTGCCCGCGGTGGCGGGGCTGGTGCTGCTGTTTAACGCGAATCTGATGGTGCCGCTCGCGTTGCCGTTGACGGGCTTTGCGGTGCAGCAGGCGGTTTTCGCGACGATGAAGATTCGCGAGGAGCAGGCGAAGCGTGACCGTATCCGGCGGATGTTCGGCTCTTATGTATCGCCGGAGCTGGTGAGGCGGTTGGTGGAGGCACGGGCGGAGCCGCAGCTAGGCGGGCACGAGGAGGAGATTACGGCGTTTTTTAGCGACATACAGGGGTTTTCCTCGTTTGCGGAGGTGTTGTCCCCGGCGGATTTGGTGGTGTTGCTGAACGAATATCTCGGGGCGATGACGGACATCCTGCAAAACGAAGGCGGGGCGTTGGACAAGTATATCGGCGATGCGATCGTGGCGATGTTTGGCGGGCTGGTGCCGTTGCCGAATCATGCGGCGCGCGCTTGCGAGGCGGTGGCGCGCATGCAGAAGCGGCAGGCCGAGTTGCGGGAGTATTGGCGCGCGCAGGGTGATCGTTGGCCGCCGTTGGTGCATGCGATGCGCACGCGAATCGGCCTGAACTCCGGGCGTGTGGTGGTGGGCAACATGGGGTCGAACCATCGTTTCAACTACACGATGATGGGGGATGTGGTGAATCTGGCGGCGCGTTGTGAAAGCGGCGCGAAGGCTTTCGGGGTGTATTCGTTGGCGACGGAAAACACGGTGCGCGCGGCGCGTGCCGACGGTTGCGCGTGCGTGTTTCGTTCGCTGGACCGCATCGTGGTGAAGGGACGGAGCGAGCCGGTGGAGATTTTCGAGGTGGTGGGGTTGGAGCAGGAGATAACGGAGAAGACGCGGGATTGTTTGGCGAAGTTTGGCGAGGGTCGCGCCGCGTATTTGCGGCAGGACTGGGCGGCGGCGGCGGCGGCTTTCACGGCGGCGGCGGAGCTGGAACCGCTGAGGCCGGGGCTCGATGCCGGCGTGGAAAACAATCCGTCCACGGTGATGCTGGGGCGTTGCGCGCAGTTGATGGCGGAGCCGCCGGAGGCGAATTGGGACGGGGTTTATCGGATGAAGAGCAAATGAAGACGGCGCGCGGATCCGCTATCTCCGGCAATACCGCGACAAGGGCGGTGGTGGGGTTAACGGGGCGTTTCGTTTTAGCCATGCTTATGGCAGGGGCATCGGGACGGGCGGAAACGGGAACTTCCAGGGAGGAAACGGAGCCGACGGTGACGCTGGATGCGGTGGAGGTGACGGCCGCATCGCGATGGTTGTCGGTCACGGAGGCGACCGGGCGGGTGCAGTTTCGTCCGGCGGAAGCGGGGGCGCCTTTGCGTTTCGTGAAGGCAGGCGCGGAGTTTGGTCCCGGGGAGACGGCGACCACCGGGTTGCGGGCGAGGCTGGAGTTGGTCGGCGGTCCCGATGGGGAGCGGTGGCGGCTGGGGCAGCGCACGGTTTTTCAAGCGCGCCCCGGTGGAGGGCGTTTGCTTGCGGGCACAGCTTTGTTGGTGGTGCCGGGAAACGAGGTGCGGCTGGTCGAGACCTTTGGGAGCGAGGTGCGGCTCGGCGATGGCACGTGGATTTTACAGGCGGTCGAGAATGAGGGGCTTAAGGTGATATGCCTCGATGGGCCCGCGCGTTTGGAGACAGAGGTTGTGGTGGAGGGTGGTGCGAAGAGGCGCGCCGAGGTGCGGTTGAAACCCGGCGAATTGATTTTCGTGCTGCCGGGCGAGCGGGGTTTCGGGCCCTTGGTGACCATTTATCTTGAGGAACTACTGGCCACCAGTCGGCTGGTGAGGGGTTTTTCGGACCCTTTGCCGCGGATGACGCGCTTGGTAAACCAAGGAATTGCACAACGGGAATATCTTAAAGGGCTTACCTCCGCATTGGTGGCGGGGGCGAGGGACGAAGACGGATTTCAGGTTGTTTTACCGCGTTCGAGGGTTCCCGCCGATAACGGAGAGAAACGTGAATAAAATGTTTTAAAGTATTTACTGTGAATTATTAAAGTAAGGATAGGTGGTTCCTCGCTGTTTTCAGTGGATAGCCGGGATATCGAGACGACCGGCGG
>DAIPIP010000128.1:0-1721 GCA_036770725.1 Opitutaceae bacterium
GACCACGCCGCCTGGGCCGCCCAGAAACTCGGCGCCTCCATCCACGTCCTCCACCTCGTCGATCCCCACCACGAGACCGCCGACACCGCCGACCTCACCGGCGCCATCGGCCTCGGCGCCAAGTCCGCCTTGCTCGAAGAGTTCGTCCAACTCGAAGCAGCCAAGGCCAAGCTCGCCCACGCCAAGGGCCGCGTCATCCTCGCGGCCGCCCGCGAACACCTCGCCAAGGCCGGTATCGCCAACGTCGTCGCCGACCAGAAGCACGGCTCGCTCGCCGACTCCCTCGAAGCCTACGACGCCGAGGCCGACCTCGTCGTCATCGGCAAACGCGGAGAAAACACCTCGCTCGACTACAAGCACCTCGGTTCGAACCTCGAGCGTGTTGTGCGCACCTGCAAACACCCCGTGCTCGTCGCCGCGCGCGTGTTCAAGCCCATCCGCCGCGTCCTCCTCGCCTACGACGCCGGCCCCGGCGCCGACCGCGCCGTGGATTACCTCGCCGCCTCGCCCCTGCTCAAAGGCTGCTTCGTCCACCTCCTCAGCGTCGGCTCGGGCGACGCCCGCATCTCCGGCGGCCTCACCTCCGCCAAGGCCAAGCTCGAGGCCGCCGGCTACACCGTCACCTCCGAACTCGTGGCCGGCCACCCCATCGAGGTCATCGGCGAGAAGGTCAAAACCGACGGCATCGACCTACTGGTCATGGGCGCCTACGGCCACATGAAGATCCGCCACCTCCTCATCGGCAGCACCACCGCCACCCTCCTCCGCACCTGCGCCATCCCCGCCCTGCTCTTCCGCTGAGCCTGGAAACGGCAGTCGGATTTGACCGCGGATACTTCTGCGGTCTCCGCTGCTGGATTTAGCCTGAATTCAGCTCCCACTCCGATGCCCCTGCTCCTCCTCGTCTCCCTGCTCTGGGCCTTCTCGCCCGGACTCATCAAACACTTCCTCGGCGACCTCTCCTCGCCCGCCATCGCCACCGTGCGCCTCGGGCTGACCTTCCTCGTTTTCCTGCCCTTTCTGCGCCCGCGCCTGCTCGCCGCCTCCACCTCCTTCTGGCTCGCCGGCATCGGCGCCGTCCAGTTCGGCGCGATGTATCTGCTCTACCTACAAGCCTTCAAACACCTCCAAGGCCACGAAGTTTTTCTCTTCACCATCCTCACCCCGCTCTACGTCGTCCTGCTCGACTCAGCCATCGACAACACCCTCCGCCCCCGCCACGCCGCCGCCGCCCTGCTTTCCGCCGTCGGCGCCGGCGTGCTCGTCTGGCGCGGCGTCGGCACCCCCGACGCCATCATCGGCTTCGTCCTCGTCCAAGGCTCCAACCTATGCTTCGCCGCCGGCCAGATCGCCTACAAACGCACCCGCCCCGCCCTCGCCAAAATCAAGTCCGACGCCCCCCTCTTCGCCTGGCTCGCCCTCGGCGGTTTCACCGCCACCGCCCTCGTCTCCGCGCCCATCACCGATTGGACCGCCTTCACGCCCACGCCCACCCAATGGCTCGTGCTCGCCTTCCTCGGCATCGTCGCCAGCGGCGCGGGCTTCTTCCTGTGGAACATGGGCCTCGCCCGCGTAAACGCCGGCACCCTCGCCGCGCTCAACAACGCCAAAATCCCCCTCGGCGTGCTCGTGTCCGTGCTCCTCTTCCGCGAGTCCGCCGACCCCGTCCGCCTCGCCATCAGCTTCGCCCTCCTCGCCGCCGCCGTCTGGCTGGCGGAGAC
>DAIPIP010000128.1:1821-8417 GCA_036770725.1 Opitutaceae bacterium
CGCGCGCCGCGCGCCTCCTCCGCGCCGCTCAGCGCGGATCCAGCACGCTGGCCTGAAACACCTTCCCCGCCGAGGCCGCGCTCAACTGCATCGCCCTGCCCGTCTCCGTATCCAAAATCCAAATACTACTCGTGTTCGCCGCCCGCGCCGTGAACACCAGATGCCGCCCGTCCGCCAGCCAGTTCGGCTCCACCGCGTCGAACGCCGCCTTCGAGACCACCTTCGCTATTCCCGCCTTCAGGTCATGCACCGCGATCTGAAAATTCCGCCCCATCTTCGCCGTGAAAGCGATTTTGCTCGGGTCCGCCCGGCTCCAGTCCGGCTCCGCGCAGTAGCCGCTCAGGCGCGTCGGCAGACGCCGCGCCTCACCGCCCGCCGCCGCCATGATGTAAAGCTGAGGCCCGCCCGCCGCGTCCGAAGTAAACACGATCTGCGAACCGTCCGGCGAGAAACACGGCGACGACTCGATCGCTCGTGTCCGCGTCTTCCGCGTGATCTGCCGCCCCTGCGCCGTCCCCACATAAATCTCCGGATTCCCCTCGCCCGACAACACCATCACCACGTTGCGCCCGTCCGGGCTGAAGCGTGCGCCGCTGTTCGTGCCCTTAAAACTCACGAAGGTGTTTCGCTGCAAAGACCCCAGATCGAGCACGAAAATATCGGGGAACCCCGTGCGAAAATAGCTCGTGTAAAGCAGCCGAGACCCGTCCGGCGACCAGCGCGGCGTCAACGCCAGCGACTTGTCGTTCGTGATCTGCCGCACCTCGCCCAGAAAAAGATCGCTCGTATAAACCTCCGGCTTCCCCGTGCGCTCTCCGATGAAGGCCAGCTTCGACGCAAAAAAACCCGGCTTGCCCGACATCGCCCGCACCGCCACGTCCGCCGCCCGCAACAAGGCCTCGCGCGGCGTCGCCCCGCTCACCACCTGGTTCACCACCGCCGTGCCCTGCGCGCGCGTGACCGTCACCTGCACCTGATTCGCCGCGCCCGCCGGAGCGAACCGCACATCAAACGCAAACCCCTGCGCCTGACGCCGAAACCCGCCATGCGCCGCGAAGGCCTGGTTCACCAACGTGTTCATCTCCGGCGTCGCCCCCGCCACCCGAATCGGCGTGCTGGGTATCCGGTCGCCCTCCACGATCACATCGCCGATGTTAGTCTGCGCACGCGCCGCCGAAACGACACCAGACACCAGCGCCAACAGCGCCAGCGCGATTAGGGAAACACTGCGGGACCGTAAGGAAAATCGTATGAACATGGGGAAAGTGGGAAGCGACGTTGACGCACCATCTATTTACCCCGCCACTCGACCGCTCAACGCCAATCCCGTTCCCAATCCTTTTTATACGCCCATGACACCCGACGCCCTCAAGGAACACCTCAAGCAGGTCAAATACCCCGGCTTCAGCCGCGACATCGTCTCCTTCGGCCTCGTGAAAAGCGCCGCCCTCCTCGACGGCACCGCCCGCGTCGCCCTCAACCTCACCACCTCCGACCCCAAGATCCCCCTCCACCTCAAGCGCGAGGTCGAGGCCTGCCTCCGCGCCATCCCCGAGGTCAAGGACGTCGTCATCGACATCGCCGTCGCCACCCCCAAGGCCGCCACCGGCGCCAACCTCGGCGGCAACGCCTCCGCCCCCAAAACAATCAAATACGCCGTCGCCATCGCCTCCGGCAAAGGCGGCGTCGGCAAATCCACCTTCTCCGTCAACCTCGCCGTCGCCGCCGCCGCCCACCTCGCCAAACTAGGACGCCCCGGCCGCGTCGGCCTCATGGATTGCGACATCTACGGCCCCTCCGTCCCCCTCATGATCGGCCTCCACGGCCAACGCCCGCAGGTCTCCGGCGAGGGCGAGGGCTCCCGCCTCATTCCCATCGAGGCCCACGGCGTCAAAGTCATGAGCATGGGCTTCCTCGTGGACGACAACACCCCCGTCGTCTGGCGCGGCCCCATGATCATGAAGACCATCCAGCAGTTCGTGCAAAACGTGGACTGGGGTCCGCTCGATCTCCTGCTCGTCGATTTGCCGCCCGGCACCGGCGACGCCCAGCTCAGCCTCGTGCAAACCCTGCCCCTCGACGGCGCGGTGCTCGTCACCACGCCCCAGCCCGCCGCCACCCAGGTCGCGCGCAAGGGCGGCCTCATGTTTCAAAAGGTCAACGTCCCCCTCATCGGCATCGTGGAGAACATGAGCTGGTTCACCGACCCCGCCGGCATCCGCCACGCCCTCTTCGGCGAAGGCGGCGGCCAACTCACCGCCGACAGCCTCGGCACCAGCCTCCTCGGCCAGGTCCCCCTCATCCCCGAAGTCCGCGTCGCCGGCGACGCCGGCGCGCCCCTCGTCGCCCAAGCCCCCGACGGCGAAGCCGCGCAACACTTCACCCAAATCGTGGTCGAACTCCTCGCCCGCCTCGAAAAGAAGACTCCCTCCGCCCAGCCGCCCGTGGTCTAGCAAGAACCCGGGGGCCGCAGCCGCGTCCCCGAACTACCGCCAGCTTACCTCCACCCGCGCGGCAAACGTCTGCACCGCCGCACGCGCATCACTGTCGGCCGCCCCGACACCGCGCGTGAGCGTGTGCAACGAAAACGCCGTCGCTAGCCGCGCCGTGTCCGCCAGGCCCAGCCCCCGCGACCGGGCCGCCACGATGCCCGCCACCATCGCGTCGCCCGCGCCCACCGTGCTGCGCACCGCGATGGCCGGCGGACGCGCCACCACGACCTCGTCCGCGCTCACGAACACCGCGCCGTCCGCGCCGCGCGACACCGCCACCAGCGCCACCCCGCCCGCGATCAGATCGCGCGCCACCGCCACCACCGCGCCTCATCACGCCCCCGCCCCTACCCGCGCCCCCGCCGCCACCGCTATTCACTTTCAAATTTAAGCGAAACCGGACCCCGAACTAATGTTCGTAATACGAACATTTATTCCACGCACGCCCGGCCTTAATCCGGCTTTGCCATCCCTTCCGTTTTTGCGCCTTCTGCGCCTTTTTGCGGTCATCGCTCCGCCCTCACTCTCTTTCACTCACTCCCCAACTCCCTTTCTCATGTCCGCCACCACCGCCTCCGACCTCATCGACGACCTGCAATGGCGCGGCCTCCTCGCCGACTGCACCGACTTGAACGGCCTCCGCGCCCGCCTCGCCACCGGCAAGCCCCTCACCGTCTATTGCGGCTTCGACCCCACCGGCGACTCTCTCCACGTCGGCCACCTCATGGGCCAGCTCACCCTCGCCCGCTTCCAACGCGCCGGCCACCACGTGCTCGCCCTCGCCGGCGGCGCCACCGGCATGGTCGGCGACCCCTCCGGCCGCTCCTCCGAGCGCAACCTCCTCACCCGCGAGCAACTCGCCCACAACATCGCCTGCATCAAGGCCCAGCTCTCCCGCCTGCTCGACTTTTCCGTCCAGGCCAACCCCGCCCGCCTCGTTGACAACGCCGACTGGATCGCGCCCATCAGCTTCCTCGATTTCCTGCGCGACGTCGGAAAATATTTTTCCCTCAACGTCATGCTCGCGAAGGATTCCGTGAAATCCCGCATGGAGGGCGACAGCGGCATCAGCTACACCGAATTCAGCTACCAACTCCTGCAGGCCTACGACTTCCTGCACCTCCGCCAGACTTTTGATTGCGAACTCCAGATCGGCGGCTCCGACCAGTGGGGCAACCTCACCGCCGGCACCGACCTCATCCGCAAAAAACTCGGCTCCGATACCACCGCCTTCGGCTGGACTTTTCCGCTCATCACCAAGTCCGACGGCACCAAGTTCGGCAAGACCGCCGGCGGCGCCGTGTGGCTCGATGCCGCCCGCACCAGCCCCTACAAGCTCTACCAGTTCTTCGTGAACACCGAGGACGCCAAGGTCTGCGAATACCTGCGCAAATTCACCTTCCTCTCCCGCGCCGAGATCGAGCCCCTCGAAGCCGCCCATGCCGCCAACCCCGGCGCGCGCGAAGCCCACCGCGCCCTCGCTCGCGAAGTCACCAAACTCGTCCACGGCGAAGCCGCCCTCGACGCCGCCCTCAAGGCCAGCGCCATCCTCTTCGGCGCCGAGATCGGCGACACCACCGAGGAAACCTTCCTCGACGTCGCAGGCGAGATCCCGACCGTGGACGTCCCCCGCGAACGCCTCGCCGCCGAGCCCGCCCTCACCCTCGCCGAGGCCCTGCAACTCGCCGCGCTCGAGACGTCAAAAGGCAACGCCCGCAAGACCATCGAGGCCGGCGGCGCCTACGTGAACAACGTGAAGAGCGACCCCGCCCAGCCCGCCCGGGCCCTGACCGAGACCGACCTTCTGTTCGGCAAATACATCCTCCTCCGTAAGGGCAAAAAATCCTACGCAGTGCTGCGCGTCGCCTGATTTTTGCCGCAAAGAACGCCAAGAGAGCAAAGGCCGGCAGCCAATCACCCGCCCCTTGCGTTCTTCCCATTGCGTTGTTTGCGCTCTTTGCCTCGAAAAATTCCGCCCCTATTCCTCCGCCCCTTACGCCTTGCCCGAATACCTCCATCGCCTAGCTTTTCGCTCATGAATGTTGTCCTTCCTCTCGACCGCATGACCACGGCGGAGAAACTGAGCGTCATGGAAACGCTCTGGGCCGATCTCTCCCGCGACGCAGACGCTTTCGAGTCGCCCGCCTGGCATGCCGACATCCTGCGCGAGCGTGAAAAACGCGTCGCCGAAGGTAGCGAAACTTTCGTCGCTTGGGACGAGGCGAAGCGTCAGCTCCGCGAACGCCATCTGTGAAGGTTGGCATTCTTCCTTCGGCGCAGGCCGATTTGTCCGACGGTTTTGCGTTCCATGAAAAACAGCAGCCGTGACTTGGCGCGTAGTTCTTGGATTCGCTCTTCGCGGACATCGACTCGCTCGCGCTCTACGGCGGTGTGCACCGCCGCGTGCTCGGTCGGCATCGAATGCTGGGGCGGATATTCCCTTTCGCGATCTACTACGAAGTGAATGCCGACGCGGCGGAAGTGTGGGCGGTCCTCGACTGCCGCCGAGACCCGAAGTGGATCCAACGCCGCCTCGAACGCGGATAGCGACTGCGACACGCCCCTCGCTGCACCACGCGCAGCTTCTTCGGCCCACACGTGCGGTGAAGCCGCCGCTCCGCGAGAATCAACGCGGTGATCGCTTCATCCGTGCGTGCCGGACTTTGCAGCGGTCGCGATGATCGCGCTTCCAGTGCTTTAAAGCCTCCGGCCGCATAGCGCTCCAAGTGCTTGTAAGCGGTCTTCCGGCTGACCCCAAACTGCTCGCACAGGTCTGTGAGCGTAAAACGCTCCGTCTGTGCCAGCGTAACGAATCTGATTAACTCTTCCATCGGGGTCGTGGTCCTCCAGGGCATATCCGGCCAGCCCATGAGAAGGCAGACGGGGGCAGGCCGAGTTTTGTTGTTTTATTCGGGGTCACAAGGTCGCGAGGATTGCTTCACGCGTGGCGCGCTTGGCGGCTGCTACCTCGCGCAAAATTGCGTTAGGAGTGCCGAGGCGAAGCGGTTTGTGGTCGGGGACTGAAACTCGGTGATGTTCGAGCGCTTCCGTCTGGAGGATGATGTGGCTCCCGACCTGGTTGACCTTGACGTAGCCCCAGTTGCGGCAAAGCACGGCCACGAGGTCGCGGCCATAAACGTCGCGAGGTAGTTTCACGCGATTACCTCGTCGCGGACGAGATGCAGGCGCAGGCGCTGGGGGGCCGGGCGGTCAAAAAAATAGGCGGCTACAGCTTCTCGAACGTTTTCGCGCAATTCCTCCCACGTGTCGGCTTGGGTGATGACGCCTTCTCCCAGCGCCTCGGCGACGTAGCCGCCGTCGGCCTCTTGGGTGACTTCAAAGACTAGTTCGTTCATGGCGAGAAAGGTGTTAGTTTATCGTGGGCAGGCAAGACAGCCGGATGAGGGTGAAATTTGATCAATTATCGGCGGAGGAGTTCAGCGCGGACTTCGCTCCAAGGACGACCGACGTCTTTGGCTTCGGCGGTGAGACGGCGGTCCAGCTCTTCGCGGTGCTCAGCAGAGACGAGAAATTCACCGAGGTGGAGAGCGATCGCGCGTTACTTGGCGGGGCTGAGCTTCTCGACGGCGGTCTCGATTTCGGTGACGGTGCTCATGCGACGGAGAGTGCGAGTTGCGTGCCAGTTGGCAAGGCGGGGGCGGGACGGAGACGGGGCGGGCACTTGAACTTATGTTCAAGCCTACGGGGATATATGGCCGGCAGGATGCCGGCGCTCCCAGTGACGGAGTCCGTCGAGCCGAATGGGCGTCGAGCGGTATGACCCGGAGACCTAGGTGACAAGTTGTCCGGGGACGTAGGTTACACAGTGGGGCATATGCCCTGGAGGACCACGACCCCAATGGAAGAGTTAATAAGATTCGTCGCGCTAGCACAGACGGAGCGTTTTACGCTCACGGAGCTGTGCGAGCAGTTTGGCATCAGCCGGAAGACCGCCTACAAGCACTTGGAGCGCTATGCGGCCGGAGGCTTTAAAGCACTGGCAACGCGGACCTCGCGACCGCTGCACAGTCCGGCCCGCACCGATGAGGTGGGATTACCCTCGGAAAGTGGACTTGGTGCGCAGCGGGATGGTTTTCAGTTTTT
>DAIPIP010000005.1:0-34199 GCA_036770725.1 Opitutaceae bacterium
AACCAAATCGGCGCGCCCGGCGGTCACGCCCTACCTGTAATTCAGAGTCCAAAAGCTTGGGGTGATTGGTATAGAACCGGTCCCTCCGGGGTTTTGGAGTTTTGACGCACTCAGGCCTAGTATCCCATGTCTCGGATTTTTTCGGAATAGCCACAGAGACAGGCAGCTTCCGTGACGGAGCACTTTTATAAAAGGGTCTGTGCTTTCATGCGTGCAGCTGAAGGCGGCGGGTGAGGCGCTGATTCTCGGCGATGGAAATCACGCCGTCCTGCACTTTTCGCCAGCCGGCCTCGCGCAGGGGGCGCCAGCCTTGGCGGCGGGCGAGTTCGCGCAACGCGACCGTGCGCACGGGCGATGCGAGGCTGTCCACCACTTCGTCGGTGATGAGGAACAACTCGTAAATCGCCACCCTACCCCGCTCCCCCGTGCCCCGGCACTCGGCACAACCTTTGCCGTGCTTCGCGCGGACTTCCCCGGGGGCGATGCCCAGCGCGGTGGACATCTCGGCGCGCACTTCCGGGGCGATGGCATCGTCGGGCGCGGCGCAGCGCGAACAAACCCGGCGCGCGAGGCGCTGCGCCACGCTGCAAACCAGCGAGGCCCCGATGACCCACGGTTCCACGCCAAGGTCGATCAAGCGGGTGATCGCGCTCAGACTGTCGTTGGTGTGCAGGGTCGAGAAAACCAGATGCCCGGTCTGCGCGGAATGCATGGCGACATCGGCGGTCTCGCGGTCTCGTATCTCGCCGATGAGAATCACGTCGGGGTCGTGGCGCAGGACAGAGCGCAGGCCGGAGGCGAAATCCAGGCCGAGTTCGGCGCGGGTTTGAATTTGCGAGACGCCGTCGAGTTTGTATTCCACCGGGTTTTCGATGGTCACGATCTTGCGGCGGCCGTCGCGCGCGCTCGCCAGCAGGGCGTAGAGTGTAGTGGTTTTTCCACTACCGGTCGGTCCGGTGATGAGGGCGAGCCCCTGGGGCAGGTTCGCGAGCCGCTCCATGAGCGAGCGTTGCGCGGGATCCATGCCGAGGTGGGAAAGATCGAGCAGCAGGCGGTCGCGGCCCAGCACGCGCAGGCACACCGTCTCTCCGTGCGCGGTGGGAATGATGGAAACGCGCAAGTCGTAGTGCGCGCCGCCCCGGGACATCGCGATGCGTCCGTCGTGGGCGAGGCGGCGCTCCGTGATGTCGAGTTCGGCCATCACTTTTAAACGCGAGACGAGCGCGACGTAGTGCGAACGCAGGCCGTCGGGCACCGGCACGTCCTGCAGGAGGCCGTCGATGCGGTAGCGCAATTTCACCGCGCCGGCGAAGGGCTCCAGGTGGATGTCGGTCGCCTCAAGGCGAAGGGCCTCGGTGAGAATTTGATCAACAAAGTGGATGATCGTGGCGTCGTCGGGCGCGTCGGTGCCTTGCACGTCGAACACGATTTCGCCGCCGCCCGCGCCGGGGGCGCGGTCGGTGCGCAGGCGTTGGATGGTGTCGGCCCCGAGGCCGTAGTGGCGGCGCGCGAAGTCGCGAAAGGCGGTCGGGCCGCAAAGTCGCGCGCGCACCCGCAGGCCGAGCAGGAGACGCAAGCGTCCGAGTTCCGCGAGCGAGGGCGGCTCGGCGAAGGCCGCGACGAGCACGCCTTCGCCGACGGAAAGCGGCGCGAAGCGGTGTTCGAGGGCGAGGTTGGAGGAGACGAGTTCCAGCACCTCGGGCGGGATCATGAGGTCGGTGAGCGTGACAAATTCCAGCCCGTGCGCCTCGGCGGCGGCGCGGTAGGCCGGCGCTTCGCCGACGAGGCCGAGGTCCACCGCCGCGCGATGGAGGGGCAGCCCCTGCAATTCCGCGCGCCGGCGGGCCACGTCGAGCTGGGCCGTCTCCAGTTTTCCATGGCGTTGCAACGCTTCCAAAATGGGTTCGGCGGGATTCATGGTTTGACGGCCGCCGGGATCGCGGTGGCACGGTTGAAGGGCAGGGCCAGTCGTTGGCCGTCTTTCACGAGGACGGCTTGGTCGGCGTTGTATTCGAGCAGGGTCCAGCCCTCCGCCACGGCCTCGCCGAGACCGACTTCCCGGACGCGTTCGTCGACCGCCAGGTAGGCGAGGCCGGCGCCGCCGGGGAAGCTCGCGAAGCCGCGATAAACGACGGCGATTTTGCGGGGCGGGGGCGGCGGGGCGGCCTTGGGCGCGGGTCTGGGCGGAGGCGGGGCCGGCTTGAAAAAATCCGTCTCAAACAATCCCCTGCCCGTTTCGATCGCGGCCCGACCGTCGTTAAAAAAGGCAAAGGTATCGGCCTGGCGGGCGGTGATGCGCAGGGGCTCGGTTTCGGGCGTGCCCGCCAAGGTCGCTCCGCTCCCGAGGCGGGTCGCGGCGGCGGGGGAGAGCGCCAGACCGACGAGTCCGACGGCGAGGATCAGCAGCAGCACCGAGGCGCGAAGAACTTTGCGGGCGGCGAAGGTCATGGCGTGGCGGGCGGAGTTTGCAAAGGCGGCAGCAAGGCGGCGACGACCACGGTGGCGGAGGCGAGGTCGGGCGTGCTGATGCCGTCTTTGCGAAGCACGAGGTGCTCGATCAACAATCGCGGATCACCGGGCTCCACGCCGAGCGCGAGGTATTCGACGAAGGCCTGCACCCTCGCGCTATCGCCGGTCACGCGCGCGGCGAACAAGATCTCCTCGGCCAGCACGGGCGTGGAGAGGGCGACGCGAAGCTCGCGCACCGCCGGCACGGGCAGCGCCTCGTAGGCGCCGACGCGGGCGGCGACGGCGCGGGCGGCGACTTCCCGCGCCAACGCAAGCTGGGCCCAGCGGCGTCGGGGCTGGGCCGGGCTTTCGGAGTTGTCGGCCAACACCTCGAAAGCGCTGGCGTCGAGACCCACCTTTGCGTCGCCCGCGCGCGAGCGCAGCTCCTGCGCGATGGCGGCGCGCTCGCGTTCAAACTCGATCAGTTGAAAAGGTTGTCCTTCCGCGCGCAGGACGAGCGGGTCGGAGGCGAGGCGGCGCGCAAACTCGCCAAAGTAACGCAGGGTGCGCGCTTCCTCGATCGCCTGGTCGCGCCTCGCCGCAATGGCGGCGGTCTCGGGCTCGAAGCCGCCCTGCGCCAGCTCGGCGCGCAGCGCTTTCGTCTCGACCGCCAGCGCGACTTCGCGACGCGCGAGCGAACCCACCTGCCACCAGGCCGCGAACAGGAGCAGCGCGACCGGCAAAAGCACCCGCCAGAAGAGTTTGGTGGAGGCGAAATTCATCGCGGAGGGGCTCCGAACAAAGTGCCTGATGCGGCGGGCAAAGCGGAAGCGGGCACGACGCCATCGAACGGAAATGTTTCCAACTGGAGGGCGAAATCCGCGCCGTCGGCGGCAAACACCGCGCGATCCGCCAACGCGGTCTGGCGGGCGCGGGCGGGCAAAATATCCACGCGGGCGAAATCCCCCGTGTCTCGCAACTCCGCGATCAGCGCGCCGACCTTGGCCAGCGGATCTTCGCCGCCCGGGCGGAAGCTGAGTTCGACCACCAGACCGCTGGGGCGGGCGAGACAGAGGGCGAGGAGCTGGGTCTCGGGAGCGGCCGAGGGGCTGCCCTGCGGCAGCGAGCCGGCCTGGTAGGTTTCGGTGTCGGCGACGAGCGCGAACCAGAAATCCCCGTTGCCCCGCTGCTCGCGCAGCAAGCGGGTGGCCGCGATGAAATCGCGCGTGCGTTTTTGAAAATAGAGCCCGGGCAAGGCTTCGACGTAGGCGATTTCGCGATCCTCCCGGGCGCGGAGCAACTCGGCCACCACCGCGCGCGCTTCCCGCAGGGCCGCCGCCTCGGCCTCGCGATCGCGCAGCGTGCCGTAGCGCGCGTGCAGGGTGAGCGCGGCGACGAGCAGGCCCACCGCCGCGAGGGCCAGAGCGGCGGCCTGCAAGCCGGCGGTCCAGGCCTCCGCGCGCCGCGCGGCGCGCAGCGCGGGCGGGGCGAGATTCGGCGGAGCATCCGCCAGCCCAAGCGCGATGGCGGCGGATCCGTAGGCGAGCACGCCACCGTTTAAGGCATGTTGACCGCCCGCCTCGATGGGCACGACCGGCCAGGCCCGCGCGGGCTCGACGGGGCCGGCGAGGGCGCGGGCGAAAAGCTCGTGGGAATGACCGGAATCCAACCCGTCGCCGGAGACCCAGCGCGGCGCGGAGAGCAAATGCTCGGCCGCTTGCCCGGCTTCGCGGGCGTGGTCGCGCAGCAGGCTTTCGACCGCCTGTTTAAGTCCCCGCAACACGGCGGCCACGCGCGGGGCGGACCGCGTGCCAAGAAGCTCCGCGCCATCGCGGGCCAGGATCGCCTCCGCCTCCAAGGAGCTAAGGCCGAGATCGGCGGCGAGGGCCGACACGATTTGGGCGACGCCCCAATCCAGATCGGCGGCGAACACCGGCTGGTCGTTCTCCACCACCACGAGCAGGCCGGCGGTGGCGCCGAGCTCGACGAGCACCGCGAGCGGCGGACGTTGGGGCAAGGTGGTGAACGCGGCGGCCAGCGCGGCGTCGGCCCCGACCACGGCGGCCACGCGCTCGGCCGGAAGGCCGCAGCGCAGAAGGTGCAACTCCACGTCGGCCTCGCGCGCGATGCTCACCCAGACGGGGCGCGGGTGGCGGGCGGCGGGGCGCAGGGGACGGGCGTCGAACACGCTTGGCACCGCGTCGAACTGGCGTCCGCCGACCACGCGCGCGAGGTCGGCCGCGGCGCGGGATTCGCCGTCGCGCAGCGACATGAGCTGCGAGTGGGTGCGACCGGCGGGCAACACCAGCGTGGCGGGGGCGGAGTCCGGAAGCTCGGCGAGCAGGGAGCGCAGGCGCGCGGCCATCTCGCCGGGGCCGACCAAACCATCGGCGCGCAGATCGGCGGCGAGTTTTTCGACCACGAGAACGTCGTTGCCCGAACGCTTGACCAGCAGAAGACGCGCGCCCCGCTCGTCGAGTTCCAACGCCAGCCGCGCGCGCGGACCGAAGCGCAGGCGGTCGAGGAGGCGTTTGAAGGTGGGTTCCGGCGTCATCGGCGGTGACCAAAACTCACGAGTCGGGCGCGGCGGAGGACGGCGCGTAGCGGATGAATTCGCCGCTTTCGGAGAGCAGCGTGGCGGTGACAAAAATCACGAGGTAACGGGGCCGGCTGATTTCGGTCTTGGTGCGGAAGGCGGCGCCGATGACGGGCAGTTTGCCCAGGACGGGCACGGACTCGGTGAAGGTGGTTTGCTCGTTTTCGATGACGCCGCCCATGACCACGGTCTCGCCGGATTGCACGATCACGCGGGTGGAGATTTCCTGGTCGCGGGACTGGGGCAGGCGGATGTCGAAGGTGTTGACCACGCGGCCGGCGGCGTCGAGGTCGCTGACGGTGGCGAAGGTGACGAGTTCCACGTCCTGGGAGACGGCGGGTTTGAGCGCGAGCATGATGCTGCGCCCGTCGCCACCGATGCTGGCGAGCACGTCGAGCGAGACGCCGGCGGTGAGCTTGGTGGGTTTGCCCTTGGGCACGAGCGAGGAGGTGGAGCGGTTTTCGAGGATGGTTTGGGAGACGGTGTATTCCTCGTAGAAATATTGGGTGAGGCCGTCGCGGATGGTGGCGGGGCGGTTGTTCATCACGGTGAGGCGCGGCGCGCTGAGCGTCTGGCTTTCGCCGCTTTGTTCGAGGGCGTTGAGCGTGGCGGTGAGGGATCGGTCGCTCAGGACGTTGGTGAAGGTTTTCTGCAGGCCGAGACCGACGTTGGCGCCCAAGCCGGTGAAATCGACGGCGGCGCGCGGCGCGTTGAGCGCGCGACCGGTCTCCCAATTCACGCCGAGCTGTTGGTAGGCCGATTCGGTGATGGTGATGAAGCGCGCCTCGATGAGCACCTGCTGAATGGGCCGGTCGAACTCGCGGATGATCTCCTCCAGGGTGCGGTGTTGGGCGCGGGTGCCGGTGGCCACGATGATGTTGCGCTCATAGTCGATGAGGTATTTCGAGCCGCCGAAAAATTGTTTGATCGCCTGGTCGATGGTGGGCGCGAGCGGGGCGCCGTCGCGCACGAAGTCCTCGATCTTGCGATTGGCGGTGACGGTTTCCCTATCCTTGTCCCGCACGCGAACCTCGTTGATCTCGGTCGGCCCGAACTGGGCGGGCAAAACAAAGCCGCGGCGCAGGCGATAAAACCGGGTTTCCTCGAAACCGCTTTTGCCCGCGTCCTTGGCGTCCACGATCCACACGAGGTTTTCGCCGACCTCGAAATGCAGACCCATCTGGCGCGATACGAAGTCGAGGAATTGGGAGACGGGGACGTCGCGCAGGTTTACGCTGAGCTTGCGTTGAAACTGGGGCAGCGAGCGATCGGCGACAAAGTTGATGCCGGTGTTTTTGCCGACGGTGAAGACGATGGATTCAAGGGTGAGGTCGTCCACCTGAAGCGTCATGCGTTGCTTGAGCGCCTCGTCCATGAGCGCGGCCGTGCGCTCGTCGAGGCCCACCATGGGCGCGGTGCGCTCGATGGTGCGACCGTAGGCCTCGGGTATGTCGGAGGCTTTTTCGACGTCGTCGAGGGCGCTGCGAAGGCTGCGCGGCAGATCGAGCGCGCGGGAATCGGGGTCGAGGATAACGTCGCTGAGCTGGTTGGCGAAGCGGGAATCCATGGATTCGATCTGGCGGAATTCGGTCTCGAGGGCGCGGTCGCGGCGGCGCTGACCCTCGGTGAGAGTCCACGTGTAAACGCGATCGACGGCGGGATCGGCGGGGGCCTGGTTTTTGAGTTCGACGGCCTTGCCCTCGGCTTCGATCCAGGAGCCGGACCGGGCGAGGGTGAGGATTTCGCGAATTTGCGCGTCGTAGCTGACGCTGACGGGCGGCGGAGGCGCCAAAGCGGCGGCCGTATCGGCGGCGGGCTCCCCGGCGGGAGCGGTGGCGGAGCGATGCTGGCAGCCAAGGAGAAAAAGGGCACTCATCCAGGCCGCAGTCGGCAGGAGCAGGCGAAGGTGCATCGGGTGCGGAGGCATGAGGAACGTGGGGAGAAATCCGCGAGCCGTCTTCGAAAAAGAAGCTCGCGGAGCCCCTAAAAACTCGGCGCGCGTCCGAGGGTGTAAACACAAATTGCCGCCGCGCGACGAATCACGGGGCGGTTTTTGCCAAAGGCCGGAGCGGCGGCGGCCGGATCAAACCGGCGCGGCGGCGTTGCGCGCGGCGGCGGCCGCGAAATTTCGGTAAATGCGAAGTCCTTTGGCCTGGCTCTTTTCCGGGTGGAACTGGGTCGCGAAGCAGTTGCCGCGCGCGATGGCGGCGGCAAAGGCGCCGCCGTAGTCGCACTCGGCCAGCACCAGGGAGGGATCGGCCGGGCGGCAGTGGAAACTGTGCACGAAATAAAACGCCTCGCCCTCGACCTCGAGTCCGTCGCGCAAGGGCGAATCGGGTTGGGTGAAGCGCACGGTGTTCCAGCCCATGTGGGGGATCTTAAATTCGGGCGGACGCCGGAAGCGTTCCACGCGGCCGGGGAAAATCCCGAGGCCTGGGGTGAAACCGCCGTCCGCCCCACCCTCTTCCGATTCGTCGAAAAGCGCCTGCATGCCGAGGCACACGCCGAGGAAGGGTTGGTCGGCGGCGATCCAGTCGCGCACGGTTTGGTCGAGCCCGGTGGCCTTGAGCGCGGCGACGCAATCGCGCAGCGCGCCCACGCCGGGGAGCACGAGACCATCCGCGTCGGCGGCCTCGACTTCGAGCGGGGTGCGCACGATGCGCACTTCCGCGCCCACGGCTTCGAGCGCCTTGGTGACGGAGCGCAGGTTGCAGATTCCGTTGTCGATGACGGCGATCATGGGCGTTTCGGGGGTTGGGGGGAGGGATCGGCGGGCGTGAACGAGGCTGCGCTTTTCGCGGACGAATCGGAAAGCCATGCGGAGGCGAGACGCAGAAAAACATCCCGGTCGACCTTGCCGGCCAAGCCGTAGTTGAGATGGGAGGGCTGGGCGTTCCAGGCACACAAAACGGCGCGGTCGGCGTTGAAACTCAAATCCGGCCCCACCGTGAGTTCATAGGTGAGATAATGCAGTCGCCCCTCCTTGCGCAGCAGCAGCACAAAGGCGGCCTCCGCCATGCGCGCGGCTTCGGGCAGCGTGATCAGGAGCGCGTCATGGCCGACGACCGGATCAAGTTTCTCCACGCGCAGGCCGGCGGCGGGGATGCGGTGTGTCTCTTCGAGATGTTCGCCGACGTTTTTCCACAGTTCGCCGATTTCGCGCGAGCCGTCGGACGAAAGACGTTCCCACAACATGTCCGTGTGTTTGAAAAACCAGGAAGGCAGGGCGCGGTGCGCGAAGACGTAGTGATGGCGGCGCGCCTGATGCGCCGAGACGTCGGCCCTGGAGGGAGCCGATGCAGGCGCGCTTGTCGTTTCCCCCGAGACGGAGGCGGAGGAGTTTTGCGAAACGGCGAACGCGGGCGCGCCCATGGCGCAAACCGCGAAGCACGCGGCAAGCGACGAAACGCGCGAGAGCCGAGGAAAGACCATAAACATACGGGAAAGCGGCCGGCCGCTCCTCAGATGACGCCCTTGGTGCTGGGAATCTGGTCGGCGGCGCGGGCGTCGATGCGCGTGGCGGCGTCGAGCGCGCGAGCAAGGGCTTTGAAAATCGCCTCGGCGACGTGATGCGGCTCTTCGCCGTATTCGAGCTTCACGTGCAGGTTGCACGCGAGGGCGTTGCTGAAGGCGCGAGCGAACTCCTTCACGAGAATGAGATTAAAGTCGCGCACATACATGGTCGGCGAAACGACGTCGTAAACGAGCGCGGCGCGACCGGAGAGGTCCACCACGACGCGCGCGAGCGCCTCATCCATGGGCACAAAAAAGAAGCCGTAACGGACGATACCCTTCTTGTCGCCGAGGGCTTTTTTAAACGCCTCGCCGAGCACGATGCCGACATCCTCGACGGTGTGATGGTAATCGACCGCCACGTCGCCGTCGCAGGTCACGTCGAGGTCGAACTGGCCATGCTTCGCGAACAGCGTGAGCATGTGGTCGAAGAACGGCACGCCCGTGGCGATGGTGGAGCGGCCGGAGCCATCGACATCGAGCGTGAGCTTGATGTCGGTCTCGGCGGTCTTGCGGGCGATGGAGGCGGTGCGATTGGCGGACATGGAAAAACGTGAGCATCTACGCGCGACCAAAGCAATGTCGAGCGAAGCGGCAGCCCGAACCGGAGAACGGACATTCCTGTCCGTTCTCCTGCTCAAGCTTTTAGCCAGGCATCGATGGCCTCGTCCACCGCCGCCATCTCCTCGTCGGTGCCGATGCTGATGCGCAGGAAACTCGCGGTAAGCGGATGGTTCGGGAAGGCGCGCACGAGGATGCGGCGCGAGAGGAAAAAATCGTAGAGCGACTTCGCCACCGCCGGGCCGGTCTCGCCTTTGGCGTTCTTCGGCTCGGTGAAAAGGAAGTTGGCCTGGCTTTCGTAGGTGAACCAGCCGCGCGTTTGCGTGAATTCGCCAAACCAGTAATCGCGGGTGCGGATGATCTTGCCGATCACGCCCGCGTAGTAATCGCCGTCGGTCAACGCGGCGTGCGCGCCGGCCTGGCTGAGGCGGTTGACGTTGTAGCTGTCGCGCACGCGGTCGAGCAGGTCGATGACCTCGGGGTGCGCAAGGCAGTAGCCAACGCGCAGCCCGGCCAGCCCCTGCGCCTTCGAGAGCGAACGCGTGATGACAAGGCGCGGATGCGCGGCGAGCAGGGCCACGGCGTTCTCGCGCGCGAAGGGCGCGTAGGTCTCGTCGAGCACGAGGATGCCGGGAAAGCGCGCGAGCAGGTTGACGATCTCCGTATTTGAAAAACCGATACCGGTGGGCGCGTTGGGCGAGGTGAGGAAGCAGGCGCGGGCGGGCGTGGCGGCGAGCGCGTCGATGGGCAGCCGCATCGAGCGGTCGAAGGGCACGGGCACGGAGCGGCCGTCCTGAATGGCGATGAGCACCGGGTAGAGCGAGTAGCTCGGCAGGGTGAACGAGGTCGGCGCGTCGGGCCCGCCGAAGACGCGCACGAGCAGGTTCAGGACGTCGTCGGAGCCGTTGCCGATGAGCACGTTTTGCTCGGTTAGTCCGTGGCCGTGGAGCTTGGCGACGAGTTGGCGCAGCGGGGTCGCCTTGGGGTTCGGGTAGAGGCGGAGTTTCTCGCCGACGTCGGCCAGCTCGGCGGCGATGGCGGCGGCGGCGCGCGGGCTGGGCGGATACGGGCATTCGTTGGTGTTGAGCTTCACCCAGCCGGCCTCGGTGGGTTGAAGGCCGGGCGTGTAGGCGTGCATCGCCGCGACGTGCGGCAGGGCGAGGGAGAGCGGAGAAGACATGATGGCGTAAGGTAGGGACGGACCGCCGGGCCGTCCGGTTCGGAAACGGAGCGGCGGGCCCGGCGGTCCCGCCCTACCCGGGGATCAAAGCGCGCGAATCTTCACGCTGCGACCGTGGGCGTCGAGCTTCTCGAGAGCGGCGAAGGCGGCGACGACCGGGGCGGCTTTCTTGATCGAGGCCTTGTCGTATTTGACGATGCTGGTGCGGCGCTGGAAATCGGCGATGCGGAGGCCGCTGAAGAACCGGCCCGCGCCGCCGGTGGGCAACACGTGGCTGGGGCCGGCGGTGAAGTCGCCCACGGCGGTCGGGGTGTGGTTGCCGAGCATGATGGCGCCGGCGGTGGTGATGGTCTTGAGCAGAGTCTTTTGCAGAGGCTCCTTCACCATCAGCTCCAAGTGCTCGGGCGCGACGAAGTTGGCCACGCGGGCGATGTCCTCGGCGGACTTGGCGACGACGCCGATGAAGCCGGTGGCGAGGACCTTGGTGATCTTCTCGGCGCGCGACACGAACTTGAGCTGGTTGGTCAGCTCGGTGCGCACTTCCTCCAAGGTCGCGGCGTCGGGGGCGACGAGGTAAACTTTTTCGCGGCCGGAGCCGTGTTCGGCCTGGGCGAGGAGGTCGGAGGCGGCGAAGGCGAGGTCGGCGCTGTCGTCCGCCACGACCATGACCTCGCTGGGGCCGGGAAGGGAGTCCACGCCGATGGTGCCGAAGACCTGGCGCTTGGCCTCGCAGACGTAGGCGTTGCCGGGGCCGAAGATTTTATCGACGGCGGAGATGCTGAGCGTGCCGTAGGCGGCGGCGGCGATGGCCTGCACGCCGCCGACGCAGTAAACCTCGTCGATGCCCACGAGGTGGAGCGCCGCGAGGGTGCCGTCGGAGACTTTGCCGGACGGGTTGGAGGGCGTGAAGACCGCGATCTCGGGGCAGCCGGCGAGCTTCGCCAAGGTGGCGGTCATGAGCACGGTGGAGACGAGCGGCACTTCGCCGCCGGGCACATAGAGACCGACGCGACGGATGGGATAAAAGTTTTCACCGACGGCGGCGCCGTGGGGGTTCTTGGCGAGCCAGTTCTTGGGCAGGGACTTTTGGTGAAAATCGACGATGGCATCGTGCGCGGCTTTGAGGGATTTGAGGTCGGCGGCGGGGAGGCGCTTGGCGGCGGCGGCGATGTCGGCGGCCTTAATGCGGAAGTCTCGGGCGCGGAGTTTGGCGCCGTCGAACTTGGCGGCGTAGTAACCCACGGCCTCGTCGCCGCGGTGGCGGACATCGGCGAGGATGGCGGCCACGGTGTCGTGGATCTCCTTCGGCACGGTGGCACCGCGACAAAACGCGGAAATTTCGGATTCAAAGGTCTTGGAGGCAGACTGGAGGACGCGCACGGATGGAGTTCTGCTGACGGTTAATCGAAGGGGGAACGAACGAAACGGAAAGGTGACAACGTGGCACGTAGCCAGCCGGGGCGCGAGCCGGGATTTGGCTGCGGTTTGGAAAGGACACAAAAACCCGCGTCCGACGGGGCGGACACGGGTTTAGGTTCTTGGCCGCTTCCGGCGGGAAAGAGTCCGTAAGGTCATCGTTGAACGACCTCAAAACTAAGCGAAGTGGAGCGCGTTGACCCCAACGCGTTGTTTTTCTGGATTTAAGTCAGGGCGAAGCGCGCCTCGTCTGCGTATTGGGGACAATCCGCCCCGCCTGACCACGGAAAAACGGCGAGGAGCCTGCAAAACTGTTTAAGTTATTCGCGAAGAGTGGGAACCGCGAAAATCGAATCATCGATGGCGGGGTTTACTTCGACGGAGTGAAAGGTGACGCGAATGGTGCGTTCGCCACCGTCGGACAAGGTGTTGACGGTCTCGATGATTTTGGGGAAGCGCAGGCCGCCGGAACGGAGGTCGCCTTGCTCGCGGATGCGCGTGCCGCCATCGGTTTCGGTGAGGATCAGGCGGCCGGTGGCGGTGTCGAAGCTGCGAATGAAGGCGATGCCGGGCTCGTAAACGAAGGCGAGTTTGCGACAAGCGACGCCGTCTATGGAGACGGAGCCGCGGTCTTCGATCCGACCGCCGCGGGTCTCGATGCCGCGATAGAAGGCGAGGTTCTCAAAGGTGTTGGCGCGAAGGCGCTTGATTTGATCGGGGCCGAGGAGGTTCACGCGCCAGCGGGAGGCGTCGGCGCGGTCGGTGATGCGTTGCCAGGCATCGTAGCCGTCGAGGGCGGTGGTCTCGGTTTGGTTTTCGTTGGTGGCGGTGATGATCTGGCGGTCGGGGCGCTGGAAGATGATCTCTAGTCGGGCGCCGCCCGGCGTCGGGGAACCGGGTTCAACGACTTCGAGTTCTCCCGTGAAGCGCAGGCTGTTGACCGCTTCGATCGCCGACTCCGGACCGATGAAGGCACGGGCTTTGGCCAAGGTGGCCGGATCGGCATGGGCGACGGAAGCGACGGCGAGGGTGAAACCGAGCGTGACGAACAAACGGGAGAACGACGGCAGCGAGTAGATCATGGTGGGAGTTGTGGATGTGAAAGCGATTAAGCGAGCGGGTTCCGCGTTCGACGCAAGTCGGGTGGTATCGCTCATTCCCACTCGATGGTGGCGGGCGGTTTGGAGCTGATGTCGAGCAGCACGCGGGAGACGCCGCGCACCTCGTTGGTGATGCGCGAGGAAATCTTGGCCAAGAGGTCGTAGGGCAGGCGCGCCCAGTCGGCGGTCATGGCGTCGCGGCTCTCGACGATGCGCAGCGAGATGACGTCGGCGTAGTTGCGCTCGTCGCCGATGACGCCGACGGATTTCACCGGGAGATAAACGGCGAAGGACTGCCAGACCTTCCAGTAGTAGCCGGATTTCATCATCTCGTCCTGGAGGATGGAGTCGGCGGCCTTGAGCACGTCGAGCTTGGCCTTGGTGATGTCGCCCGCGACGCGCACACCGAGACCGGGACCGGGGAAGGGCTGGCGCCAGACGACCTCGCGGGGCAAGCCGCAGGCCTCGCCGACGGCGCGGACCTCGTCCTTGAAGAGTTCGCGGAGCGGTTCGAGGAGCTTGAGCTTCATGCGCTCGGGCAGGCCGCCGACGTTGTGGTGGGATTTGATGAGCGCGGCCGGGTTGCCGGCGATGGCGACCGATTCGATGACGTCGGGATAAAGCGTGCCCTGGGCGAGCCACTTGGCGCCGCCGATGGAGCGTAGTGATTTTTCGAATACCTCGACGAAGGTGTTGCCGATGATCTTGCGCTTGGCCTCGGGCTCGGAGACGCCCTTGAGGCGGCCGAGGAAAAGCTTCGAGGCGTCCACCACGCGGAGGTCGATCTTGAAGTGGTCGGCGTAGAGTTTCTCGACCTGCTCGCGCTCGCCGGCGCGAAGAAGGCCGTTGTCCACGAACACGCAGGTGAGTTGTTTGCCGATGGCCTTGTGGATGAGCGCGGCGGCCACGGAGCTATCGACGCCGCCGGAGAGGCCGAGGAGCACGCGCTCCTTGCCGACCTTGCGGCGGATGTCGGAGACGGCATGCTTGATATAGTCCTTGGTGGTCCAGTCCTGCTTCGCGCCGCAGATGCCAAGGAGGAAGTTGCGGATGACGTCGATGCCGCGTTCGGAGTGAAAAACCTCGGGGTGGAACTGGATGCCGTAGAAGTTGCGCTTCCGGTCCTCAATGACGGCGAACTCGGAGTTTTCCGTGGTGCCGATGGCGGTGTAGCCGGGCGGCAGGGCGATGAGGCGGTCGCCGTGGGAGTTCCAGACCTTGAGCTTTTTGGGCAGGCCTTGGAAGAGACGGCCGGGCTTTTGGAGCGTGAGCACGCCGTGGCCGTATTCGCGATGGGTGCTCTTGGATACCTTGCCGCCCAGGAGGAAGCCTTGGAGCTGGATGCCGTAGCAGATGCCGAGCACGGGCACGCCGAGTTCGAAGAGAGCTTTGTCCGGCATCGGGGCGTCCTTCGCAAAGACGCTGCTCGGGCCGCCGGAGAGGATGATGCCTATGACGCCGTCTGCCTTCAGCTGTGCGGCGGGCGTGGCGTAGTGATAGATCTTGGAGAGGACCTGGCACTCGCGAATGCGGCGGGCGATGACCTGCGTGTATTGGGAACCGAAATCGATGACGGCGATAATCTGGGACATGTTATAAGGGAAAATGAAAGCGGGCGCGACGCGAAGAGGGCAAGGAGCGATTGGCGGGCCAAGGGGCGGGCACCCTCACCGGAATGATTGCGTCAAACTGGCACCGGCGAAAAGGAGCGCAAATTGCCGAAGCCCGAATCAAGAAAAAGCAAAGGTTTCGGAGATTTGAGTGCTCGCGTCGCGCAGCAAATTTTTCCCACATAAGCGCCGATGGTTTTGCCCGAGTGGCGGAATGGTAGACGCTTTCGACTTAAAATCGAATTTCTGTAAAGAAGTGCGGGTTCGAGTCCCGCCTCGGGCACCACTCGATCACAGGTAACCGTTCTAAACAAATACACCCACCTAGATCGCCAGCGAGGAAACAGGCGCCGCGCCGAGACAAAGGCCTACCGCAGCACAATACCGGTAAAGCGCCATCATTCGTAGCGAAGCGCCTCGATGGGATCGAGTTTCGCGGCCTGGATCGCGGGATACACGCCGGCGAGCACGCCCGCCGTCACGCTGAACGCGAAGCCCACCACGAAGGCCGAGGGCGCGAGCAAGGGCGCGCTGCCCGGCGGGATCACGTAAGCCAGCCCCTTGATCGCGCCCACCGCCACCGCCACACCCGCCGCGCCGCCGAGCAAGCTCAGCGTCACCGCCTCGGCCACGAACTGGCTGAAAATGTTGAACGGCGTAGCGCCGATGGCCTTGCGGATACCGATCTCGCGCACGCGCTCGTTGATCGAGGCCAGCATGAGATTCATGATGCCGATGCCGCTCACGAGCAGCGATACGCCCGCGATGGCGCTACCGCCGATCACGAAGCTCGCCTTGGTGCTCGCGAAGCTCGCAAGCGCCTCCTCGTTCGTCGTCACCCGAAAGTCGATGATGCCGCGATGCTGCTGCGCCAGCACGTTGCCCGCCGCGTCCACCGCTTCGCGCAAAAGCGACAAATCCTGCGCCTTCATGTTCAGCCAGGAGAGGCGGTCGGACCGCTTCACCTTGGCCGCCATCGTGGTGATGGGGATGAAGGCGATGTCGTTTTTCCAGCGCAGCGTGTTGTAGGTGCCGTAGAGGCGCTCGTAATGCCGCAACACGCCGATGACGAGAAACGGACGCCCGTTGTAATCGAGAAATCGCCCGACTGGGTTCTCGCCCGGCGCGAAACACTTTTCCCGCACCTCGCTGCCGATGATGATGACGTCGGCCTTGTCGTGAAAATCGAGGTCGGAGAAATAACGCCCCTCGGCGACGTCGTAGCGGTTGATCTCAAAAATGCCGTCGGTAACGCCCTGCACGCGTCCGTTGTAGCGGCGGTTGCCGCGCGTGAGCCGCACGTTCGAATCGTCGATCTCGGGCGAGAGCACGCCGAGGCCCGGCACGAGATCGCGCAGGGCGCGCGCGTCCTCCAGGGTGAAGCCGCGCGACACCGGCGCGAGCGGCGCCTGGCGATCCGAGAGCGAACGCGGCGCACCGGTGATTTTCTCCAGGCCGCCGCGCTCGTTGAGCGAGGTTTCCCAGGTGCCGAAAAATCCTTCCATGAAGCCGGTCGTAACGACCATCGAGGCCACGCCGAGCATCACGCACGAGATGGTGAGGAGCGAGCGGAGCTTGTGGCCCCAGATTTCGCCGAGGCCGTTTATCACGCCGGAGAAAAGCCGCTTCACTTCGCGCCTCCTTCCGACGGCAAGCGAAGCGTGTCCGATCCGCAGGGTGGGACGCGTTGACCCCAACGCGTTTGACGCGGCCCCGCCGCGCCCGAACCAAGCGTGTTGAGGTCAACACGCTCCACCTGCCGAACCGCGGCGCGGTTCATTGCGCGCCTCCTTCCGACACGCCGCCATCGAGCACGTGGAGCTGGCGTTTGAAATGCGCCGCGATCTCGGGCGAGTGCGTGACAACCACGATGGTGCGGCCGAGTCGGTTCAACTCCTTGAACAAATCTAAAATCGCGGCCGCGGTCTTGGTGTCGAGGTTGCCGGTGGGTTCGTCGGCGAGCAGGATGCGCGGCTCGTTCACGAGCGCGCGGGCGATGGCGACGCGCTGACGTTGTCCGCCCGAAAGCTCGCCCGGTTTGTGATGGGCGCGGTTGGTCATGCCAACGAGTTCGAGCGCGCGATCTACGCGCGCGGCGGCGTCGGGCACCTCGCCGCCGTGGTAGGTGAGCGGCAGGGCGACGTTGGCGCGCACGGTGAGGCGAGGGAGCAAATTGAAGGCCTGGAAAACAAAGCCGATTTTCTCGGCGCGAATGCGCGCGCGCTGGCGTTCGGTGAGCGCGGCGACGGGGCGACCCTCGAAGAGGATTTCACCGGAGCTGGGTGAATCGAGGAATCCCAGCAGGTGCATGAGAGTCGATTTGCCCGAGCCCGAGGGACCAAGGATGGCGACGGCCTCGCCCTCGTGCAGGGTGAAGGACGCGTCCACGAGGGCGTTCACGATGGTGTCGCCCATCGGGTAGGATTTGCCGACGCGGTCGAGACGGAGGACTTCGGGTGCGGGGCTCATCGACGCGGGCGGACGGCTCACTTGTCCTGGCTGAATTTCGCGGCGGGCGGGCGTTGCAGGGAGATCTCGGCGGTGTCGGCGAGGCCTGACTTGATCTCGACGTGGCGGCGGTCGCGCACTCCGAGCTCGACCTTGGTTTTCACCGGCTCGGCGGCGGCATCGGTGGCGCGGACAAAGACGAACCAGTCGCCGGTCTCGTGGTCGTTGAACACGGCGTTGTGCGGCACGGCGAGGGCCTGAGTGGCGGCGGCGGTCTCGATGTGAACGCGGGCCGTCATGCCCGGGCGCACGCGCGGGTGGGATTTTTCGATGGCGATCTGCAAGGGGAAATCGCGCGAGGCGGAGGCGCCGGTCGCCTCGCCGCCGGGGGCCTTGCCGGCGGCGGGGGCGATGAAGGTGATGCGACCGCTGGCCTTCGCCTCGGGCACGGATTCGAAGGTGATCTCGACCGGCATGCCGAGGGTGAGCAGGGCGACGTCGATCTCGTTGATCGCGGCCTCGACGCGAAGCTGCGCGAGGTCGGCGAGTTCGAGCAAGGTGTTGCCCTCGCGACCGGCGTCGGCGCCGGTGGCGATCATGCCCGGGCGGGCGGCGACGCTGAGCACGCGGCCGGCGTAGGGCGCGGTGATGACGCCTTTCGAGAGAGAGTTTTCCAGCAGACGCACGCGGGCCTCCTGCGAGGCGGTTTCGTTCTCGGCGAGGCGGAAGGCGATCTCGGATTCTTTGCGCTCTTTTTCGGTGACGAGGGCCTTGGCGGCGAGGGACTGGAGGCGGTCGTATTCGAGGCGGGCGCGCTCGGTGCGCAAGCGCGCGGCCTCGACGCCGAGGCGGGCGTCGTCGAGCTGCACTTGCAGCGTGCTTTGATCGAGTTCGATGAGCGGCTGGCCGGCCTCGACGGAGGCTCCGGCCTCGACGAGCACGCGCGCGATACGGCCGCTGACCTCGGAACGAATGTCGGTCGAGAGCACGGGAGCGATGGTCCCGTTGATGACAACGGTCTGGCGCAGATCGAGGCGCTCGGGCTTCGCGTAGGTGTAAACGACCTTGGTGGCGGCGTCGCCGGAGCGCGTGCGCAGAACCCACGCGATGCAGGCGGCGAACAGGCCGAGGGCGATGACGATCCAGAGGAGGCGTTTCATGAAACGGAGTTTTAAAAGGTAGGGCGGGAGCGCTGCGCCCGCCGACAAACGGAGCGGCGGGCCCGGCGGTCCCGCCCTGCCCGCTCAGGCCTGGCCGAGGGTGTAGTTGACGGCGTCGAGCAGGGCCTCCCAGGAGGCGTCGATGATGTTGTCGCTCACGCCGACCGTGCCCCAGACCTCGTGACCGCGACCGCTCTCGATGAGCACGCGGGTGCGGGCGTTGGCGCCGTTGCGACCGTCGAGGATGCGGACCTTGTAGTCGCGGAGCTCGACGTCCTTGAGTTTTGGATACGAGGGCTCGAGCGCGAGGCGCAGGGCCTTGTCGAGCGCGCCGACGGGGCCGACGCATTCGGCGACGGTGTGGCGCGGTTCGCCGTCCACCTTGAGCTTCACCGTGGCCTCGGCCATCAGGCGACCCTCGGGACCGCGCTCGACAATGACGCGATAGGCCTCGACCTCGAAGTGGGACTTGGCGCGGCCCAGGGTGCGGGCGATGAGGAGTTTGAGCGAAGCGTCGGCGGCCTCGAACTCGTAGCCGCGGAATTCAAGGTCCTTGAGCTGCTCGATGAGCGACTTCATCTCGGGGGCTTTTTCGTCGAGCTCGAAGCCGAGTTCGCGGGCCTTCATGGCGACGGAAGAGCGGCCGGCCATGTCGGAGACGAGCACGCGGGTGCGGTTGCCGACGAGGGACGGGTCGATGTGCTCGTAGGAGGATTTTACTTTTTGCGCGGCGTTGGCGTGGAGGCCGCCCTTGTGGGCGAAGGCGCTGAGGCCGACATAGGGGGCTTTGCCGTCGGGCTTGAGGTTGGCGAGTTCGTCGAAGGTGAGGGAAAGCTCGCGCAGTTCGGAGAGTTTGGCGGCGCAGCGAGCGGTCTTGCCCATCTTCAGGAAGAGGCTGGGCAGGATGGTAAAGAGGTTGGCGTTGCCGGTGCGCTCGCCGTAGCCGTTGGCGGTGCCTTGCACTAGGGTCGCGCCGGCTGTCACGCCGGCAAGGGAGAGGGCGACGGCGAGGCCGGAGTCGTTGTGGGTGTGGACGCCGACCTTGTCCGCGCCGAACTCGGCGACGACCTTGGCAACGATGGCCTGGAACTCATCGACGAGCGTGCCGCCATTGGTGTCGCAGAGGGTGAGGTTGGCGGCGCCGCCCTTGATCGCGGCGCGGAGGGTTTTGAGGGCGTATTCGGAGTCGGCTTTGTAGCCGTCGAAGAAGTGCTCGGCGTCGTAGATCACCTCGCGGCCCTGCGCGGTGACGTAGCGGATGGAGTCCTCGATCATGGCGAGGTTTTCCTCGAGCGTGGTGCGGATGATCTCGGTGACGTGGAGGGTCCAGGTCTTGCCCACGAGGGTGAGCACGGGAGTCTCGGCTTCGAGCAGGGTTTTGAGCTGGGGATCGTCCTCGGCCTTGATGCCGGCGCGGCGGGTGGAGCCGAAGGCGGCGAGCTTGGCGTGGGTGAACTTGAGCTTTTTGGCCTCGGCGAAAAAGGTGATGTCGCGGGGGTTGGAGCCGGGGAAGCCGCCCTCGATGTAGTCCACGCCGAAGGCGTCGAGTTTTTGCGCGATGAGCAGTTTGTCGGTCACGGAGAAGCTGATGCCTTCGCCTTGGGTGCCGTCGCGGAGGGTGGTGTCGTAGATTTTGACTTCGTTGCTCATTTGCGGGATGGGAATGGGTGAACGTGGGGAGCTTGCGGATGGGTGGAAACGAAAAACCCCGGGCTTTTTCGGCCCGGGGTTTCGGAAAATCGGAGGCGTGCGTGTCGCGCGCTTACGCCAAGATTCCCGGCCCGGGGGGGCGGGTAATAATAGTGGAGGCGATGATGATAGCGCTATTCACGATCCGAAGGCGTGCGGAATGCGGGGCGGGTTGTCGAGTCGGAAGTCAACGCGGCGGGGTGCGGCGACCCCGCCCTACAACAAACTTAGACGGCGGACTCGCCGCGCTCGTCGGTGCGGATGCGCACGACTTCAAGCACGTTTTGCACGAAGATCTTGCCGTCGCCGATCTTGCCGGTCTTGGCGGCGGCGGCGATGGCGTCCACGGCCTTCGCGACGAGGTCGTCGCCGACGACGATCTCGAGCTTGGTCTTGGGCAGGAAGTCCACGGTGTATTCGGAGCCGCGGTAGATCTCGGTGTGGCCTTTTTGGCGGCCAAAGCCTTTGACCTCGGTGACGGTCATGCCTTCGACGCCGATGGCGGCCAGGGCTTCCTTAACCTCTTCGAGTTTGAAGGGTTTGATGATGGCGATGATGAGTTTCATAAGAATTGTAGTGATGGGGTTGATACGATAAGCGGAGCGGTGACCAATAACCTTCTCACCATGCCCGGAGGTGTCGAGTCCGGCCTGTTCCTTATCGGGCAAAACTCGCGAATTCCAAAGGTCTCAAGCGCGTCCACGACCACACACAACTAAGATGAGCGGGATTTATGCAAAAACTCTGCTTATGTTGTTCGCTATCGATATAAATTTTTAACTTCAAGCATGCGAACGAGTGGTCGATTTTGACCGAACAGGCTTTGAGGGGAGACATAGGAAGGATTCACGAGTGTGTATCTTCGAAATGAACCGAGGAGGGCGCAAAAAAGCCGACCCGGTGAAGGGTCGGCTTCGACGACGCTGGTTATGCGTCTTTGGTCAGTTTTGGATGTCGGCCCACGTTGGGCTGGCTACCTCAGATGGCGGCGTCGCCGCGCTCGTCGGTGCGGATGCGGATGGCATCTTCGAGGGCGACCACGAAGACCTTGCCGTCACCGATCTTGCCGGTCTTGGCGGCTTTCACGATGGCTTCCACGGTCTTGGTGACGACGTCGTCGGCGACGACGATTTCGAGCTTCACCTTGGGCAGGAAGTCCACGGTGTATTCGGATCCACGATAGATCTCGGTGTGGCCCTTCTGGCGGCCGAAGCCTTTGACCTCGGTAACGGTCATGCCCTCGACGCCGATTTCGGAGAGAGCCTCCTTAACCTCCTCGAGTTTAAAGGGTTTGATGATGGCGATGATGAGTTTCATGCGAATGATTGTTTAAGATGTAGGCGTAGGTTTAGGTTTTCCGCCGAGGCGGCGCAAGGTTTGTCGCCGTGCGCCGCTTGGCGAATGATGTGCCTTATTTGTGGGCGGCGGTGAAGTCGGGATAGGCTTCGTTGCCGTGTTCGCCGATATCGAGGCCTTCGATTTCCTCTTCCTTGCTGACGCGGAGGCCGAAGATGGCTTTCACGACGAAGGCGAGGATAAGGGAGGTTATGAAGGCGAAGGCGCAGATGGCGATGGTGCCGACGGCCTGGTTGATGAAGCTCTTGCCGCCGAAGATGCCGACCGCGAGGGTGCCCCAGACACCGCACACGCCATGCACGGAGATGGCGCCGACAGGATCGTCGATCTTGATCTTCTCGAAGAAGAAGATGGAGAACACCACGAGGGCACCGGCGATGATACCGACGATGATGGAACCGAACATGCCGATGGAGTCGGCGCCGGCGGTGATACCAACGAGACCGGCGAGAACACCGTTCAGAGCCATGGAGAGGTCGGGCTTCTTGAGGAGCACCCAGGAAACGATCATGGCGGTGATGGAACCAGCGGCGGCAGCGAGGGCGGTGGTCACGAACACGTAGGAGACCGAGCGGGGGTCGGCGCTGAGGACCGAGCCGCCGTTGAAGCCGAACCAGCCGAGCCAGAGGAGCATGACGCCGATCATGGCGAGAGGCATCGAGTGGCCGAGGATGGGACGGACGCGACCGTCAACATACTTGCCAGCGCGGGGGCCGAGGACGATGACCGCGGCGAGAGCGGCGAAACCACCAAAGCCGTGAACGAGGGAGGAACCGGCGAAGTCATAGAAGCCGATCGCTTCGCCATCTTCGTTGAGACCGCCGATACCGAGGCTGGACAGCCAGCCGCCGCCCCACTGCCAGGAACCGGTGATGGGATAGATGAAGGTGACAAGCAGGATGGCGTAAACCAGGAAGCTGACGAGCTTGATGCGCTCAGCCACGGCACCGGAAACGATGGTGGCGGCGGTGGCGGCGAACATGGCCTGGAAGATGAAGTCGCCCCACCAGGTGTAGCCGGCGTTGTAGGCGTCCGTCACGTTGGCGACGTCGTCATTGTCCACCCCGAACCAGGAACCCAAGGCGAAGAAGCCATTGAAGTCGCCCGGATACATGGCGTTGAAGCCGTAGAACGCATAGCCGAGGAGACCGATGCTGATGATGGCCAAATTCTTGAACAGAATGTTAACCGTGTTCTTGGACTGGGTGAGACCGGCCTCGAGGGTGGCGAAACCCAAGTGCATGAGAAACACCAGCGCGGCGGCCAAGAGAATCCACAGATTGTTAATCGTGAAGATCACATAGCCGGGCGTTTCGGCGAACGCTTCGTAGCTTTCGTAAGCGGGCGCGTCTTCGGCGGCTTCTTCGACGGCTTCGGCGACAGTTTCGGCTGCAGCAGCAACCGTTTCGGCCGCTTCTGCGACCTCCTGGCCGTGGGTAGGCACCGCGAGCGCGAGGAGCGCGAGCAGACCCGTCAGTTTAATCAGCCCGGAGAGGGGCTTGGACCATAGCTTCATATCGTGTGTGTTATAGGTTGTTGTCTTGGAGAGGGCTTATCGTCGCCGATAAGGTTTCAGTGCCAGAAAAAGCACGGCCTGTGCCAACGCTGCCCGAATCGTTGAACAATTTTCATACGATAAATTAAACGTGAGGTAAATCGGAGCGTTTCTCCTCTGTAACATGCACAAAAAACCCGTCGGCGAATAAACGCGCGACGGGTGAAAAAATAGTGGGATGAACGATTTTTATCAGACAGCGGGGGCTCCTCCGGGCTCGGATACCGCAGGCGCAACGGGCCCGACCACAGCGAGATGGAGTTCTTTGAGCTGTTTATCCGTCACGTGCGTGGGCGACTGGGCCATGAGATCCTGCCCTTTCTGGGTCTTGGGGAAGGCGATCACGTCGCGAATGCTGGTCGTGCCGCAAAGCAACGCCACCGTGCGATCAAGACCGAAGGCGATACCGCCGTGCGGAGGCGCGCCGAACTTGAAGGCGTGGAGCATGTAACCGAAGCGGCTCTCGACCACGTCGGCGGGGATTTTGAGCACGTCTTTGAAGACTTTTTCCTGCACCGCCGGCTGGTGGATACGGATCGAGCCGCCGCCGAGTTCCATGCCGTTGAGCACGAGATCGTAGTGCTGGCCGCGCACCTTGGCCGGATAGCTGTCGAGCAGGTGCAAATCCTCGGGCACGGGCGCGGTGAAGGGATGGTGGGTGGCAAGGTAGCGCTTGGCCTCCTCGTCGTAGGTCATGAGGGGAAATTCGATTACCCAGAGGAATTTCCAGTCGTCGGCGCGGATGGTGAGCTTGCCGCGCTTCACGAGGAGTTGCGCGGCGTCGAGACGCACGCGACCGAGGATGG
The DNA here is from genome assembly GCA_036770725.1 of Opitutaceae bacterium. Lineage (GTDB taxonomy): Bacteria > Verrucomicrobiota > Verrucomicrobiia > Opitutales > Opitutaceae > IMCC26134_A. Next base: position 23,439 of record DAIPIP010000005.1, read on the forward strand.
CGCAGGCTTTTTCCCAGGGCGCGGCGGCGAAGAACACCATGTCGCCGTCTTCGATGCCGAGCTGCGCGGTGAGCGCGGCCTTTTCGGCGTCGGAGAAGAATTTCACGATGGGCGACTTCCACTCGCCACCTTCGCACTTGATGAAAGCGAGGCCCTTCGCGCCGAGGCTCTTCGCCACGTCTTCGAGGGTTTTGAGTTCGCCTTGGGTCATGTCGGCGAGGCCCTTGGCGTTGATCGCCTTGATCACACCGCCGCCCGCCACTGTGGCCTGGAAGACCTTGAAGGCGGAAGAGCGGAAGGTTTCGGAGAGATCGGTCAGCTCCATGCCGAAACGCATGTCGGGTTTATCGACGCCGAAGCGGTTCATCGCCTCGTCGTAGGGCATACGCAGAAAGGGTGTTTGTAGTTCGGTTCCCAATACGTCTTTCCAGACCTTTTTGATCATGCCCTCGAAGATGCGATACACGTCCTCGCGATCGATGAACGAGGCCTCGACGTCCACCTGGGTGAACTCCATCTGGCGGTCGGCGCGCAAATCCTCGTCGCGGAAGCAGCGCGCGATTTGGAAATAACGCTCCACGCCCGCGACCATGAGGATTTGCTTAAACTGCTGGGGCGACTGCGAGAGCGCGTAGAACTGGCCGGCGTGGATGCGCGAGGGCACGAGGTATTCGCGCGCGCCTTCGGGGGTGGATTTGAAGAGCGCGGGCGTCTCGACCTCGATGAACTCCTGCGAGTCGAAGTAGTCGCGGATGGCCTTGGTGGCCTTGTGGCGCACCTGGAGGTTGTGGCGCATCTTCGGACGACGCAGGTCGAGGTAACGGTAGGTGAGACGCAGGTCCTCGTTGACCTTGTCGCCGCCCGCGTCGGTCAACGGGAAGGGCGGCGTGTCGGAAATGTTGTGGATAACGAGCGCGGTGGCCGCGACCTCGATGGCGCCGGTGGGCAGGCTCTTGTTGACCGTGCCCTCGGGGCGGGCGACGACCGCGCCCGTGATGGCGATGACCGACTCGGGCTTCACCGTGGCGGCCTGCGCGGCAAGCTCGGCGTGATCCTGCGGATCGAACTTCACCTGCGTGATGCCCTTCCGGTCGCGCAAATCGATGAAGAGAATGCCGCCGTGATCGCGGATGGAATCCACCCAGCCGACGAGGGAAACGGTGGCGCCAAGGTCGGCGGCGGTGAGCTGGGCGCAGTGGTGCGTGTGGGTCATGGGCGGAGGTAAATCGGGAAAATTAGCCGATGAGCAAAGCGCGACGGCACGCCCCGCGTCAACCGCGCCGTGGAAGGCGGTCGCGGGCGGCGCAGACTTGATGGACTTGATCAAGGCGCAGCCCGCCCGCATCACGTTTGCACCATGCCTGCACGCGCATCATCCGCCCGCCGAGGTCTTCGTTTTGGTCGAATCATCATCTGGGGATTGGCGCTCGGCCTGTTTCTGGGGCTCGTAGGGGTGGTCGCGTTTCGCGTCAGCCCGTGGCCGGGCGTGATGGTCATCCGCTTCATCTTTGATCGCGGCAGCGCGGCCGCCTCCGCCGGGCTGGAAAAACACCTGCCCGCCGGCGTGGGCGAACGGCTGGACCTGCGTTACGATCCCGCCGATCCCGACGCGCGCTTGGACCTGTTTTTCCCCGCCTCCGGTTCCGCTGCCGCCGCGTCGCCGGAAGCCTGGCCGGTCCTTGTCTGGGTTCACGGCGGAGCCTGGGTCTCGGGCGATGAAAACCAGATCGCCAACTACGCCCGCATCGTGGCCGCGCGCGGCTTCGCGGTCGCGAGCGTCAACTACACCATCGCGCCGGAAGCCCGCTACCCCACCCCGGTCCGCCAGGTAAACGCCGCCCTCGGCTACCTGACGCGCGAAAGCGCCGCGCTCTCCATCGACGGCTCGCGCATCTTCCTCGCCGGTGATTCCGCCGGATCGCAAATCGCCGCCCAGATCGCCGCGCTCACCACCGACCCGGACTACGCGAAAGCCCTCGGCATCACGCCCGCCGTGCCGGCCAAAAGCCTGCGCGGACTGGCGCTTTTCTGCGGCGGCTACGACCTCGCCACCATTTCGACCGAAGGCCCCTTCGGCGGTTTTCTCCGCACCGTGCTCTGGGCCTATAGCGGACATCGCGATTTCAAAAACGCCCCGAGATTCGAGACCTTCTCCGTCGCGCAATACGTCACGGTCAAGTTCCCGCCCGCGTTCATCAGCGCGGGCAACGCCGACCCGCTTCTCCCCCAGTCGATCAAATTTGCCGAACGACTCCGCAGTCTGGGCGTGTCCGTGGAAACCCTGTTTTTCCCCGAAGACCACGAGCCTCCCCTGCCCCACGAATACCAGTTCAACCTCGACACCGCCGCCGGTCGCGAGGCGCTGGAGATGTTGGTGCGCTTCCTGAACGAGCGCAGCCAACCCGATACCGATCACTTGTGATCCCACGGAAACGCCACCGTCACGCGCGGCGCTTTCCACACCTCGAACACCTCGAACATTTTTCCGGGGTTCAACACGCCCTTCGGATCGAGCGCGCGCTTCACCGCCAACATTGCCCCGATCTCCGCCTCCGAATGCTGGAGCCGCAGGAAAGGCGTCTTCGCCAGCCCGATGCCGTGCTCGCCTGAGATCGCGCCGCCCAGCGCCACGACTTTTTTCATCAACGCCAACACCGCCTTCTCCGCCGCGCGCACCTCCTTAGGCACCGCCTTGTGATACATGATGTTCACGTGCAAATTGCCGTCCGCCAGATGCCCGAAGGCCGGGATCGCGAGGCCCGACTTCACGCGTAGTTGCTCCAGCCATACGGCGAACTCCTCGTAGGCCCCGAGCGGCACGGTGATGTCCTCGTTCAGCTTCGCGTCGCCCATTTGAAACATCGCGCCCGAGCACTTGCGCCGCACCGCCCAGAGCGCCTCGGCCTCGGCGCGGTTTTTCGCCGCCCGGTGGCCCGCCGCATGCGCCTCGGCCCACACCAGCACCGCCTTTTTCGCGTCCTTTAACTCCGCGTCCGAACCGGCCAGCTCCAGCAAAATCACCGGCCGTCCCGGCTGCCCCGGGAAGATCGTCGTGTTCATCGCCGACTCCGCGCACGTCACCGACGCGCGATCCAGAAACTCGCAGATCGCAGGCTGCACCCGCGCCGCGAACAAGGCCCGCGCCGCACGAAACGCCGACACCTCGTCCACGAAACTCGTGAGCAAGGTCCACCGCGCCGCCGGCGCCGGGATGAGTCGCAACACCGCGTCCGTGACCACGCCGAGCATGCCTTCGCTGCCGATCCAGAGGTCGCGCAGATTAAACCCCGCCGCGAATTTTCGCGTCGCCGTGCCCCACTCCACGAACTCGCCCGTCGGCAAATACCCCTTCAAGGCCACGACGAAATCGCGCGTCACCCCATACTTGCCGCCATGCATGCCGCCCGCGTTGCACGCGATGTTGCCGCCGATGGTGCAATACGCCTTCGACGACGGATCGGGCGGATAAAACCAGCCCGCCGCCGCCGCCGTATCCTGGATTGCGCCGACATTTGCGCCCGCCTGCACATGCGCCAGCCCCGCCTCCACATCGAGCCGGATCGCGTTGAGCCCCATCATGTCGAGCACCCAGCCGCCCTGGATCGGCGTCGCCGAGCCCATGAGCGTCGTGCCCCGCCCGCGCGGCGTCACCGGGATGCCGTGCTCGTTCGCCAGCTTCAGCAGCACGCCGATCTGCTCGCGCCTGGTCGGTCGCACCACCGCCGCCGGCCGCACCGCGATGCGGCTCGAATCATACGACGCCGCCTCCAGCGCGGCCTCGTCGGTCAACACGACCTTCGCGCCGAGTTTGCGGCGCAGGACTTGGGTGGCTTGGGCAAGAGTATCGACGGCCTTTTTCGACATAAAGTCCGCCACTTCATCCATCCGTCCGCCGCACGCAACGCCGCATCAGTCGTAAACGTCTTTACGGTGCCCCACCGTCACCACCACGACCACCAGCCGCCCGTTTTCCAACCTGCACAACAACCGATAATTCCGCACCCGATAACGCCAGAAGTCGTGCAATTCCCCCTTCAACGCCTTCCCGAACGCAGCAGGATCGACTGCGCCCTTCACGCGCTTGTCCAAGTAGGCAATAATCTCCGCAGCCGCCGACGGTCCGAGCTTGCGCAACTGCCTCAGCGCCTCCGCTTCAATTTCATAGTCCCAACTCACGCTTGGCCTCCTCCGCACTATAGAGTTTTGATCCGCTCTCCACGTGCTTCGCCCACGCCGCCGCCACCGTGCGGTAGTCCACCTCGTCCTCCACCGCCTGCCTCGCCGCCTCAACCAAGGCTTCCAACCTATCCAACCGCGCATCGTCGCCCGTCGGCTCGGTCTGCCCCAGCGCCGCCTTCTTGATGAAGGCCGAGGGCGTCAACCCGCGCCGTTTTGCCGCCGCCGCGATCTTGCGGCGTTCCGCCGCCGAGAACCGAATCGAAGTGGGAGTGGTTTTTTTCTTCGTCGTCGTTGCCATGCACTACACGTGTAGTTCACCGCCGCCCGCGTCAAGACGCCCCGCCCTCCCCACACCCGCCCGCGCAACCGCCAACCCGCCTGCAAACCTTCTCACACGTTCGCCCCTCGTCTCCCCTCCGCGCCCTCGCCACAGTTGGCTCCCGCCTCTTTTCACCCCCTTAAACTTAATCTTTCCCCTCAAACTTTCGTCCATGTCCGCCCCCCGCGTCCTCCTCACCACCACGTCCTTCCAAGACACGCCCGGCATCCATCACGAGATGCTCGCCGCCGCCGACTTTGAAATCGTCCGCGAACGTGGCCCGCTGCCCGAGTCCCGCATGCTCGAGCTCGCCGGCCAGTTCGACGCCTACCTTTGCGGAGACGACGCCATGACCCGCGCCGTCATGCAAAAATCCCTCCCGCGCCTTAAAGTCATCTCCAAATACGGCATCGGCCTCGACAAGATCGACCTCGCCGCCGCCAAGGACCTCTCCCTCCCCGTCCTCTTTACTCCCGGCGTCAACCACACCACCGTCGCCGAACACACCTTCGCCCTCCTCCTCGCCGTCGTGCGCAACCTCGTCGTCGAGGCCAACCACGTCGCCGCCGGTCGCTGGACCCGCATCACCGGCAACGAACTTTGCGGCAAAACCCTTCTCCTCGTCGGCCTCGGCCGCATCTCGAAGGAAGTCGCCATCCGCGCCCGCGCCTTCGGCCTGCGCGTCCAAGTCTTCGCCAACTACTGGGACGAAGACTTCGCCCGCTGGCACGGTATCGAACGCGTCGAAGACCTCGACGCCGCGCTCAAGGACGCCGACTTCATTTCCCTTCACACCAAGCTCACCGAAAAAACCAAAGGCCTGATCAACGCCCGCCGCATCGCGGCCCTCAAACCCGGCTGCGTCATCGTCAACACCGGTCGCGGCGAGCTCATCGAACTCGCCCCCCTCGTCGAGGCCATCAAAGCCGGCCACATTCGCTACGGCGCCGACGTCCTCGACCAGGAACCGCCGCCCGCCGACCACCCGCTTCTCGGCCTCCCCGGCACCGTGCTCACCCCCCACATCGGCAGCCGCACCCACGAAAGCGTGCAACGCCAGGCCAGCTGCGCCGTCGAAAACCTCACCCGCTTCCTCGCCGGCAAAGAGCCCGTGGCGCGGGCGGTTTGAGATGAAGATGAAAGATTAAGATTAAGTCCGCCACCTGCGCGCAGCGCCGCACTCACCTTCAACTTAAACTTCCCCCTTAAACTTTTCCTCCCATGCCTGACTCCTATCTCGTCGTCCCCGAATCCTCCCACAACGCCCTCGTCGCCGCCGCGTATCAACATCGTGGATACCACGCCGACGAGTCCGCCGAGGGCGCGCGCTTCTGCGCCGAGGCCTCGCGCCACGGCATCCGCACCCACAACGGCCTCAAGGCCCTCCACCTCGACCACCTCTTCGGCTCCGGCTCCAAGGGCTGCGTGCCCGGCGCGCAGATCGAGGAACGCCCCTCGCGCTTCCCCTCCGCCAAGATCTGGAACGCCAACAAAAAACTCGGCCAGGCCACCGCCTACCGCGCCATCGACGAGGCCATCCGCCTCGCCGACATCTACGGCGTCGGCACCGTCTCGGTGGACAATGCCTTCCACTACCTCTGGGGCGCCGGCTACGTCATGGACGCCGCCCGCCGCGGCTACATCGCCTACACCAACTGCACCGCCGCCCTCGCCGAGGTCGTCCCCTTCGGCGGCAAGTTCCCCACCCTCGGCACCAACCCGCACTCCTGGGGCTTCCCCACCACCGACGCCATCGGCTTCCCCATGGTGATCGACTGGGCCACTTCCGTCATCGCCATGGGCCGCGTCCAGCAGCTCAAGCGCGAAGGCAAACAACTCCCGCCCATGGCCGCCGTGGACAAAAATGGCCAGCCCACCACCAACCCCGACGACGTCGCCGCCCTGCTGCCCTTCGGCGCGCACAAAGGCTACGGCCTCTCGCTCCTCAACGAGGTCGTCGGCGCCTTCATCGGCGGCTCGCTCCCCACCATCCGCAACCGCTGGCAAAACGTGCCCGAGGGCGAGAAAGGCACCTGCGCGTTCTTCTTCCAGGTCATCCACCCCGAGGCGCTCGGCAGCGGCCTCTTCGCGAAGGGCCGCACCCAATCGGAGAACATCAAAGCGGTCCTCGCCGACGTCCTCGGCCACGGCAACGACGGCGCCATCATCCCCGGCCAGATAGAAGCGAATTTCGCCAAAGCCACCGCGGCCGCCGGCGGCCTCCTCTTCACCAAAGCCGAAGTCGAAGCCTTTAACGAAGTCGCCCGCGAATGCGGCCAACCCGAGTGGGACGTCGCCACGCTCAAGACCGTCACGGTCTAAATCTGCCATCGCCCCTCATTTCTAAAGCCTGAGCCCCATGCTCGGGCTTTTTCGTGTCCACACCATCTTGTTGCCAAGAACCTAAACAAGGAGTCCCCACCACTTGGCGCGTAAAAAATCAACGATCCGAAAACTTTCGTTACGACCGCTGGTTCCGTGCGGTTTGGACCAGCACAATTGCCCATTCAAATAGAGCTAGTAGATCGTTGCCGCACTACAAGGTGCTACCCATCACTAAGCTGATGACACTGCAAATCCCCACCCCGCTGACGGATGAGGTTTTCGCCGCCGTCCGGACTTGGCAACCGGAGCCGCCGTGGCCCCAAGTAGAATCCATCCGAAAGAACCGCGACGCATGGGAGATCGAGATACGGGCGATCTGCGATGCTCCGACTCTAGCTAGCAATCTGATCACGCGAGAGATTCCACCAGACGAAACCAACGACACAGCCTTGGTTACGATTCTAGACCGGGTGCAAATGGCAGCCGGGCACTTCAGCATAACAAAGCAATTGATCGCTGCCTTAGTCGCGGGCTACCTGCGGCAGATCGCCGGTCCCCGCCGCGACGAGGTTCTGCGGGCCATTACGAACGACGCTTCCGAAGCCGCAATGCGTGGAGACTGGCTTGGCGTGAGTATTCGGGAATTCGATTTCACGCCGGCATTCCTGCATGCGTGGTTCCTCGCGACGCTGCCCCAGGACGGCAGCGGGTCGGGATTCTGGTCGGTTGTCGGCGAACTGGCTGAGGTAAAGCCGGCTTCCGCCCTAGATGTTGCTCTCCTCTGCAATCCAATACGCAGCCCCATCGAACGTCGCATTCGCGTGCGTTTGCTGAGTGGCCTGCGGTTCCAAAAAAAACTTCTAGCGGAGACCTCCGCTAAACTGACCTCGGTCTTAGAGGAACTGAGTGTTCACATCGACCCTGAGCGTCGGATCGACTATTTCCAGACCTTTGATCAACCATTATGGCGTGGGGATGTTCCGACGGCCGAGCTGCATGAGCTTTTCGAACGCTTGGATAACGCTACCGCGGCGGAGCAGGCGATAGGCTTTTCTTTCGCGATTGCGATCGTTGGCGGTCGCTCTCCCAAGGAGCAACATATCGCTGTTCTACACTGGCTGCGCCGTTACGCCGCGCCTACTTGTTCGCCTGAACAAAAATATCGGGTGGCCGAAGTGATCTGGCGCATATGGAAGTCCATTACACCCGATGAACTTGGATTCGATCCGACGGATCTACTTTTTGCGATCCAACCCGTGCCATCTGATCTCGCGGGCGTCTGGCGCGAGATTGAACATACATTCCAAGAGATGATGCACGCTGACGCTGAGCGCTTTCGACGCACGTTACGTTCGTTCGCCCGTCAGCATTGGAACTCCCTGCAGAGTGCGCTGGCAGAAGAAAAAGCGATGTCGTGGATGCTGAGCGAACTGGGTCAACTACCGTGGACGGAGACCTTCGTAATAGAGCTTTTTAGTTCAGCCCATTCTGGCGAACGGCGTTTGGGCGACCACCTGTTCGAAGCGCTTAAGCTAGCACCAGTCACCGCAGGTGCGGTCCCGAAATTTGATGGACGAGGCTTTGAACTTTGGCTCGCGGAATTCCAAATCCGCAATGTCTACCAAACAGTCGCTGCCCAACTACTGACTGCGGCACGGCGGATCGACGAGAGTGATGCCGGTATGGTGCAACTGTTTCAATCCGAAGCCTATTTCCAATGCATCAACCTGCCGGGGCTCTGCCTAGAAAAGATCCGTAGCGAGGCGGCGGCCATCCCGCTTCTTCAGCGCGTCGTGGAAGCGGCTGACGAATATTTCAAGAATCTACGTGAGCTACAGAAGAGTGCGATCAAGGCGCAACAAATCCCCGGCTTCCGACGCTACCAGTTCCGCAAGGCCCAAGCTGACAGCCGGCGCATGCAGGAAATGGTCGATAAGGGCAGCATATTTTCATTTTTAACCAGCAAGAGCTACCTACTCTACGGCAACCAGCATGCCTACCTAATGGAGGGCAATCTCACGGCACCGGCTGGGCTACAAGAGATCAGTAGCTCCTTTGAGATGCCGCGCATGCCGGGAATCAATCCGGAGGCATTACATATACGCACATTTCACGCGCTGGCGGTCCTCCGTGAAATTCGCGGAACGGGAACTCAGGAACCGGAACAGCCATGACCAAAGAAACCCTTCACCTGTTCCTATCTCGCTATCTGGCCGAACTCTCCGAGGAAACACAGGAGACGATCGCAGGCCGACGGTTTGGTTTCGATCACGTGATAGAACAACTAGGCATCGCGCACGGGTGGCTACTCCTTCGCACGCCGTCGCATCCCGGCCGAGGCGATGATCTCGCTAAGCCCAAAAAAGAGCCAGAACACGGCATTGATTATGCGTTTTTTTCCGCCGATCGCACGACCCTGATCGTTTTCGTGCTCAAGGATGAGACATTAACCTACCGGAACTTCACCGGCGAAAGATTCGACACCGACCTTCGTCGCGCATCCCAGCACGACCTGACGCTCCCGGAATATCGAGGGATCACCTGCGTTCGCGTCATTCTCGCCTATAACAAAGGTGACGACGAGGAAGGCATCGAAGAGTTCAACCGGTTGACTAAGACCCTTGGCACGAAAGTGGGCGACCACGCTTCACTGGAGTTTGATCGCTGGAACCTCGAACGATTGGTCAACGAGGTAGAATCACATCTCCTCACGCCCGCGCTCCTGCCGGCCAATTTCTTCCGATCACTCACGTATATTTGCTGGCAGGTCGGGGATTTCAGCCACGGTTCAAACCAGTGGGAAGAAGTCCTAGTGCCGGACTGGAAGGAACTACTCGAGTCGCTCCTTACCGGTAAGGTGACCGTCCGTTCTATCTGGATGGTTGCAGTTGCGCTACCCATCGTCCGTAAGCACGGCAAAGAGGAACCAGCCTTTGCGACCGGCTGGCTGGACTTGGCGGAGTGGGCGATGCTAGCGCTATGGCGCGCGGCCAAGCGGTCAGGCTCGAAGGCGGTTCGAAATGCGGTCACGTCTGTCTGGATCGAGACTTACGTCCAAGATCTGGAACAGTTTTACCTCCGACACGGTGATGACCTAAGCAAGGAGCATTCGCTCGTAAGTCGAGTAGACCACGCGTTCCAACCAGCCGTAGAAAGCTACCACGCCTTCTGGCACCTCGGCCGTCTCGGCATACTCTGGGTCACCGTCTCTTCCCTCAAATTCGCCGACACCCCAGAAATAAAGCAAGCACAGGGGGAACGATTGGGCCAAATCGCTGGCTGGATGTTAGGCTTAATCCAAGCCAACCCTGGCGCCATGCGCCCGATTCTCGACGTGCACCACGTTGAGCTCTTTTTGTTCTGGCAGACCTTCTATCGCCATCAGGAGATCGCTACGATAGCGCAGTGGCTGCATGACCTTTACCAACATTTGCTGGTGCGGCGCCGGCAGGCGAACGACCCTCTTCGGCTAATCGCAAGCGATAACAATTGGGATTCGATCTTTGAGTTCATCGTCACAGGCAACGCTCCAACAGAGAGCTACGGACGGAGTTCTTATCTCATGCTGATGCTCTTGGAGTTCGGGTTCTCTCTGCCCAGCAAATTGCGAGAGGACTACATGAAATCCTTCCACGAACATCTTGTCCTAGGAAAGAGCAGTGACGGCGATTCGCTCAGCTTCAAAGAGACGGTTGAACTGGCGGGTTGGGCTCCGCCCAAGGATTGGGAAGATCTAGTTCTGACCGACGGACTGATGAGGGCAGACGAGCGCGGCGTCGCCATAATGACACATAACTTCGTCCAACAGCGGCGCGTTGCCTCAGAGCCGCTTGCCTCTCGCATCGAAAATTTTGTCCAGCAAACTCGCCAGCAGCATCCTTTCAGCACGACGAGCCAGATTCCGTTTTCGATCATCGCACTCGCCTGTATCAAAACAC
>DAIPIP010000129.1:0-150 GCA_036770725.1 Opitutaceae bacterium
CGCAAGCACAGTGCCTTCCTCCTTCCTCCGTGGGAACCTCATTGTCATGCTTTAGTTCACCGCTGATCGTCTCACGTTCCCGCTACTCATTGAAAACAGCGATGAAGCCTTTCCCCTATTGTTAATAATTGTAAGTGAATAAATTGCAGA
>DAIPIP010000129.1:250-8318 GCA_036770725.1 Opitutaceae bacterium
CAAAACTACATTCATATGAAACTCATTCAATCAGTCACGCTAGGGCTCGCCTCGACAGCGATGAAGCCTTTCCCCTATTGTTAATAATTGTAAGTGAATAAATTGCAGACGTAATTGAGTTAAATGCCAGGTGCAAGTCAGCCTACGTGCGATCAATTACACCAAAATTGTCACCTTAATGGCATTGACAATGCTTAGATCATTCACCTGCTTCTCAACGTTTGTTTTAATCCAGTAAATCCATAAGGTCTTAACCCTACATTTTCAGCTTAATCATCACTATCAAAACTACATTCATATGAAACTCATTCAATCAGTCACGCTAGGGCTCGCCTCGATGGTAGCCCTCTCCGCACAGGCGGCCTCAATTGCTATCACAGATACTGTATCTGATACCGTTGGAACTACCGCAGTGATTCCCGGTAGTGGAGAGCCGTTTAACACTAACACTTGGTCCGTGGGTCGGGTAGGGCTTTTTAATGTCAACATAGGCGGAAGTGCCGGTTATCTTCAGGTCGAGGCTTCGAATCCGACCGGAGCCCTTTCGGCTGGCACGAATTCCTTAATGGTCGCGCGCACTGTTAACAGCCAAGGGCTTACTGATGCTGGAACCCTTTCGGTTTATGTTCGTCCCACAAGCGAAAATAATTGGAATCTAGATCTTCGCTTCAGTTTCTGGCAAAGCTATGATGCCCAAACTTCTTCGGTGTCTGGTCCGATAAACCTGACGCTCAAGCTGACTTCGTTGGATATCGATTTTAATCAACTTTACTACGTGGCTGACGCCGACTTCGGCGGTGGATCCGTTACCTATGCGCCGACCAACATTACGTCTGCTCCGTTTATCACTGGATTTACTGGTTTCACCTCGCCTGCAAACTCGGTATTCAACGATCCGGAGAATGCGGTTACTAGCACAGGAACAGGCGAGACGTTCAATATTCGGCTTCGTCACGACAGTGTGGCTTTGTTTATGTTCGAGTTTAGGGATCCGCCCACCATCATTCCTGAGCCTTCCTCCGCTGTTGCTCTTGCCGGAATGGCCGTGTTAGGAGCCGCTGGGTTGCGTCGTCGTCGTCGCGCCTAAGGCTCGTCGGTTAAGGGTTTTAACTTGCCAAAGTCTGACGTTGTAACGGTATCGCTCCGCCGTCCCCGAATGTCTCGTTACATTTCGGTGGCGGCGGTTTTGCTTTTTGTTCTCTACGTGGGGGGCGCGAGCGCCGCTTACCTTTTGGCGCGCGCCGTGGGCTCCCCCCAAATTAGGTGGACGGATTGTCTTTTTTATCCTTGGCGCAAAGATGACCTTCAGTTGCGCCAAGCCAAGGAGTATTCTCGGGTCGGGTTAGCGGCACTAGATGCTGGCGATTATCATCGCGCTCGGTCGCTGCTAGCAGCCGCCATCACCAAAGATCCGTATTCGTGGCAAGCTCGGGCTGCTCTCGCTAGGCTGATCTACAGCGCGGGACCTTGGGCCAAGGAGCGTGCCCTTAACTTGGCATTGTCTGGTTTGCCTTATTCAGCCCATGAACCCGGCTACATGGAGCCGATGATGGCTATGGTTGCGCATTCCGGCGATATCCCCTTCGCGATGCAGTTTTGCGACGACGCCATCGAAGCGGCTTCCTCCAAGGCCACGCCGGAGCACATTCGTTGGCTTACTCGCCGGCGTGCCGAGGCGTTGCTTGCCTCTGAACGACCGGCGGAAGCACTTGCCTTGATCAAGGGTTTAGACGATCAAAACTGGGAAAATATTTTTATCATCGCCAGAGCGCACCTCGCGCAGGAAGAGCCCGCCGTCGCATCGGAGAAAATTCAAGACTGGCTGGCATTCCCGGGCCGCGAGCAGCAACCACGCCTTCTCGATTTGTTGGTCTTGGCACAGCGCCAGGCAGGCGATCTGGAAGGCATGGAAAAGACGCTTTCATTGCAAATTCAGCAGGATCCTACGGCCACGGATCCTCGCATCGCCCTGGTGATGCACCGCGTTCTGGCAGGCAAGGATTCCGGGGCTGCTGAAGCGATGGAAGATTATCTGTTACGTTTCGATACGAAGCCCGATTTACTGATCAAGATTGCCCGGCCTTTGTCCGAACTTGGCAAAATCGACCTTCTTTTGGTCTGCTTGGCACGCGCGAATGACCTTGGCCAGGCTGGCATCGGCTTGCGTGAGCTTTTAGCTGAGGGTTATCTCCGCAACAATGACTGGTATTCGGTAGTCCCTCTGCTTTCGGAGATTCGCGAACGCCGCAAGCTGTTTTCCTTACCGCCGGGCCGTTGGCAAGAGTTCCACGAAGCCCTTTTGCGTGCGCTCTTGGACCCCATCCGTGGCGCGCAGAGTTCATTCTTGGATAACGTAAAGCAGGATGCTCCCCACGTGGACGCTTTGTTGCGTTTGATTGTTTTGCTGGAGAAAGCAGGGCGAGATGTTTCGGCGCAGGAGCTGCGTGCTATTGCCCGGGTAATCCATCCCAAGGACGCGGAGAAGTTCCGTGACCCGGAAGAGTTCGATACGGTGCCAGAAACATAAGGTTGCGTAGAGAGTGACGTCACGAGCTTGAGGCCCAGAGCAGGGCGCAGTGAAGCTGGACAGCGGCAAGAAACGAAGATGCGCGCTTCGTGTAACGAGTGGCGATGCCGCGCCACTCTTTGAGGCGCATGAATGTATTCTCGATGAGGTGGCGCAGAGCGTAGATGTGTTCGTCGTATTCGCGGGGATGCTTGCGATTGGAGTGCGGAGGGATGACCACCTGCATTCCGGCCGCCTTGGCCTGGTCGGCGATGACTTCGGTGTCGTAGCCTTTATAGGCCACGAGATTTTCGGCACAAAAATCCACCGGTCAGCTCGGGAGCTTCAGTGCAATCCGCGATGGGCCCCGCCGTAACAATAGCTCGGAGCGGCTTACCATGCGCATCCAAGGCCAAATGTATCTTCGTGTTTCGCCCCCTTTTGTGAGGCCGATTACCTCGTTTCCACCAGTGACCCCTGCAGCATGGGCGTGCGCTTAATTCTACTTTGTTACTTTATTCCCGGCCAAGACATGAGCCGACCGACATCGGTCCAAGTCGCGTTGTCGAGCGGCGTGACGCTGTCTGAGCTGACGGACAACTTCGGTTTCGGAGCGAGGGCGGCGGGGCAGGTAAATGGCGAGTAGTTCGACCAGGTCGCGGGCTGAGAGCAGGGGCAGTTCAGCGCTTAGCAGCACGCGCTGCTTGAGCAAGAAGAGCTGGGCGAGGCAGACCAGAGCCTGATGGTGATGCCAGCCGACCCAGCCGCGCACCTCGTATTGCGCCATGCCGAGTTCGCTTTTGGCGTCCTGCAAGCCGCGTTCGATCCAGAAGCGCTGGGCCTGCATGTAGGCCATGCGCTCCCAGGTGGTGTCGGCGGCACAGTTGGACAGGGAGTATTTGAAGGCTCCGTCGGCATCATGCCGCACGACCAGCCAGCGCGGGCGGGCGGCGTCGGACTCGCCGTCCCACTGCCAGACTCGGGCCGCCCACACTCGGGCGTGGAGCCGGCCTTTGGCGGAATCGCGCAGTTCGACCAAGCGCGATTCCGGCTCGAAGCGCGCTCCGGTCAGGGCCGCGACCGTGAGGGCGGCCGCGCAGGCTTTAGCCCGAAGCTTTCGCGCCTTGCGGCCCCGGCCGACCGGCTCGGTGGCAACCGGAAGCGCGGGAGCCGGATCCTCGGTCCAGACTTTCATGGTTCGGGCCACGTCCATGAAAAACACTTCGCCAAGATCCTCCAGGGCATTGGTAAATGCGTGATTGTCACCATAAACCTCGTCGCCCCCGATCCACCGATGGGTTGAGCCCCGTGCCCGCGCATCCCGGATCATCTCCAGCGCCAACTCGGTCTTGGTAAGGCGCCGCCGATACTTTTCGGGAACCTTCGCCTGGGAGCAACGCGCCGCGTCCGCCGCCCAATCTTCCGGAAGGAACAGCCGGAAGTCCACCGGGGCAACCCTCGCCCCTGCGCCCAGGGATAAAAACACACCCACCTGGCAGTTCTCCAACTTGCCCAGCCGGCCGCAATACTGGCGCTTCACGCCCACCGACTTGTCGCCCTTCTTCACAAACGAAGTCTCGTCCACGTAGAGCGCGCTGTCCGCGTGCCGCCCCAGCAGCGCCTCCGCCTCGCCCGCGACTTGTCGCATCAAGGCTTCGTGATCCCACGGCGAGTCGCTCAAAAACTGCTGCATGCCTTGATAGTTGCTCTCCGCCACGTCCGCCTCGATCCGCTCGATGTTTTTGCGCCGTTGCGTGCCCATCAGCCCGCTCAAGTAGGACCGCGCGTGCGCTCCCACGTCTTTTCCCCTTACGATGAAGTGATGCTCAAACATCTCGCAGAACTCCACGAACTTCGGGCCCAGCGAGTCCAGCCCCTGGGTGTCATTTTTTTAATGCGCCGGTTGGCGCGGAATTGATTACGGCTGCGACAACAGGCGAGACAGCCGCAGAAATCAAGAAATATCTTAACAAAGTAGAACTAGGGTGTATTTTTTGTTTTCAATATCGACGCGCAGCTCGGCTGGGGAGACGTTGGCGCGGAGCTTTCATGGCACTGTGCAGGACGCGGTGGTGTGGAGTCCGGTATTTCCCCGACCTTTATGTTTTTCGCTTCACGAACCGAGTTATGAGCCGTTCGCCCCGTCCTCTTCATCGCGAGGTGTTGTTGTTTACGTTTTTGGCATGCGGCTTGGTTTTGGCGGCGGTGGGGTTTTTTTTGTTTTTCCACCATCAGGAGCAGATGCGGGCGCGGTTGGAGGATTCGTCCCGTTCGAGCGCGCGCATAATCGCGGACAATGCGGCGGCGGCGCTGGCGTTTCGCGATGAGGTGGCGGCGGGGGACATTTTGTCTTCGCTGCGTTACGATCCCTTGGTGGTGGCGGCGGCGCTTTATGATTCGGAGGGTGCGCGGTTCGTCGCCTACGGGGTGGCATTGCCGGGGCGTTCGCCGGCCGAAGCGGACTTGCCGGCGGGGGCGTTGAAGACGGATGTGGTTTTTCGTTCCGAGAAGTTGGGGAGCTTGGTGGTGGTGAGCGATGTGCGGCCGGAGTTGCGGCGGACCGCGCTGGCGTGGACGTGGGTGTTTTCGGGGGCGCTGGTGTTTGCGGTGTTGCTGGCGTTTTTGATGGCGCGGCGGTTTCAGCGCGTGGTGGCGGCTCCGCTGGTATCGCTCTCCCACACGGCCGAGGACGTCACGCGGCGGGGTGATTATGGTCTGCGCGCGGAGCCGGGCGGCTCGGCGGAGGTGATGGCGTTGGCGGGGGCGTTTAACGCGATGTTGGGGGAACTGGGTCGGAGGGGCGAGGCGCTGGATCGCCAGGTCGTGTCGCTGAACGGCGAGATTCGGCAGCGCCTGGAAGCGGAGGAAAACCTGCGGCAAAACACGCGGGAGATGTTGCGCATTTCGCATCGCGCCGGGGTGGCCGAAGTGGCCACGGGGGTGCTGCACAATATTGGCAACGCGCTCAACAGCATCAATGTCTCGGCGGAGTTGCTGGACGACGTTTTGCGCCGTCGGGCACGAGACGCGGTCGCCCGGTTGCACGATTTTTTGGCCCAGCCTCCGGAGAAGGCGGCGGCGGTGTATGAGGCGCATCCGGAGGGCGAGGCTTTGCGCGGGGCGATCGTCTCGGGTGCGGGGCATGCGTTGGGCGAGTTGGATGTGGCGATGGGCGAGATCGAGTCGCTTCGGTTGGGGGTGGCCCACCTCAAGGACATCGTGGCGCGGCAGCAGTCGTTGGCGCGCGCGGAACGTCAGGTCACCCGGTTCGATCTGGCTTCGGCGGTGGAGCAGGCCGTGGTGCTGGACCAGGCGGCGGGTCGCGGGTCTGCGCATGCGCCGAAGGTCTTGGTGAACGAGTTTGGCGGCCCCTTGCCTCCCGTGTGTTCGGACCAGGGAGCCATCGAACAAATCCTCATCAATCTGCTGGCCAACGCCCGCGAATCGGTGGTGGAGGCGGGGCGCACCGACCCCACGATTTGGATAGAAATCGGGCCGGCCTCCGCCACTCATATGCCCGTGACGATTCGCGACAACGGCGTCGGCATTCCGGAGGACCGGCTCGTATCCATTTTTACCTACGGCTTCACCACCAAGGCGAGCGGGCACGGCTTCGGGCTGCACAACGCCGCCAATCTGGCGCGCTTGTTGGGCGGTTCGTTGCGCGTGAGCAGCGAGGGCGTGGGCCGCGGGGCGTCTTTCACGCTGGAAGTCTTGTTATACACTTCAGTCAACACGTCATGAAAAACCCACCCTTTCGCATCCTCGTGGCCGACGATATGCCGGCTATCCATGACGACTATCGCAAAATACTCCTGGCGGTCGCGGAGGATGTCGCGCCCGAAGTGTCGGACTTTTCGTTTTTGCCCGCGGCGGCGCCTCCGGTCTTTTCGGTGGAGTGCCATAGTCAGGGCGAGGCCGCTTTGGCGGCGGCGGCGGCGGCGCTGGCCGCCGGCCGGCCTTTCCACGTCGCGTTTCTGGATGTGCGCATGCCGCCGGGCATCGACGGAGTGGAAACCGCGCGCCGGCTTCGCGAACTCGATTCCGTTGTGCAAATCGTCCTTTGCACCGCGCATTCGGACTACTCCCTGGCCGACATCGCGCGCCGCTTCCCGGAAAGCGACGGGTTGTTGATTTTGAAAAAGCCCTTCGACCCGGTCGAAGTGCAACAAATGGCGCGTTCGCTGTCGCGGAAGTGGAACCTGGCCGACGAGCGGCGCGCCCTCTTGCGGGATCTCGAGATGCGCGTCGAGGAGCGCACGGCGGAGCTTTCCCGCGCCAAGTCGGAGCTTGAGGCGGCGCTCGGCGCGGCGCAGTCGGCCAATCGCGCGAAGTCCGATTTTCTGGCCAACATGAGCCACGAGATACGCACCCCGTTGAACGCGGTTATCGGCATGTCCGAACTCATCCGGGGCACCACGCTCGATCCCATGCAGCGGGAATACACCGAAACCATCCGCGCGAGCGGCGAGGCGCTGCTCTCGGTGATCAACCAAATCCTCGATTTTTCCCGCATCGAACACGGCAACCTTGAGTTTGAACGCGCGCCCTTCGATTTGGCCGCGTGCCTGCGTTCCGTCATCGAGATGAACCGGCACCAGACGGCCAATCGTCCGCTTGAACTTCGTCTGGAGCTGAGTCCCGGCCTGGCGCCGCAGGTTCTCGGAGACGCCGCGCGGCTGCGGCAGATCTTGATCAACCTGGTCGCCAACGCCGTTAAGTTCACCGAAAAAGGCGAGGTGGTGCTCGGCGCCGAAGCGCTGCGGGGCGAGGCCGCCCAGGAACCCTGGGTGCGATTCACCGTGCGCGACACCGGCATCGGCATACCGGCCGACCGAATGGACCGGCTCTTCCAGCCCTTCAGCCAGGTGGACGCATCCACCACGCGCCGTTACGGCGGCACCGGGCTCGGGCTCGCGATCACGCGCCGACTCGTCCACCTGTTGGGCGGTCGCGTCCACGTGGACTCCACGCCCGGCTCCGGGTCGTCTTTTGTGGTCGAGCTGCCGTTTGGCGAAGTGGAGTCGCGGGGTGAAAAGCCACCTCGGGCCGACAACCAGCCGCCGGCGGGCGACGAAGGCGTTGCCCAACGCTTTCCGCTGCGCATTTTGCTCGTTGAGGATAATTTGGTGAACCAGCGCGTCGCCCAGCTGTTGTTGAAGAAGCTCGGTTACGCGCCCGATTTCGCCGCGAACGGCGAGGAGGCATTGGAAGCGGTGGCACGCGGCCGGCACGACCTGGTTTTCATGGACGTGCAGATGCCGGTCATGGACGGACACGAGGCCACGCGCCGGCTCTGCGCCAAGTATCCGCCCGAGGCGCGTCCGTGGATCGTGGCCATGACCGCCAACGCCCTCGAAGGTGATCGCGAAGCCTGCCTCGCCGCCGGCATGGACGACTACACCAGCAAACCGGTGCGCCTGACCGTGCTCGCCGACGCCATAGCGCAGGCTCACGCCGGCTTGAGGGCGCGGCGTCGGCTTTGAACCCCGTGCTCACCGCTGCGTGCCGCAGTGGGTTGCACGCCAGGATGGGCATGCAAAAGGCGAGAGGGCGGCGGCG
>DAIPIP010000305.1:0-1815 GCA_036770725.1 Opitutaceae bacterium
GTTTTCCACCGTCACGCGCGCGATCTCGTGAAGCGCCTCGTGGGTGAGAAAAGCCTGGTGCGACGTGATGAGCACGTTGGCGAACGACAACAGCAGGTTCAGCTCGTCGTCCTGCAAAATCTCGCCCGAGTGATCCTCGAAAAACAGGCCTTCCTCCTCCTCATAAACGTCGAGCGCCACGCCGCCGAGATGACCGGACTTGAGGTGCTGGATGAGCGCGGTGGTATCGATGAGTTTGCCGCGGCTGGTGTTCACGATGTAGGCCCCCGGCTTCATGCGCGCGATGGTGTCGGCGTTGAGCAAATGGTGCGACTCGGGCGTGAGCGGCAGATGCAGGGAGACGATATCGCAGCGCACGAGCAGATCGTCGAAGGGCGCGTATTCAACCTCGTTGGCGGAGGCCCAGGCGGCGTCGGGATAAGGATCGTAGGCCACGACCTTGCAGCCGAAGCCGAGAAAGATTTTCGCGGTGAACCTCCCGATCTTGCCGGTGCCGACGATGCCCACGGTCTTGCCGAAGAGATCGAAGCCCACGAGGCCTTTGAGGGAAAAATTCTGTTCCCGCACCCGCACGTAGGCGCGGTGGATTTTTCGGTTCAAGGTCTGGAGCAGCGCGACGGTGTGCTCGGCGACGGCATGCGGCGAGTAGGCGGGCACGCGGGTGACGGCGATGCCGAGTTCGCGGGCGGCGTCGAGGTTGACGTTATTAAAACCCGCGCAGCGCAGCGCGACGTGTTTGATTCCGGCGGCGGCGAGCGAGGCGAGGCAATCGCGGTCGAGGTTGTCGTTTACGAAGACGCACACCGAGCGAGCGCCCTCCGCGCCGGCGAGCGTGCCCTGCCCGAGGCGGAACTCGTGAAAGCGCCAATCGATGCCGTCGGCTCCGGACGCGCGGGCAAATGATTGCCGGTCGTAGGACTTGGTATCGAAGAAGGCGACGGGGATCATGCTCGCGAGCGAAGCGGAGCCGCAGGCGCAGGGCAAGGAACGGCGACACTCTTGTCGCCGAAAGCGGCGGGCATACGCCTCAAACCTCGGCGACAGGAGTGTCGCCGCTCCTTGGATCAACCCGCCAGCAGCCGCCGGAGGGTCTCGTCCACCAGCTTCGGGTTGGCCTTGCCCTTGGCGGCCTTCATCACCGGGCCCTTGAGGCCGTTGATGGCGCTGTCCTTGCCGCCACGGAACTCCTCGGCGGCCTTGGCGTTGGCCGCGATGGCGTCGCGGCACCATTGCTCCAGCTCGCCCGCGTCGGTCGGCGCGGCGGCGAGACCCTTGCGCGCCACGATGGCGGCCGGGGCGTCTCCGGTGGCGAACAAATCGGCGAAAACCTCCTTGGCGGAATTCTGCAAAAGCGTGCCCGCGTCGATCAGCTTGACCAACTCGGCGAGCGCGGCGGGCGTCACCTTCGTATCCGCCAGGTCGATACCGGCGGCGGACAACTCGCGCTGAAGGTCGTTGGCGATCCAGTTGCCCACCGGCTGGGCGAGCGCGGGACCGGCGATCTTGACCGCCGCTTCGAAATACTCGGCAAGCGCGCGGTCGGGCACGAGCACGCTGGCGAGGGTATAGGGCAACGCGTAGCCGCCGTCGGCGAGCGGAGCCATGAAGCGGCGCTGTTTGTCGAAGGGACGCTCGGGCAGCTCGGCGGCGAGGCGGGCTTTCCAGTCGGCGTCCACCTTCACCGGCATGAGATCGGGATCGGGAAAATAGCGATAGTCGTGCGCCATTTCCTTCGAGCGGAGCGACTGGCTGGTGCCGGTGAGGCCGTCGAAATCGCGGGTCTCCTGCACGATCACGCCGCCAGCCTTCACGACC
>DAIPIP010000306.1:0-1802 GCA_036770725.1 Opitutaceae bacterium
CTTCGGCGCCTACACCGCCCTCGACAACGTCTCCATCGAGGTCCCCACCGGCAAATTCGTCGCCCTGCTCGGCCCTTCCGGCTCCGGCAAGACCACGCTCCTGCGCATCATCGCCGGACTCGAGTTCGCCGACAAAGATTCCGGCGTGATCGACTTCCACGGCCAGGACGTCACCCACGTCATCGCCGGCAAGCGCGGCGTCGGCTTCGTCTTCCAGCATTACGCGCTCTTCAAGCACATGACCGTCGCGCAAAACATCGCCTTCGGCCTCACCGTGCGCCCGCGCAAGGAGCGCCCCACCAAAGCCGCCATCGACGCCCGTGTCTCCGAACTCCTCAAACTCATCCAGCTCCCCGACCTCGGCAACCGCTACCCCGCCCAGCTCTCCGGCGGCCAACGGCAGCGTGTCGCCCTCGCCCGCGCCCTCGCCGTGGACCCCAAGGTCCTCCTTCTCGACGAGCCCTTCGGCGCGCTCGACGCCCGCGTGCGCAAGGACCTCCGCCGCTGGCTCCGCCACTTCCAACGCGAGATCGGCGTCACCACCATCTTCG
Source organism: Opitutaceae bacterium (assembly GCA_036770725.1). Lineage (GTDB taxonomy): Bacteria > Verrucomicrobiota > Verrucomicrobiia > Opitutales > Opitutaceae > IMCC26134_A. The sequence goes on from DAIPIP010000306.1 coordinate 552, forward strand.
TCACCCACGACCAGGAGGAGGCCCTCGAACTCGCCGACGAGGTCGTCGTCATGAACAACGCCAAGATCGAGCAGGTCGGCACCCCGCAACAAGTTTACGACCAGCCCTCGTCCCCCTTCGTCATCGAGTTCCTCGGCAACGTGAACCGCTTCTCCACCCGCACCCATCCGCTGCCGGGCGTGCGCGAGCCCACGCTCTACATCCGCCCCCACGACGTGGACATCCTGCACACCTACCTCGGCGAACACGGCGTGCGCGCGCGGGTCGAGCACGTGTTCTCCGCCGGCAACTTCGCCCGCGTCGCCCTGACCCGCCTCGACAACGGCGACACCATCGACGCCGAGATTTCCCGCGAACGCCTCGCAGAACTCGCCCTCGCGACCGGCGACGAAGTCTGGGTCGTCTTCCGCCACATCCGCCTCTTCCCCGAGGGTGGCAAACTCGTCGAACGCAACTTCGCCGCCTGACGCCGCTGGCGACCAGCCGAGTCTGTTTACCCGTCCTGCCGGTGTAGGATTGAGTGTGAACTCAATGGCCCGGTGCCTGCGCATCCCACCCCAAAAAAACCTTGGGCTTACTCGCAGCTTTCCGCTTTCGCGTTGCGCCTAATAACTCGTTAGCTAACGCTTTATTTAATGCCCTATGAGCCATTGAATAAAGAACGCCTCACTCGAGCGCTGCGCCGCTTGGGCGAGCTTGCCGTGGCCGAGGGCATTGAGCTCGAACTGTCCCTCTACGGCGGCGCGGTCTTCACCCTGGTTTATGGCTCGCGCGACAGCACCAAGGACGTGGACGCCCTTATCCGGCCCTCCGCCGCGGGCCAGCGCCTTTCCCGGCAGGTCGCCGCCGAACAAGGTCTGCCCGAGGACTGGATCAACTCCGACGTCGCGCAATTTCTGTCCGAACACGAAGCCAAGCGCACGCTGCCCACCGAAGCGTTTGGCCCGGGCCTTTTCGTCACCGTGCCGACCGCCGCCTACCTGCTGGCGCTCAAGCTGCGCGCCTGCCGCCCCCCCTTGCCGGGCTATCCGGGCGATGCGCCCGACATCCGTTTTCTCCTCGGCAAAATCAACCCCGCTTCGCTCGCCGAAGTGGAGACGCTCTTCGCGCGCTTCTTCCCGCGCGACGCGCTCACCGACCGCGCGCGCGAAATCGTCGAAACCACCCTCGCCGATCCCGCCTGATCGCCATGCAAACCCGCCCGCAAACCCTCGCCGAAGTGGCCGCCCGCGCCGATTCGCTCGCCCGCTT
>DAIPIP010000006.1:0-33909 GCA_036770725.1 Opitutaceae bacterium
ACGCCCTCGGTTGGTTTGCCGCTTGTGGCTATAACTTCATTTGAAATGCTCTAACCACCGGTGGCCAAAATCACCCCCGCCGCCCGGTTGTTCCCCGGAACGTCATCGCGCATCCCGGCCGGAATCACCAACTCAGCCAGCACGCGCGTCGATCCGTCCGCTTCCCGCACCGCCCCCATCAGCTCAAATCCAAACCCCGCCGACGCTCCCGCCTCCAACATCGGCAACACCCGCCTCTCCGTCGCCCCGCCCGCCGAAACCACCAGCGTCAAACCCATCACAGAACGCGTCCCGCGATTCTGCACCACCACCTCCACCGCGCGTCCGCCCTCCCGCGCATTCAAAGCCGATATCGCCGGGTCCGACCTCAAATCGTTCACCCGATTCAACGCCCAGCCCAGATTTACGCTCCCCCGCCCGTAATCCGGATCCGCCCCCGGCGCCCCGCCGTCGTTGGAATGAGTCGCCAAAATCTCCGCCGCCTCCAACGCACCCAACCCCGGAGTCTGCGACATCAACGCCGCCACCGCGCCCGACACCACCGGCGCGCTCGCCGAGGTGCCGCTAAACACGATCCGTTCGCCGCCCGCTCCCGCCGTTTGCACCGCGTATCCCGGAGCGGTCAGCAGCAAACCCTCGCCGGAATTTGAAAACATCGCCTGCCGCCCCACCGCATCCACCGCGCCCACCGAAATCACGCCCGGATACGCCGCCGGCCACATCAACGCCGCCGCCTGGTCGTTGCCCGCCGCCGCCACCACCGCCACCCCGGCCGCCAGCGCATACTCCACCGCCTCGCCCAACACCGGCGACGTCGCGTAGCCGCCCAGACTCACGTTCACGATGTTCGCCCCGGCGTCCACCGCCGCAAAAATCCCGCGCGCCAACGTGAACGCGTCGCTCGTGCCATCCGTGGTGGTTACGCGGATGCTCAATACCCCGGCTCCCGGCGCCACCCCGCGCGCACCCGGCGCCGCGCCCGCCGCCAGCGCCGCGACCGAGGTCCCGTGCGAACCCTGCGGCAACCTTCCGTATCCGATATCCAAATACACAAGCCGCGCTCCGAACGTGATGTCCTCCTCCGCCCCGCCATCGAGCACCGCGATGAGCACGCCCTTGCCCCACTCCGCGCCGCCCGCCTCCACCCCCAGCGCGCCGAGCAACCCTTCCCCGACCGGCATGTTTATCCGAGCCGCCCGCCCTTCGTCTGTCGGCGGCACGGGTGCGGCGAAGACCGCGTTCGCCCCGATGCCCACATAATCCCCGGAATGGCCCGCCAGTTCCCGGGCGAAGGCCTCGTAGTCACCGACCCGCACCCGCACCACATTGAGCCCGTCGATTCCATCGAGGACCGACACGCCCGCGCCCCCTGCCCGCGCCAAAAACCTCTCCCGCGCATCCGTATCGCGAAAGGTCAACACCGCCTCGTCGGCCCGCGCGCGCGGATTGTTCAAACGAATGCGCAAGGTCCGGGCCCACCCCGCATAGTCCGCCGAAGCCGAGGCTTCATCAAATTCGTCCGCCCAAGCCTCACGCACCTCGCCGAGCGGCGACACCACCTGCGCCTCCGCCGATTTCCCGGTCGGTTCCGACTCCTCCACCGGCCACCAAAACGCCACGCCAAGCGAGCACACCCCCAACCCCGCCAACACGATCAAATTCACGCGACGAGCAGCGGACGACATGTCGCTACCCAAACGCCCGCGCGCCGCGCGGTCAAACCGCGCCCGCGCTCTTCGCCGCGTCCTTCACCACCGAGATGAGCTCCTTCAGCTCCACCGGCTTCACCAAATAGCGAAACACCGCCGCCTCGTTCACCGCGCGCAAAAGCATCTCCGGCTTCATAAAACCCGTGACCAAAATCCGCGCCGCATCCGGATACTCCTCGCGCACGTGAACCAGAAAACTGAGCCCGTTGCCACCCGGCATCAAATGGTCCGCCACCACCACTCGAAACGACCGCTTTCGCAGCGCCAGCTCGGCCTCCTTTACCGTGCTCGCCGTCACCACATCAAAATACGGCGAAAGCACACCCTCATACATCTCGAGCAGAGGTGTCTCGTCATCGACGACGAGCACCGCGTCTTTGGAGGCGGAGGTGGAACCGGCGGAGACGGACTGGGTCATGCATGCATTCCCGAACGTCCGCCCCCTCATGGCAAACCGTTTCCCCGTGGGTATTTCGCCTCATATTTACAAGGTTGCCCCCGTCGTTCCCCTTGCAAGGGTGTGGCTCAACCATGGACGTCGCCACCCTGCTTTCCGCCCTCCGCAATGGCACCGATCTCACGATCACGGCCGAGCTTTCCGACCCCGCGCTCTGGCTCGCGCCCAACGCCACCGGCAACACCGCCCTGCACGTCGCCGCCCGCTACGGCCGCCTAAACCTTGTGCCGACCGAGCTCTTCACCCCGGAAAATTTTTCCCTGAAAAATCACGCCGGTTACACCCCGCTCCACCGCGCCTTCGAGCACACCGCCGCCCCCTCCGGCCTCCCCCCGCGCCTCCTCCTCCATGACCTGCTGAAAATCACCAGCAACGCCGGCTTCTCCAGCTACCACATCGCCGCAGCCAACGGCCACCTCGGCCTTCTTTCCCACTCCATCCTCACTCCCGAGCTGCTCACCATCCGCACCCACCTCGGGAACACCCTCCTCCACGAAGCCGCCGAAACCGGACAACTCGACGCCGTCCCCCCCGTCTTCCTCAACACCGCCTCCTTCGCCCTCGCCAATCTCACCGGCGAAACTCCCCTCCACACCGCCGCCCTCAACGGCCACCTCGCCCAAGTCCCCCGCGCCCTCCTTTCCCGCGACGCCCTCCTCGCCGCCACCACCGCCGGCGACACCGTCCTCCACGCCGCCGCCCTTGCCCACCATCTTGAACACGTCCCCGACGAGCACCTCGTCCACGACACCCTCGTCTTCGCCAGCAAAGCCGGCTACACCGTCATCCACGCCGCCGCCGAGACCGGCCAGCTCAAGGCCATCCCTCAAGCCTCCCTCACCGCCGACCTCCTCCAAACCCGCAACGACCACGGCGACACCCCCGTCCACGCCGCCGCCGCCGAGGGCCACCTGGACCAGATCCCCCCTTCTCTGCTCACCGCCGAACTCCTTCAGGTCCGCAACTACGCCGGCGCCACCCCGCTCGAAATCGCCGCCCACCACGGCCACCTCGAACAGGTCCCGCCTTCCCTGCGCCCCCGCGACCACGGCCTCCTCGCACGCATCGGCGCCGCCCTCGGCGTGAAGAAAAAGTAACGCGCCGGCGCTTCCTGCCGCACGCCGGACTCCACCTTGTAGGCCCGACCGCTGGTCGGGCTTTTTCATCTCCGCGCATCACGGCCCCGCGCAAATCCTGTCCAAAGCTTCGCGCCGCCCGCTTTGTGCTTTCCTCGCCTCGCGCCGCCCGCTTCGCTCACGCGCTTCACGCCCCAGCGGCGACACAACATTCATCATCACATGAGCAACACCACCATCACCAGCATCACCGCCCGCGAGATCATCGACTCCCGCGGCAATCCCACCGTCGAGGTGGACGTTCGCCTCGCCGACGGCACCCTCGGCCGCGCCGCCGTTCCCTCCGGCGCCTCCACCGGCGAACACGAAGCCCACGAGCTTCGCGACGCCGATGTCACCGCCCGCTCCCTGCCCAAGGGCATCAACGGCAAGACCCGCTTCCTCGGCAAGGGCGTCCTCGCCGCCGTCGGCAACGTGAAGTCCGTCATCGCCCCCGTCCTCGTCGGCTACGACGCCTGCGACCAGGTTGGCATCGACCACCTCATGGTCAAAATCGACGGCACCAAAAACAAGTCCAAGCTGGGCGCCAACGCCATCCTCGGCGTCTCCCTCGCCACCGCCCACGCCGCCGCCAACAGCCTCGGCCAGCCCCTCTACAAATACATCGGCGGCCCCAACGCCAAGGTCCTCCCCGTGCCCATGATGAACATCATGAACGGCGGCGCCCATTCCGACGCACCCATCGACTTTCAGGAGTTCATGATCCGCCCCATCAACTTCGACACCTTCTCCGACGCCCTCCGCGCCGGCGCCGAAGTTTTCCACAACCTCAAAAAGGTTCTCAAAGCCAAGGGCCTCCAGACCGCCGTCGGCGACGAGGGCGGCTTCGCCCCCAACCTCGCCTCCACCACCGACGCGCTCGACGCCATCGCCGCCGCCGTCAAGGCCGCCGGCTACAAGCTCGGCAAGGACATCACCCTCGCCCTCGATGTCGCCGCCTCCGAGTTCTACGACAAGAAGACCGGCAAATACGTCTTCAAAAAGTCCTCCGGCCAACAGTTCACCGGCGACGAATTCGTCTCCTACTACAAGGATCTCTGCGCCAAATATCCCATCGACTCCATCGAGGACGGCTGCGCCGAAAACGACTGGGCCACCTGGAAGAAACTCACCGACGCCCTTGGCGACAAGATCCAGCTCGTCGGCGACGATCTCTTCGTCACCAACACCGAGTTCCTCAAGAAGGGCATCGCCACCGGCACCGCCAACTCGATCCTCGTTAAGGTTAACCAGATCGGATCCCTCACCGAGACCCTCGATGCCGTCGAGCTCGCCCACAAGAGCCGCTACACCGCCGTCCTCTCCCACCGCTCCGGCGAAACCGAAGATGTCACCATCGCCGACATCGCCGTCGCCACCAACTGCGGCCAGATCAAGACCGGCTCCGCCTCCCGCACCGACCGCGTGGCCAAATACAACCAGCTCCTCCGCATCGAGGAAGAGCTCGGCTCCACCGCCATCTACGCCGGCCGCCTCTAAAAGTAGCGCAGGCGTCCCGCCTGCATCCCGTCGTCCCCAAGCCCCGTCCCGCCAACCGCGGGCCGGGGCTTTTTGTTTCCCCAGGGAGCGGCTACACTCTTTTCGCCGAAACGCCCCCGTCCCTTCCCGCCCACTCCCCACGAACCCACGGTGGACATTTCCACCGCACGCCTTTCACTCTGCGGTTTCGCCGATGCCCGCGCCCAAACTCATCATCACTGTTTGCACCGCCAACATCTGCCGCAGCCCGATGGCCGAGGCCCTCCTGCGTCACGCGCTAAAGGCCGAACCAGAGCCCCTCGCCTCCTGCAAAGTCGTCTCCGCCGGCGTCGCCGCGCGCAAGGGCGACAAAATTTCCGCCAACTCCGTCGAAGCCCTCGCCAAAGTTGGCCTTCGTGTTTCCGACCACAAAAGCCAGCCCCTCACCGCCGAGCTCGCCTCCAAGGCCGACCTAATTCTCTGCATGACCGAGAGCCATCGCGCCGTCATCCAGCTCTCCCTTAATCCCCCGCCGACAAACGTTTTTCTCTGGCGCGAATTTATGCCCGAAGCCGTCTCCCGCGAAATCGGCGACCCCTACGGCGGTCCCCTTCGCGAATACGAGGCCTGCCGCGATGAGATGGTCGAGGCCATCCCCTCCATCCTCGCTCACCTCCGCAGCCTCTGACCACCCTCGCGGCTCCGCCCCCCACCCCGCCGGCGCCGAAAATCCGTGCCGGTTGCGCATTACAGACGCGGCCTCGGCTAGCCTAAATTTCGGTTTCTAAAGTCGCGGAACCCAACTCTCCTGTTCCCACGCCGAAATGGATTTCCCCCTCGATAACCGCTCCTTCCCCGAAGACTTCCCCGCCTCGTCCATCGACTTCCGCGCCGAACTCAACGACGAGCAGTTCAACGCCGTCACCGCCGAGCCCGGCCCCCTCCTCGTCCTCGCCGGCGCCGGCTCCGGCAAGACCCGCACCCTCACCTACCGCGTCGCCTACCTCCTCTCCCAAGGCGTGCGCCCCGGCGAGATCCTCCTCCTCACCTTCACCAACAAGGCCGCCAAGGAAATGCTCGCCCGCGTCGAGCAACTCACCGGCGTCGAGCCCCGCCGCTTCTGGGGCGGCACCTTCCACTCCCTAGGCGCCCGCATCCTCCGCATGTATGGCGACGCCGTCGGCGTGCCGAAAAACTCCACCATCCTCGACTCCGACGACGCCGAATCCCTCCTCAAGACCACCGTCGAGGCCGAGGACAAACTCTTCTTCAAAGACAAAACCCACCCGCGCCCCGGCCCCCTCCACAACGTCATCTCCCTCTCGCGCAACACCCGCCTCTCCCTCGCCGAAACCGTCTCGCGCCACTTCCCGCAATACGAAGACATCGCCCACCGCTTCCCCGCCTTCGCCGCCGCCTACCAGGCCCGCAAGCGCGAGCAAAACGTCCTCGACTACGACGACCTCCTCGAACTCTGGCTCGAACTCCTCATCAAGGCCCCCGACATCGCCGCCTACTTCGTCGGCCGCTTCCGCCACGTCCTCGTGGACGAGTATCAGGATACCAATACGCTCCAGTCTGAGATCGTGGACCGCATGGGCGCCCACCACCGCATCATGGCCGTCGGCGACGACGCCCAGTGCATCTACTCCTGGCGCGGCGCGAACTTCGAAAACATCATGACCTTTCCCGATCGCCACGAGGGCACGGTCATCCATCGCATCGAGACCAACTACCGCTCCACCCCGCAGATCCTCGCCCTCGCCAACGGCGTCCTCGAAGCCCAGCCCAAGGGCCGCCACTTCGAGAAAAAACTCCTCGCCCACCGCGCCAACTCGCAAAAACCCTACGTCGTCCAGGCCATGGATGATCGCGAGCAGGCCGACTTCATCGTCAAACGCATCCGCTCCCTCATCGAGGACGACGGCGTCTCCCCCTCCGAGATCGCCGTGCTCTATCGCTCCCACTTCATCGCGATGGAGATCCAACTCACCCTAGCCCGCGCCGCCATCCCCTACACCATCACCAGCGGCGTAAAATTCTTCGAGCGCCAGCACGTGCGCGACCTCGTCGGGCTCATCCAGTTCGTTTACAACCCCGCCAACACCCTCGCATGGGAACGCATCGCCTGCCTGCTCGAAAAAGTAGGAGAAAAGGGCGCGCAAAAAATCCACGCCGCCGCCCTCGAACACGCCAAGTTCCTCCAGGCCGATTTCATCGACGCCCTCGCCACCGACGACGTGAAGGCCAAGGTCCCCGCCGCCGCCAAGGACGACTGGCCCCACTTCTGCGCCTCCCTCCGCGAGGTCGCCCACGCTATGCGCGACGAGACTCCCGCCCGCGCCATCGAGCTCGCCATCGACGGCTGGTATGGCGACTACATGAAGGGCCAATACGCCGACTACACCGACCGCCTCGAGGAACTCAAAGGCCTCATAGGCTTCGCCCAGCGCTACGACGAAATGCAGGAGTTGCTCGCCCAGATCGTCCTCCTCAACGGCGAGACCAGCGACAAGGAAGTCGCCCCCTCGCAAGACGCGATCAAGCTCACCACCGTCCACCAGGCCAAGGGCCTCGAATACGACGCCGTCTTCGTCATCGGCCTCGCCGACGGCATGTTCCCCGGCCGCCGCGCCATCGAGGATGGCGACGTCGAGGAAGAGCGTCGCCTCTTCTACGTCGCCGTCACCCGCGCCAAAAACGAACTCTACCTCTGCTACCCCAAGATCGCCTCCCGCGCCGGCCCCGGCGGCATGCTCCTCAACCCGAGCCGCTTCATCACCGAGCTCCCCTCCAGCCTTTACGAACCCCTGCGCCTCAAACGCCAGTTCGGTTGGTAACTACCCGCTACGACTCCGATTCCGCCCGCGTCTCATCCGTCCCCGACGCGAACTCCCCGTCCCCGGCCAGGTAACGGCTGATCCGCCAAGTGTGATAACCCACCCGGTCCAGCCATCGCATCGCGTCGAGCAACTCCAACGCCCGCGTCGGCTCAGACGCCCCGTTCGCCGTTTGCCGTAAAATCTCCGGCCTCCCCTCCCGGCGCAACGCCACCAGGTCGTTTGCCATCCGCTCCACTTTCGCCAACGACTCCGCGTTCGCCTCGCCGCGCAAACCCCGGCTTCCCTCCGCCAAAATCGCCCGCGCCAAATCCAACGCCGGCTGCGAACGCGCATCGGCCAGCGCACGCCTTACCCCGGCGGGCGGGGCCAGGCGCGCCTGCAAACGCGTCAGATGGTCGATCGCATGCACTTGCGCCACCCGACGCCGCGAAATCGGCTCGTCCTCCGTCATCGGCGGTATCCGCGCGAAAAACGCCTCCACCGCTTCCATCGCCTGACGCAACGCCTGCTCCTTCGCCTCACCCCCGCCCGCCGTGCCCGCCCCTCCGGCCAGCCCGGTGCGCAGCACCTCAAACGTCTCCGCCGCCGTGTCCCGCAGCGCCCGCCTCGTCGCCTCCAGGGCCACCGCCGGCGCCCGCAGCACCGTGTTGTCCAGATGCCGCGTCAAGGCCGGCCCGCGATCCGGCAACAGCCGCTCGATCACCCGCGCAAACCGACCCGCGAACGGCAAAAAGATCGCCACCCCCACCGCGATATACGAGGTGTGAAACGCCGCCAGACTCATCGCCCCGGCATCCAGGCCAAACCACACCTGCGCCCGCCCGAGTCCCCACAAAAACAGCGGCAGCAACACCACCGCGATCAAGCCCGTCGCGAGGTTGAAGGAAACATGAGCCAACGCCGTGCGCTTGGCCGGCACGCTCCCCCCGATCGCCGCCAACGCCCCGGTGATCGTCGTGCCCACCGCCGCGCCGATCACGAGCGACGCCGCCTGCTCGAAGTTCACCGCCCCCGCGTGCAACGCCGTCAACGTCGTCGCCACCGCCGCGCTCGACGACTGCATGATCACCGTCATCACCACCCCGATCAACATCGCCAGCAGATGCCCCGTGAACCCGCCCGCCGGCAACCCCGCCAGATCAAACACCCCCGACAAGCCCCGCATCGCATCCTGCAAGGTCTCGATCCCGATAAAAATCAGCCCAAAACCCGCCAGCGCCAACCCCAGCGCCCGCACCCGCCCCCGCGCCAATAACTTCAACAAAGCCCCCGCCCCCACCAGCGGCAGCGCGTAGAAACCCACGTTCACCTTCAACCCCAAGCCCGCGATGATCCAACCCGTGCCCGTCGTGCCCAGACTCGCGCCCAACACCACCCCGATCGCCTGCGGAAACGTGAGCAGCCCCGCGCTCACGAACCCGATCACCGTCACCGTCGTCGCGCTCGACGACTGCACCAACAAGGTCACCAACGCACCCGAGCCAAACGCCTTCAGCGGCGTCCCCGTGAAACGCACCAACGCCTGCCGCAACGCCTCCCCCGCAAACGCCTTCAACCCGTCCGTCAACAACACCATGCCCAACAAAAAAAGCCCGATGCCGCCGCTCAGTTTGAAGATGAGTTCCGTCATATCCCGTAAATCTCGTTCGCGCCCCCTCCCTTCCGCAATCCCTCCCACCAACAATCGAGCCGCCTCGACCTAAGTCGGGGCGGCTCATTTGTTGTGCGGCTCGGGGCCGTTGGCGCGGCTATGGCGCTTATCTTCGTCTTTGGTTTTGGCGGAGTATTTCGATCACTGGGTAGTTTTTCGATTCCTGAACCTAACCTGACTGACTCTGACACTAACCTAACTCTAACCTGACTTACTGACCTCTGACACGTGGTCCCTTGACCACGCCCTGAGGATACCCGATCCCCGCTTACAATGCCAGAGGCGTGTCTGTAGCCGCGGTGAAAAACCAGCTCGATTTGTGGCTCGAGGTAGGGCGGGACCGCCGGGACCGCCGCTCCGTCATGCCCCCGCTCCCCCTCACGCCGGCATCCCGATTTGCCGCAACGCCTCATAGCACGCCACCCCCGCCGCCGTGCTCAAATTCAACGACCTCAACGCCGTGTTCGCCTGCGGGATCGTCACGCTCCGCGCCTCGCCAAACTCCTCGTAAAGCCACGCCGGCGACCCGTTGCCCTCGTTGCCAAAAACCAGCCCGTCGCCGTCCTCGAACTTCGCGTCCCAGATCGTGCGCACCGGCCCGGTCTCGATCAGCCACATCCGCTTCGGCGCATGCTCGCTCGCCTTGAACGCCGCCCAATCCGCGTGCTCATGCACATCCAGCGAAAACCAATAATCCATGCCCGCGCGCCGCAGCGCCGCGTCCGTGATTTTGTAGCCCAGCGGATGGATCAAATGCAGCCGCGACTTCGTGATCGCGCACATCCGCCCGATGTTCCCCGTGTTCTGCGGAATCTGCGGCTGATACAGGACGACGTGAAGCATGCTCAAATTTTTTAAAACCATTGATGTTCACTCATGGACACGAATTCATGCCACAAACAAACCACCGCATCGGACACTCCGACATTGGTGACGATTAGTGACCATTAGCGGTTCAACTTCCGCTCTAGCCCTCGACCACGTAGCCCACATTATCCGCCGCCAGATCGCGCGCCTCGCTCGGCACGCCCGCCGCCGCGAAAGCCGCCACCATCGCCGCGCCCACCGCCACCGCCGCGCCCGCCTCGCTCACGCACAACACGCTCGAACCGCTGCCGCTCAACCACCCCGTGTAAGCCCCCGCCGCCACGCCCGCCGCGATCGCCTCCGCGCCGCCGCGAATCTTCGGCAGCCGATACGGCTCGTGCATAAAATCCCCCGCCGCGTCCCGCAGCCGCGCATAATCGCCGGTCGCGAACGCCGCCACCAGGTAGGCCGCGCTGTTGATGCTCCGCACCGCGTCGAAATAAGGCAGCGTCGTCGGCAGCACCCCGCGCGATTCCTTCGTGAGCAACTCCACCGAGGGCGAGCACACCACGAAACGCAGCGTATTCGGAATCATGATACGCACCGTGCCCAGATAGTCGCCCTTCGCCGGCTCGCACCGCGCCACGCAAAACCCGCCGAGCAAACCCGCCGCCGCGTTGTCCGGATGGCCTTCAAGATGCGACGCGATGGCCACCAGCTGCCCGCGATCCAGCGGCGAGCCGCACAACACGTTCAACCCCGCCAGAACCCCGCCGATCACCGTGATCGAGGAGCCCAGCCCGCGCGCCGGCGGCACGTCGCCCTCGATGCGATACGAAAACGCAAATCCGCCGACCCGCGCCAGCGTGCCGAACGCCCGCGCCGCCGCGATCACGAGTTCCTGCGCGCGGCCGTCCGCTTCGCGCTCCGCCCGCGGTTCCCACTCCGCTCCATTCGCACCCGTTTCCTTCGCCTCCAGCCGCCGTAGCGTCACGCGATTATAAATCGTCAGCGCCAGCCCCAGAGAATCAAACCCCGCCCCGCAATTCGAGGTGCTGCCGGGCACGCGTATCGTGACTTGTTGCGGAGTGGGCGCGTGGCTCGGGATCATGCGGTGGAAGGTAAGTCTAGGCGTGAATCGGTGGGCGGGAAGGAACCGCTACTCAGCGGCGCTGATTCGCCTGTTTCAAGGCCTGCTTCATTTCCATGTTGATCGTGCGGTCGCGCAAATCGTCACGCTTGTCGTGCAGCTTTTTGCCGGTGCAAAGCGCGATCTCCACCTTCACCAGCGCCTCCTTGAAATACATGCGCAGCGGCACCAGCGCCATCCCGCCGATCTGAAGCGCTTGGGCGATCTTGCGCAGCTCGTGCTTGTTCAAAAGCAGCTTGCGAATCCGGCGCGTGGCGTGGTTGTTGATGCTGCCAAACGCGTATTCGTCGATGTGCGCGTTCATCATCCAAAGATCGCCTTTTTCAAACCGCCCGAACGCGTCGCTGATCTGCGCCCGGCCCGCCCGGATCGCCTTCACCTCCGTGCCCTGCAACTTGATCCCCGCCTCGAAACGCTCGACCACGGCGAAATCCCGCAGCGCCTTCGCGTTGCGGATTTCGGTGTAACGCTTGGCGTCCTTTTTTTTGGCGGCGGCGGCGGACATGACGGGAAATAAATCTTACCAACGACTAAAAACAAAAGCCGCCACCCGCATGCAGGTGACGGCGCGGATGCGGCGGAATCAAGCGCCGGGCTTCAGGCGAGCTCGTAGGTGATCTTGCCTTCGATGACTTCGCGCAGCGCGACATCTTCGGGTGAAAGCTTTTCGAGCGATTCCACCAAAGGGCGGCTGCCGCGCTTCAGTTGCTTCACGCGACGCGAGATCACGTTGATCAACACGTTCGGGTCTTTGATGACGGCCTTGGCTTCCTTGAGATATTCGTCGCGCATAATGATGGGTGGGCGGAAAGATTGAGAACCTGAGAGAACAAAACCCGCCGTCCCGCCGGTCAAGGGCCATTTCCCCCGCGCCCAAAGCTTTTCTCCGCACCCGCGCCCGCCATGAACTTGAATGCTCGCCCATCGCCCGCCCCCTGTCCATGCAAGGCGAGTTCGATAAAACTCCTTCTGCCAACCATCCAGCCATCACTCCCTTTTCCCTACGAATCACACCCGCCGCATGAACTTTTTCAAAAAACTCTTTGGCAAAAAAACAACTCCCGCGCCTTCCCCGCTCCCCCGGCCCGACGCGACCCGGCCCCCCGCTCCCGCCCCTGTCAAAACCCCCGAACCTTTCAGTCCCGCTCCCGCCCCCGCACCCGCACCGCCTCCTCAAGACCCGCTCCCGCCCGTCACCGCCTCATCGGTTTCCCCTTCGCAAAGCGAAGACTCAAACCGCCCTCCGTCCGCCTCCTTTTCCTCGTCGGAGCCGCCCTCCGAATTACCCGCCGAGCCGGTGAAAATCGAAACCACCCTCCTCACCATCGATGGTCCGGTGTGGTTGCCCGGTGATTCGCCCGCCATAGAGCTTTTCCCCGCCAAACCCGACGACGCCGCCGCCATCGCCTTCATCGGCGGCAGCGCTGAACTTCCGCAGGACGGCTTTCGTGCCGTCGGTGGGCGCGCCCCTTTCGCCCTCGACCCCGGCGTGCTTTCTCGCGCCATCCCCATGTTCCTTGCCGATCAGGTGGAACTCGGCACCGAGGCGCTCACCCGCACCCTGATCTCGTGGGCGGTCAAACCCCGCGCCGCCTTCATCCTCGGCGGCAAACAATGGGACGACGCCACCGCCGCCCACCACGCCCGACAATCCCCCGCCGACGATCCCTCCGACTACCTCGTGCTCACCCACCTCGTCTGCACGAGTTCCCCCTGGCGGATCGAGTTGCGTCTTGTCCGCACCATCGACGCCGCCTGCCTGACCACGCTTTCAGCTCCCCTCGATCCCCACGCCCCCGGCTCGGCCCTGCGTAAACTCGCTTCCGACCTCCTTGCATGCCTCTCCCTGCATGCGGAGATTCCCGCCCAAGCCTCGGGCTTCGCCACTCCCCCGGACTCCGCCGAATACGTATCCCGTCTTCACCAGCTCCTGATGCTGCGTTGTGCCGCCCTCCCCGGCGCGACCCTCGAACTCAACAACGAGGAATCGATCATCGAAGGCGTTGAGACCTACGCCCGCGACAACGCGGATAATCTGCCCTCCCGTCTGCTTTTCACCCACTCCCTGTCCACCCTCGCGAAACTCCGCCCCGCGCTTCGACCCGCTGTGGCGACCCGGTTCGAAGCTCTTGAAAGTGAACTGCCCCTGACCGAGCCCGCCCGGGCCGTGCTCGCCCGCATCCGCCAGGAAACCCTCTCCGGTTGATCACTTACGGCTGCACCAGCTCCACCGAGGTCACCTGCAAATCCGCATTCACCGCGCCCGCCGCCACGCGGTCGATGCGCAGCGTGACCTGCTCCAGGCCCACGTAGGGCGCCTTCGCCGCCAACTCTTGGTAGAAGCGCAACAAATTCGGCAAACTCGCGCGCTGGCTTCGCACCAGCACCGTATGCACCGAAAACTGCGGCGAGCGTTGCGTGCGCGGCGGCTCGACCACGACCTGCAGACCCGAGCGGCCCGCCATCGCCTGAATCTCGGCCACGAGGAAGGTGTCGTTCAGCGTGCGCGAGGCGTCGAGATTGCGCACCGCCGCCGCCGCCGCTTCCTCGATCGCCGGACGGTTTTCCAACCACAGCGCCTGCGTCTTCAATTCCGAATTCACCAGCCGCGCCGCTTGCCGCGTCTCGCCGAATCGCTCCAGCGCGCTCGACAGCCAGATGAGCGCCCCGAGCAACACGAAGGCCACCACGAGCACCTTCTCGCGCGCCAGACGACCGATAAACCAGGCCTTGAAAACGGCGCTCATTGTTCACCTCCGTTGCCGCGCAACGCGTCGGCCTTGAAATCAAGCGAAAGCACGAAACGAGTCACCCCGTCGCGCGCGCCGTCCACCCGCGTGCGCACCTCGGCGAGCGCGGGCAAGGCCTTCAACGCGTTCGAGTAGTTGCCCACATCCTCCGCGTTGGTCGCCTGCGCCTCGACTTCGAGCCCGAGCAGGCCGCGCGTCACCACTCGTTGAAAAATCACCGTGTCGGGGCGCGCGGGGTTCACCAGCGTGAGCATTTCAAAAGGCATCAAGCGTTTCTCGTTCAGCTCCGCGATGCGGTTGGCCAGCGCCTGCGCGGTCTCGGTCTGCTCGACCGCCTCCGTCTGCCTCTCCGCCTTCGCCTCCTGGCGTCCCACGCCCCACGCCCACGCGCCCGAGCCGAGGTCGATCAGCGCGGCGAGCGCCAGCAACGCCGCCGCGCCCAGCAACCCGCGCCAGAGCCACTCGTCGCGCACCCGCGCCCGCTTGCGATCCGCCAAAAAATCCGGATCGCGCACATCCGCGCCGCCCAGTCGTTGCGCCGACAACACCCCGCGCGCCTCACCGCCCAACACCGCCTCGTGCCCGCCTTCGCCCGCCGGCCGCAGCGCGAGCGCGCCCGCCACCCGCACGGTCTCCACGTGTCGCGCCAACTCCGCCCTGGCCCGCACCTCCTCGGCAAACGCCGCCACGTCCCCCTCGCCGCCGCTCCGCGCCAGCACCAGCGCCGGCAGGTCGTCGCCCGCGCGCCACGCCAGCCCGATGAGACGATCATCGCCGATGTGAACCACCACGCCTTCGCCCGCCGTCGGCCGCACCGCGAGCAAGGGCACAAACTCCGCCGTCACGAATTCCGCCGCCTCCCAGTCTCCCGTCTCCGACGCGTCGAACCGGCGCCGAAACGCCGCAAACACCAGCGCACCGCGCCCGTCCGCCGACACGACATGCCCGAAATACAACTGCTCGGGCGGAAACGGCGCCAAGCCCTCGATCGCCAGGCCCACCTGCCCGGCCGCCGGCTCGCTCTCGACCAACGCGATGCGACGCACGAAAAAAGCGTCGCCGCGCGCCAGGCACACGGCGGGCGCGGGCGGCGCGGAGGGCAAAAACTGGGAAAGCGAACGCATCAGAGTGGGTCGGAAAATAAATCGGGGTCCGGGTCGGGAGAAGGTGTGACGTCGAAATCGGGGCCGCTGGTTTCAACAAGTTCAAGGATGGTGAAGGGGTAGTTCAACTTTTCCTCCGTCTCGTTTTGCGCGTTGCCCCGGTTCGGCCGCGCCCCGCCGCGCCCCGCCCCCGTTTGGTTCCCGGCCGCCTCCGCCGCGCCCGAGGTGCGCGTCGTGTTTCCGTCGGTCGCCGCCGGCAACGTCACGTCGTTATCCAGCGCCACCCAGGCCACCAGCGCAGCCGTGGCCGCGCCTTCGCGCACCTCGACGCGCACGCGCAGCAGCTTGGCCGCGGCGTCCAGTTTGCTCGTGTTCGCGTTGGCCCCGAGCAGCGGCGCCAGATCCTCCACCGAGCGAAACCACGGCGGCGCGCCGACCGGCCGGCCCGTCCCGCCCGCGCGATAGGAATCGATCAACGCCAGCTGCGCCGGGTCCCAGCCGCGCGCCACGCCGAGCACCGGCGCGAGCGCGTTCACGTTGCTGCTCGGAAAAGAATAAAGGGAAACATTCTCCCGCAGCGCCGCGCCGAACGCCGTCAGCGCGCCTTCCTCGTCGTAAACGAAATCCCGCGCCACCCGCACCGCGCGCAACTCGTCCCACGTGCGCAACCCCCGCCCCGGCGGCTGGTGCGGCGGATCCGCGCGCTCGTAGTTCGAGGCCTCCGCGTCGATGTCCTGCGGCACATGGTCCTCCTTCGTCCAGACCAGGAGCCCGTCGGCGAAACGCCGCGCATCCGTCTCGGTAAGCCCGAGCGCCTCGACCAGATCCACCAGCTCGTTCACGTCGAGATTGGGCAACGAAGCCTTTCCGCTCTCATCGGTAAACGTGAACCGCGCCGTCACGCCTTCGCGGGGCGCCTCGCCGGCGTAGGCGTAGGGATCGCCCCAGCCTTGCGCGGGCGATTGCAGACCGTCGTCGATCGCGTTGATCTCCGCCATCACCGCCAGCGCCGTCTCCAGCGCCGCGTAGGCGTCGCCGCGCAGGCGATCACGGTCCGCGTGACGCGTCGCGAGCGTGAGATCGACCGCCATGCTCTCCATGAACTTCACCATCATTAGCGTGGCCAGCATGAGGGTGACGAGCACCACCACGATTACCGAGCCCCGCCGGGCGCGTGAAACTGGAACCGCGCGATGCATCGCTAAAAGTTGCTCGCGCCCTCCCCGCGCGTCGGGAGCGTCAACACACGCTCCGCCGTCAGCGCGCCGAGCGCGAAACGCAAACGCATGCGCTGCGGCAACGGATACGTGCCGTCCGGCTCGCGCTTCGGCTGCTCCACCGTTTCCCAGCGCTTGAAGCCGTCGTCGTAATAATCCCACGCCAGCCCCGTCACGAAGGGCGAGACCGCCGTCACGCGCGGAGCCTCGTCGGCGCGCCTCGTTTCCAGACGCGATTGCCAGCGCAGATTCAAGCCCGGCTGCAACGCGTCCACCCCGAAGGAAAACTCCACGTCGGGCAGCGGCGTCTCCGGCCACGCCGCGTCGATCAGGCGTCCGCCCTCGGCGAGGGTGAAGGAGAGTTCCGGCGCGCCCGCGCCGAACGAGGCCTCGACTTCCTTCATCTCCAAACCGTCGCCCGTCGGCCCGAGCGAGGCCGAGCGCAGGGTTTGTTCGACGTGCGCGGTCACGGCGCGCACGTGCTGCAAAAACAACCGCTCGTCGCGCCCCTTGCCCCAGACCTCGGCCATCGAGAAGACAAACACGTTCAACGCCACCAACAGCGTGCCCATCAGCGTAAGCGCGAGCAACATCTCGAGCAGCGTAAAGCCCCCCCGGAAGCGCCGGCTTTCAGCCGGCGTCCCATGCGTGCGCGGTGCGACTCGGGACGATGTCCGCGCCGAATTATGCGAAGGCAGGGCGCGACCGCCGGGCGCGCCGCGTCGCCTCTCCGTGATCACGCCGATCATGCGCGGCGGGCCCGCTCGCCCTAGGCGAGGGCAAGCGCGTGAGCGCGGGTCGTCGTGGGTGGTCCTCACAACGCCTGCCTTTCGCGTTCGAGCCGCTGTTTCGCCTGCTCGCGGATCAGGTTGCGCTCCGCCTCGGTGGACCAGGTCGGACGCAGCAATCGCAGCGCGTGGGTCGAGCGCACCTGCTCGCCCGTGCCGCCCGCCGGCGGGGCCTCGACCTCCAGCACCACGTCGAACAAATCGCTCACCGCCGTCGGCGTGATCGTGGCGCGCCAGATCGCGCGGCGATCATCCGGCAACACCACGTCCCCGCCCCGCTCCGCCAGCGCCCGATCCGGCTCGGCCAGCAAAGCCGCGCGCGCCCAGTGCCCGTCATCCTCCGCCGTGTCGCGCTCGCGCACCGCCGCCTGGAGCTTGATCAGGTTCAAATAGGTCGAGCCCAGCACCACCGCCGAGATCGCGAAGATCGCCAACGCCACCAACACCTCGACGAGCGTGAATCCGCGCCGCTTCACCGCCCGAGTCCTCCGGCCGGATTTTCCGGCAGCGGCGCGGCCGTCCACGGATCGATGGAAAAAACCCGGCGGAAATCGCCGCGCCTCACCTCGACGCGCGCCGCGTCGCACGAACCGTCCGGATAAAATCGCATGCGCTCCAGCGGCCGCTCCTCCAACTGCCCCGCGATAAGCGACGCGCCCGCGAACTCCGGTCGCAGCAACCGCGCGCGCGGGCCGCCTTCGCGCGAGGGCAAGGTTTCCACGCCGGACGCGCCCCACAGGAACCCGCCGTTTTCGGGCAGTTGTCGCAACGTGATCACCGTGTTCTCCTCAACCGCCTCGGCCCGCACTTTCTGCAAAAGCGACATCAGCGCGGACTCGGGATCCTGCTCGTTGTTCACCTTGAGCAACGAGACCGCGCCGCCGATCAGCACCGAGCCGAGCAACGCGATCAACGTCAGGACGAGCAGGATCTCCAGCAGCGTGAAGCCGCGAGCGCCGGATGGTGATGCTTCGCGCACGCGATAAATTGTCCTTCGCTTTTATTCGCCCGCTTACCAGTTGCCGATATCGTCCTCGGTGCCCGCCACCTTGTCCGGGCCCTTCGAGAAGAGATCGTAGCCGCTTTTGTTTTGCGTGCCGGGATTGCGATATTGGTAAGGCTCGCCCCACGGATCGGTCGGGAGCTTGCCGCCCTTGGCCTCGATGTAGGGGCCTTTCCAGCGGTCGGCGCGCGCGGCGGGCGGATTGGCCAACGCCTCCAAACCCTCCGCCGTCGAGGGGTAGTCGCCCATGTGGATGCGATACTGCACCAGCGAGGTCTTGAGCGTGTCGTTCACAAAAACACCGGCGACGGCTTCCTGGCTGCCGCCGAGAATCTTGTCGGCGTTCTTCACCCCGAGACCGACCAGCAGGCCGATGATCGCCAGCACGATCAAAATTTCCAAAAGCGTGAACGCGCGCCGCGCACGGCGAAGTTGACGAAAAACACGAGGGCGGGCGGAGAGGATCAGGGTCATGGGAAAGGGATCGCTGGGCATAAGGTTGACAAAAATAAACACACCGGCCGAACCGTCGGCCGCCACGCTTCACGGAGTCGCGGGGGCGGCGGGTTGGGCCCCGGTCTGGGCGGCGTTGCGCAGCGCGCGCCGCCGACGCACCTCGGCCGCGACCGCCTCGAGGCGCTGCGTATCCGCCGCCGGATTCACCGTCGGGCGGTTGTTGGAACCGCCGGACGCATTTCCCGGCATCGGCACAGCCGCGACCGGCATCGCCGCACCCGCCTGAATGCT
The DNA here is from genome assembly GCA_036770725.1 of Opitutaceae bacterium. Classification (GTDB taxonomy): domain Bacteria; phylum Verrucomicrobiota; class Verrucomicrobiia; order Opitutales; family Opitutaceae; genus IMCC26134_A. The sequence continues at coordinate 18,820 of DAIPIP010000006.1, forward strand.
CGCCCGCTTCAGCTGCAAAGGCACCATCCGGCCGCCCTGCTCCACCACCAACTGGTTGGAAACCGAATCATAACTCTTCACCGTCACCGCCCCCGATTCGCCCTCGCGCACCCAGTAGCCGCGACTGGCCGTCAGATCATACACGCTGAAAATCGTGCCGCTGTCGTCCGTCGCAATCCCGCGAAACTCAAGCTGCGCCGGCGCTTCGTTCACCGGCTCCACGTTCGTGACTCCCGGAGAAGCGAACGGCGAACGCTCCACCAAATTGTTCAAATCCATGCCGCTCGCGCCGACGGCACCGAGGCCAAACGTAAAGACGAAATAGAGAGGGCGAAAATTCACGGGAATAGGGAATTCGAGTCGAGTATCAGGGGAAGGCATAGGATGCAGCGGCGGCGAGGTGGTTGGCAACATTAGGCTATGACGCCCGCCACCGGGCAAGGTTTCCTCCGCGAACATCAGGGCTTGAGCACGATTTTACCAAACTGTGCCCCGGTCTCCATCTGCGCAAACGCCTCCGCCGCATCCGCAAACCCGAACACCCCGCTCACCACCGGGCGGAGCCGATGTTTTTCCACCGCCGCCAGCATCGCCTCCCAATCCGCCGGACTCCCCATCGTGGTGCCGAGCAAACTCAACTGACGCCAAAAAATCTTTCGCATCGGCAACACGTTCGGGTTGCCCCTCGTCGCCCCGAAAAACGCGATCCGCCCGCCCGGCGCCGCCAGGTCGATCAACGATTCAAAGCCCCCTCCGCCCGCGCTATCGATGATCACATCAAACAATCCACCCGCCTCCGCCTGCGCCCCCGCCGCCCAATCCGTCCGCGTGTAATCAAACCCGCCCCGCGCCCCCAGCTCCTTTGCCCGCGAAATTTTCTCCGCGCTGGACGAAGTCACCCACACCTCCGCGCCCGCCGCCACCGCGAATTGCAACGCGAACAAGGCCGTGCCTCCCCCGATCCCGCCAATCAGCACGCGCTCGCCCGCTCGCACCCCGGCGCGACTCATCACCGCGCGCCAAGCCGTCAACCCCGCCAAGGGCAACGCCGCCGCCTCCGCATCGCTCAAATGCGCCGGCGCCTCCGCCAACTGCGCCAACGGCGCCGCGATCAAATCCGCCAGCGTGCCGTCGCGCGGCAGCCCCAAAATCGAAAACTCCGCGCCCTGCGCCAACTCGCCCGCGCCCCAACCAAACGACGGATTGATGATCACCCGTTTCCCCACCCAGGCCGCCGCGTCCACGTCCTCGCCCACCGCCACCACTTCACCCACTCCGTCCGAGCCCAAGATCGCGGGAAACTTCAGCCCCGCATACTGCCCGAGCTTTATCCAAACATCGCGATGGTTGAGCGCCGCCGCCGCGATTTTCACCACCACCTCACCCGCCCCCGCCACCGGATCGGCGACTTCACAAACTTCGAGCTGATTGACGGCGTTAAGTTGGATGGCGCGCATGATGATCACTTAAACAAAACCCCATCCGGCCCGCGCGCCAGCCCGCGCATTGGTCATTGGACATTTGTCATCGGTCATTACTGGCTCTGCCAGTCGTGCTCCTCGCCCTCCACAAACCCTACGGCGTCCTCTCGCAATTCACCCCCGAGCCCGGCTCCGCGTGGAAAACCCTCGCCGATCTCGGCCCGCACCGCCTGCCGCCCCGCGTTTACCCGCTCGGCCGTCTCGACGCCGACAGCGAGGGCCTCCTGCTCCTCTCCGACGAACCCGGCCTCAACACCCGCCTGCTCGATCCGCGCCATGCCCACGAACGCGAATACTGGACCCTCGTCGAACGCATCCCCTCCACCGACGCCCTCGCCCGCCTCGCCGCCGGCGTGCGGCTCCCCGACCACGCCTGCGCCCCCGTCCGCGTGCGCGGCGTTCCCGCCGCCGAGGTCGCCACCCTCCCGCCCCGCGACCCGCCCGTGCGCCTCCGCAAAAACGTGCCCGACGAGTGGCTCAGCCTCGCCCTCCACGAGGGCAAAAATCGCCAGGTCCGCCGCATGACCGCCGCCGTCGGCCACCCCACCCTGCGCCTCGTCCGCGTCCGAATCGGCCGCCTCACCCTCGCCGACCTCGGCCTCCTCCAAACCCCCGGAGCCTGGCGCGAACTCACCCCCGCCGAACGCACCGCCGCCTTCGCCCGCTGAGCCCCCCTCGCCGCCGCGTATCCGCCCGCCCACTACAGCTTAGGCCGCGGATTCCCCGGCACGATCAGCGGCCCGGGGAAAAACACCTCCGGCGTTTTCGGCGCGACCAACACCTCCACCGCGTGGATATCGCGGCTCCCGAAACTCTCCAGCCGGTGCAGATTCGGAACCCGTTCTCCCCCCAGTTTGATCGCGATCGACTGCTCGTAACGGTAACGGTGCGAGTCCGCGTGAACCAACAGCACCGGTTTCCCGAATCCGCGCGTCTCCCGCTCCAGCGCGGCCAAAAAATCCCCAAACCCCGGCGAAATGCCGCTCCGCCCGAACGAATGCGCCAACATCTGCGCCTGCATGAACAACGCCACCCCCGCCGCGCCCTCCCGCGTCGCCTCCGCGAAGACTTCGCGCAGCCACGCGATGTTTGCCGCGTCCCGCCGCGCCCACTCCACCATCGCCCCGGGCACCCCCGGCTGCATGTTGTTCGCGCTCCCCACCACATGCACCGTGGCGAATTGCACCCCGCCCCGCGTCCACCGCGCGTTCTCCACGAATTCCGCAAACTCCGGCATCCGCCGCTGCGTGATCAACTCCAACGGCTGCCCGCCCAAACTCTCCTCTTTCTCGAAAAACAATTCCCGTATCCGCCCCAACCGCTCCAACGGGTCCATGCTCCCCGACAAGGGCCGATGCGCGTCCGTCCACTCGTTGTCGCCCGGCGTGTAAATCAACGGCCCGTCCAAGCGGCCAAACCACTCCGTGACCGCCAACAACTTCGCATCCGTCGGCGCCTCGATTCCCCCCAACACGTCGCCCAGATGCACCGTGAACGCCGGCCCGCGCCGATTGATTTCCTCCGTCAGCCGCGCCGTCTGCTCCGCCACGTTTTCGACCCGCTCATACGGCAGACAACCCATCGCCGCGAACGTGAACGCCCCGTCATCCGCCGCGCCCCGCGCCCCCGCCGCCAACACCACCACGCAACCCGCCATTCGCACCACTCTCCCGACCATGGATAAAATCATCCCGCCACTCCAAACCCGCCCTTCGTCGGCGCAAAACCTTTCGCCGCCTCGCGTCCTTTTTGTCACGCGTTTGTGACCTCGGGACCGTTGTCAGCCGCGCGCCCCCGCCAAACCATCGCCCGCCATGCCTGCCCGACTCCCCCGCCTCGCCTTCGCCCTCGGCCTTCTCTTCGCCCTCGCGACCACCCTCTCCGCCTCCGGCCTGCTCGTGGGCTACGTGGATGACACCGGCGGCGCTGTCGCCCGCATCGACCTCGACTCCACCGCCCGGCCGACCACCCCCGCGCCCGTCATCGTTTTCCACTCCCCCGCCTTCGCCAGCGCCCACAAACTCCGCGTCTCGCCCGACTCCCGCCTCGCCGCCTTCTCCGCCGCCACCGAGGACGGCCCCAACCTCGCCCTCATCGACCTCCTCTCCGCGTCGGAGCCCCGCCTGCTCTCCCTCGGCTACGTGCCCGAGGAACACCGCTTCGCCGCCGGCCGCCTCTACGTCGGCGGCACCGACGGGCACCTCCTCGCCCTCGACCCCGCCACAGGCCGCATTCGCCACCGCTGGAATTCCCGCCAAGACCTCCGCCCCGCCGGCCACAAACCCGAGGACTTCCTCGCCCTTGAGTCCGAAGGCGTGCTCCTCGTCACCCACCAAAAAGACGGCCAAAAAAAGCGCCAGGGCAGCCGCATCGCCGCCCTCCGCCTCGACAACCTCCGCCCCATCGGCGACCTCCGCCTCCCCCGCAACCTGCCCGAACTGCACCTCTCCTCCAAAGAAGCCGGCCCCTCTCCCGAGATCATCCGCGCCGACCCCGCCACCAACACCCTCGTCGTCACGCTCGATCTCTACGGCGCCCTCGCCTTCGCCGATCTCGACGCCGCGCTCCAAGGCCGCCTTGCCAACTACGCCATCATCCCCACCTCCGCCGACGGTCGCTGGGGCACCGCCTTCCCCGACCGCCTCATCCTCGCCCGCGTCGGCGACCGCTCCCTCGCCATCGTCTCCAACGCATCACAAGACGGCGGCATTAAAATCTTCGACGTCGGCGCCCGCTCCGCCCTCGCCTTCTTCCCCGTCGAGGCTGGTTGCGACCACCCCGTGCTTGTCAACGAAGGTCGCACTGTCGCCACAGTCGTCGCCGGCAAACGCAAACGCGTGGCCGGTCGCGAACTCGAAAACATCACCACCCCCGGCACCGACCTGCTCCTCCTGCACCTCGATCAAGTGGGAGAAATCGAACCCCTTTCTCTCCTCCGCGCTCCCCTCGGCGGCCTTGTCGCACACATCGCCGCCGTGCCCGGCCACCCCGACCTCGTCGCCGCCACCCGCCTCGACCCCGCCTCCGTCGTGCTCTGCTCCGCCATCGACGGTCGCATCGTCACCGAAATCCCGCTCCCCGGCCGCCCCGTCTCCCTACAAACCCTGCCCGCCTTGGTTTCACTCCAACCGTAAAAAAGCCTTGCGCACCCCGTCTGCGATTCGCGAGCGTCTTCCCCTGCGTTAGTGAGACCTCGACGGTTAAGGGGTCGCACCATGACTGGTCCCGCATCCCGCAGGATTGGAACGGTGACATCGGCCAAACCCACGTTGACACCGGGGGCGAAGCGGATGGCACGGAGCCTGCAAAGGCCCCCTACAGTTATGTAACCTTATTCAAAACCAACAAAATATGTCCACCGTAGTCAGCACCGAAACCATCGCCCAGTTCAAACACCACGAAAAGGATACCGGATCCTCCGAGGTCCAGATCGCGCTCCTCACCCAGCGCATCAACCACCTCACCGAGCATCTCCGCACCCATCGTAAAGACTTCCACAGCCGCCGCGGCCTCCTCCAGATGGCCAGCCGCCGTCGCAAGCTTCTCGATTACGTGAAGCGCGGCGACGTCAACAAATACGTCGAGCTCCTCGCAAAGCTCGGCCTCCGCAAGTAATTGCCCACTCTAAGAGGCGACCCGATCCGCGGGTCGCCTCTTGTCTTTACCGACATCGCCGCGCGCCAGACCGAGATGTTTCCATAGGCCGCCCGAAGCCCGCCCCGCCCGCCGCTTCGGTCGCCCCATCGAAATCTCTCGTCCGCCCGACGAACCGAGTAGCGCAGGCGTTCCGCCTGCATCCCCGTTCCAACCCCAGATTTCCCTTTCCGATTTTTTGCGCCCCCGCGCCCTTGCGCGCCGGAGGCCCAATAAAACCCCGAACCCGCGGCCGCGCGTCGCCGCCCGTTCGATCTCATCCGCGGCGCGCAACCGTATCCGTAAGATAACTACACAGAAAGCATCCGTCATGTCGCTCGTTCAAAAGCACTCCGTCACCGTCCCCTCCCTCGGGATCACCTTCTCCACCGGCACCTACGCCGCCCTCGCCAACGGCGCGGTCAACGTCTGCGTAGGCGAGACCAACCTCTTCGTCACCGCCTGCGTCTCGCAGTCCGTGAAACCCGGTCAGGACTTCTTCCCCCTCACCGTCGATTACCGCGAGAAGTATGCCGCCGCCGGCCGCTTCCCCGGAGGCTACTTCAAGCGCGAGGGCCGCCCCTCCGAGAAGGAAATCCTCACCTCCCGCCTCTGCGACCGCCCCTGCCGCCCCCTCTTCCCCGAGGGCTTCCTTAACGAGGTCCAGATCATCGGCCAGCTCCTCTCCGCCGACCAGATCAACGACGCCGACATCCCCATGATCAACGGCGCGTCCGCCGCCCTCGCCATCTCCGACATCCCCTGGGCCGGCCCCATCGCCGGCGTGCGCGTCGCCGAGATCGACGGCCAGTTCGTCGCCAACCCCAACCTCGACCAGATGGCCTCCAGCTCCCTCGACCTCATCTACGTGGGCACCGAGAAGGACATGCTCATGATCGAGGGCTCCGCCGACCAGATCTCCGAAGAGCGCTTCATCGAGGCCCTCGAATTCGGCCAGCAGGCCATCCAGCCCATCATCGCCGCCATCAAGGAACTCGTCGCCCTCGTCGGCAAACCCAAGGCCGTGTTCCCCCTCGTCGGCGCCACCCCCGAAGCCCGCGCCATCATCGAGCGCGTCGTCCCCGCCGAACGCATTTCCGCCGCCATCTTCGGCAAGGAAAAAGCCGCCCGCAGCGCCGCCGTGAAACTCCTCAAGGAAGAGGCCAAGGCCGCCCTCGTCGCCGAACTCGGCGCCGACAAGTTCACCGACGTCGATCTCTCCGTCGTCTTCGAAGACCTCCAATACACCGCCTACCGCAACACCGTCCTAGAAAAGGGCGTGCGCGCCGACGGTCGCGGCAAGACCGACCTCCGTCCCCTCCAGGCCGCCGTCGGCGTCCTCCCCCGCGTTCACGGCTCGGCCATGTTCCAGCGCGGCGACACCCAAAACATCGCCATCACCACCCTCGGGCCCACCAAGGAAGCCCAGGAAATGGACGGCCTCACCGGCGGCGCGACGTCGAAGTCCTTCATCCTCCACTATAACTTCCCGCCCTTCTCCGTCGGCGAAACCGGCCGCTTCGGCTCCCCCGGCCGCCGCGAAGTCGGCCACGGCGCGCTCGCCGAGCGCTCGCTCGTCCCCGTGCTCCCGCCCGAAGACGTGTTCCCCTACTCCATCCGCGTCGTCTCCGAGATCATGGCATCCAACGGCTCCACCTCGATGGCCTCCATCTGCGGCGGCTGTCTCGCCCTCATGGACGCCGGCGTGCCCATCGTCGCCCCCGTCGCCGGCATCTCCTGCGGCCTCATGACCAAGAACAACCCCGACGGCTCCATCGCCCAGTGGACCACCATCACCGACATCCTCGGCGAGGAAGACCACTTCGGCGACATGGACTTCAAGCTCGCCGGCACCACCAAGGGCATCACCGGCTTCCAGCTCGACCTCAAGATCAAGGGCCTGCCGTTCGAGATCGCCAAGACCGCCATCCACCAGGCCCGCGAGGCCCGCGTCGAGATCCTCAAGGTCATGCTCGGCAGCCTGCCCGCGCCCCGCAAGGACCTCAGCACCTTCGCGCCCCGCATCCAGACCATCCAGATCGACCCCGAGAAGATCGGCGCCCTCATCGGCCCCGGCGGCAAAAACATCCGCCGCATCGTCGAGACCACCGGCGCGCAGATCGACATCTCCGACGACGATTCCGGCAAGGTCTTCGTTTACTCCAACAACGGTGCCGCCATGGCCCGCGCCATCCAGGAAATCGACGCCGTCTGCGGCGGCGCCGGTGGCGGTGGTGGACGTGAAGGTGGACGCGGCGGCAACGCCGGCGGTCCCCCCATCGAAAACGGCAAGATCTACACCGGCCGCGTCACCGGCGTGAAGGACTTCGGCGCCTTCGTCGAATGCCTCCCCGGCAAGGAAGGCCTCTGCCACATCAGCGAACTCGCCGACTTCCGCGTGCGCCGCACCGAAGACGTCGTGAAGATGGGCGACAGCATCACCGTGAAGTGCATCGGCATCGACGAGCGCACCGGCAAGGTCCGCCTCAGCCGCAAGGCCGCCATGGCCGAGCTCGAAGCCCAAAACGGCGCCGCCCAGGCCGCCGAGCCCGCCCCCGCAACCCCGACCGCCTAAGCTCCGCGTGGCTTAAGCTCCACGTGGCCCGCATCGTAAGAAACGGGCCCCGATTCCCCCTCCGCCCGCGAGCGCGTCCCACGCCTCGCGGGCTTTTTTGCGTCCCCACCGCTCAATCTCCACGCGGCCCGTTTCGTGAGAAACGGGATTCCCCGCCCCACCCGCCCCGCCGCAACTCAGAGCGGCGGCGGCTCCTGGTTACGCTGCTCCGCCAACTGCCTCCGCGCCGCCAGCCCAAAACGCAGCGCCTGCGCGCAGTTGAAGAGCAAAAACCCCGCGAGCAGCGCCAGAAAAATGGAGCCCCGGCTCAACCCCCACAACACCAGCCCCGCCCCGCCCGCCAACCCGATTCCCGCCGCGACCAAAACGCTGTTGATCGGCCCCATCGCATACCAAAGCAACGAACGCAAAATCTGCCCGCCATCCAGCGGGTAGATCGGCAGAAGATTAAAAATCAGGATGACGATGTTGATGTTGCTCACCATCACCAGGCACTCGAACAAGTCCGGATTCGTCATCGCGATCCCCTGCCCCTCCGCCACGCGCACCGCGAGATAAAGCACCGGCATCAACCCCACGTTCACCAGCGGCCCCGCCGCGATGCTCCAAAGCTGCGCGCCCGGTCGTTGCGGCGGCGCCACATAAGCCACGCCCCCCAACGGCCAAAGCACGATCTGATCGGAACGCCCGCCCACCGAGCGACACGCCAGCGAGTGCCCGAACTCGTGCATCAGCACGATGCCAAACAACGCCAGATACTCCACCGCGTTCCACACCGGCGACGAGTAGTTCCCCACCCGCGAAGTCACGACGTAGGCCGCGACCAGAAACCACGACCAATGCAAAAAAACATCGATGCCGGAAAAACGAAAAAGGCGGAACGAACCGTCGCGGGTCGGAAAACTTAAACCACCTTGGCGGCCACGCACTCACACCGCAAGGCACCCGCTCACATTATCCCTCCGCGCCCCTCCTCGCCCGTCACGCCCGGTTCCACGGCGCCTTCGCCAACAGCAAGCCCATCCCGCAAAACCCCGTGATCCCGGCAAACACCAACCCCGCCCCCACAAACGCAGCCAACCACACAAAGTTCGGATGCACCGTCTGCCCCAGCACCACGCCCAAAACCACCAAGGCCCCCGCGCCGATGCGCACCTGACGCTCGATCCCGATCGCGCCAGACCGCCCCCGCACCACCGGCAAGCCCCCCGCCGCCCACGCCTCCGTGCCCCCGCTCACCACGACTGCTCCCGCAACACACGCCTCGCTCAAACGCCGACACGCCGCCTCCGCCCGCTTCCCCGACTGACAAATAAAATAAACCTCCCCCGACGCACCCCCGTGCCCCAATTCCGCCAACGCCTTCGGCGACACATCCGGCAACGGCACATTCCGCGCCGGCGCCGCATGCAGCTCGGCAAACTCCGCCGGCGTTCGCACATCCACCAGCAACAAGTCCGGCTTGCTTGCCAGACGGTTCACAAACTCGGAAGGAGTGATCGAGGAAATAGCCATAAGCATTCGTCGGATTTGCAGACATCCCCACCAAGCACCGTTTCCCCGCCATCGGCAAGGCCCGCCGCTTGCCGCCCGGCACACGCCCTGCATACTCCCCCTCCGTGCAAAGTCCCTCCCCCCGCCCGCTCCTCGCCTTCGCCCTCCTCGCCTTCGCCCTCCTCCTCGCCGCCTGCGCCCCGCGCGATCCCGCGCCCGCCGCCGACGCCCCTTTTCCCACCGGCCCCGATGGCCTCCCCGACCTCGGCGGACGTCGCGTCATCGTCGCCCTCGAAAACGGCTACGTCCCCTTCAGCTACATCCGCACCGACACCCGCGAAGCCGTCGGCTGGGATTACGACGCCCTAAACGAGTTCGCCCGCCGCCTCAACTTTCGCCCCGACTTCCGCGAGATCGCCTGGGATTCCCTCATCCAGGGCGTCGCCACCGGCCAGTTCGACGTCGCCGCCGACGGCATCACCATCACCGAAGAACGCGCCCGCATCGTCGATTTCTCCGCCCCCTACCTTACCATCCGCCAACGCCTTCTCATCCGCGCCGACGAGACCCGCTTCACCGACCTGCCCTCCCTCGTCGCCGCCACCTCCGCCCGCATCGGCGCTCAAAAAGGAAACACCAACTACGGCGTCTCCGAAACCCTCGTCGGCCCCCGCCGCGTCGTCGCCTACGACGGCTTCGGCGAGCTGATCCAGGCCCTTCTCGGTCGCGATGTGGACGCCATCGTCCTCGACGACATCACCGGCTACGGTTTCGTCCGCCTGCATCCCGGAAAACTCCGCCTCACCGACGACACCTTCGAGGAACAGGAACTCGGCCTCATCTTCCCCAAAAATTCCCCCCTCCGCGCCCCGTTCGACGCCGCCCTCGCCGCCATGAAGGCCGACGGCACCCTTGAGCGCATCAACACGAAGTGGTTCTCCGAAACCGCCGCCCCGCCCGCCGCCCCGCAATGATCGGCCCCGACGGCTCCCTCGTCCGCGAACGCCACTCCACCCTCGCCCGCGCGCCCTGGTGGCTGCTCGTCGTCCTCCTCGCCGCCACCCTCCTCGGCTGGCGCGTCGCCACCGACGCCCTCTACCTCGACATCCTCAAACGCCTGCTCTCCGGGCTCGGCCTCACCCTCGCCGTCACCGCCGTCGCCGCCCCCCTCGCCATCGGCCTCGGCCTCGCCGCCGCCCTCTCCCTCGTATCCGATAACCCGATACGACGCCAGGCCGCCCTCCTTTTTGTGCAGGTCGTGCGCGGCGTGCCCATCCTCGTCCAGATCTTCGTCGTCGCCTTCGTCCTAGTCCCCCTCGGCGTCTCCGCCGTGCAATGGCTCGGCGGCCTCGCCCCCGCCTTCGAACCGCTTTCCCGCCTCCAACCCGCCGACGTCCCCATGGTCGCGCGCGTCGTCCTCGCCCTCGTGCTCGCCTACGGCGCCTTCACCGCCGAGACCCTCCGCGGCGGCCTCACCTCCCTCGCCCGCGGCCAGGCCGAAGCCGCCCGCGCCCTCGGCCTCACCCGCCGCCAAACCCTGCGCCACGTCCTCCTCCCCCAGACCTTCCGCCGCGTCCTCCCCACCCTCGGCAACGACCTCATCTGCCTGCTCAAGGATTCGTCCCTCGTCTCCGTCCTCGGCGTGCGCGACATCACCCAGGAAGCCCGCCTCTTCGCCAGCGCCACCTTCCGTTATACCGAGACGCTCACCCTCGTCGCCTTCCTCTACCTCTCCCTCGCCCTCCTCATCGCCCTTCTCGTCCGCGCTCTGGAGCGCCGCTACCGCCGCCATGCCGCCTGACCCGCCAGTTATGGAACCGGCCGCCGACCGGTTTCCCCCTCCCGTCCTTGAGGCGCTCAACCTCACGAAAAACTTCGGCCCCCTCGCCGCCGTCGCCGACGTCTCCCTCGCCATCCGTCCCGGCACCGTCACCGCCGTGCTTGGCCCCAGCGGCTCGGGAAAATCCACCCTGCTGCGCTGCCTGAATTTTCTCGTCGTGCCCGACTCCGGCGAGGTCCGCCTCGACGGCGTCCCCGCCGATCCGCGCCACGACCGCGCGCTCGACGCCCACCGCGCCCGCGTCGGGATGGTTTTCCAACAATTCAACCTCTTCGCCCACCTGCGCATCTGGGAAAACGTCGCCCTCGCCCCGCGCGTCGTGCGCCGCCTCGATCCCGCCGCCGCCCGCGCCCTCGCCGCCCAACACCTCGCCCGCGTCGGCCTCGCCGATAAGCTCGACGCCCACCCCGGCGAACTCTCCGGCGGCCAGCAACAACGCGCCGCCATCGCCCGCGCCCTCGCCATGGAGCCCGCCGTCCTGCTCTTCGACGAGCCCACCAGCGCGCTCGACCCCGAGCTCACCGGCGAGGTTGTCGCCGTCATGCGCCGCCTCGCCGCCGAGCGCGTCACCATGGTCGTCGTCACCCACGACGTGGATTTCGCCCGCGCCGCCGCCACCGAGGTCGTCTTCATGGACTCCGGCCGCATCGTCGAACAAGGCCCCCCCGCCCAAGTCCTCGACGCCCCCCACACCGACCGCGCCCGGCGCTTTTTTAATCGTTAGGCTACCTTACGCTTCGCCACCCCCGCGATCCAAGCGACGATTCCCCGCTACGTGCTAACCTGAGCCCGATTCCACGACTCAAAAGGTTCGGATAACCTAGCCCTGAATGCATTCCGCGATAGCTCGATCTCGAACCCAGACGTTTAGACTTGAGCCTCCATAAATGGGGACGGACCGCCCGTCCGCTCCGCAGTCTCCGCTCGGCCGCCTCTGCCTTCAGTCTTTCACCTCAGCTCGCCCACCCGCGGCACCTCACGCATCTACCGCATCCCGGTCCCGCCCGATGAAAGCAATCCCATGCGCGCGGCGTGGACCGCCGCCTCCGCGCGCGAGCCGATGTCGAGCTTGCGATAGATCGCCTTGATGTGGCTCGCCACCGTGGCTTCCGCCACCCCGAGCGCGCACGCCGCGTCCGTTATCCGCAACCCTCGCGCGATCAGCCCCAGCACCTCCAGCTCGCGCGGCGTCAACTTCGCCTCCACCTCCTGGCACGGTCCCGTCAGGCGAAAATGCTCCATGATCCGCCGCGCCACCGGCGGTGAAAGCGCCGGTATGCCTTCCCGCGCCTGCGCCAATTGCCGCGCCATTAACTCCCGCGGCTGATCCTTGAGCAGATAACCATGCGCCCCCGACGACAACGCCGTCACGATATTTGCGTCGTCGTCCAACACCGTCGTCACCACGCAAAGCGTCTCCGGACTCTTCGCCCGCAGCTCCCGCACCACCGCCAGCCCCGAGCCGTCCGGCAACCGCAGATCGACCAGCGCCATCACGAAATTCCCCCGCTCCTCCGTCCCCTCGCCCGCCGACGCCTCCGCGCAACGCTCCAAACCCTGCGCGCGCGTCGTCGCCTCCACCACCACGCTTCCGGGCAACGCCAAACGCGCGATTTCGCCGAGCCACGCGAGCGTGTCCGGATGATCTTCAACAATCAAAATTCGATGCATGGAAAACGATGGACTATGGATGAGATTGCGCGGGAAAGCGAAACATCACGCACGCCCCGACGCCGCCTTTGCCGACCGACCACGCCACCGTGCCTCCCAGCTCCGCCGCGCGCGACTCCATATTCGCCAGCCCGTTTCCGCGCCGCACCGCCGCCGCGTCGAACCCCGCCCCGTCGTCCTCGATCACCACCACCCACTCGTCCCCCTCGCGCCGGATATCCACGCGCACGTTCTTCGCCCTCGCATGTTTCAAAACATTGCTCGCCGCCTCGCGCACCACCGCCCGCAAGGTCTGCAACACCCGCACCGGCATCGCCGCGACGCTCCCTCCGCCCGCCGCTTCCTCCTCGACGCGCCAGTCCAGCTCCACCCCGCCCGCCGCCAACCGCCCCGACGTCTCGTAACGCAAATCCCCCAGCGCCTCCTCCACCGAAAGCTCCGGATTCGCCGCGTCGTTGATGATCCCGCGCAGATCCGCCAACGCCCCGCGCAACACCTCCTCGCGCCTCCCCTCCTCCCGACTGTGCAACGCGCTCAACAACTGCGCCCCGATGCTGTCGTGGATATCCCGCGCGATCCTCACCCGCTCCACCTTCACCCCCCGTGCAAACGCCTGCCGGCTCTCGATCACGTGGCGCAACATTCCCGTCAACTCCCGCGCCGCCTCCACATCCCTCGTCGTGAAAAGCCCCCGCCCCCCGCGCGCATACTCCAGCCGCAACGCCCCCAAATCGCCCACCGCCGGCATCAGCAAACTTTGCCCCACTTCGTCCATCACCGGCTCCTTCCCGTCCCCGTTCCCCGCCCCCTCCGCCGGCTCCATCCGCAAGGGATCGAATCGCCCGCGCAGACACTCCCGCCACAACGCCTCCCGATCCTCCGGATTCGGCGCCAACGCCACGTCCACCACCGCCTTGAACGCGTTGCCATTGTCCCCCCCCGACCGCCCCAGCAACCACCCCGACACCGCCCCCCGCAGCGGCAGCCACAACAAGCCGCAGATCAACAACGACAAACTCAGCGACATCCCCGACGACAGATGCAGCTGCAATAAAAACAACAAATCCAGCACCACCAGCAACGCCACCGCCGCCATCCACGTGACGATCTTCGCCCACCACTCGTCCAGCCCGAACAACCGATACCGCAGAATCCCGAAACCCAGCCCCACATACACCAACACGAACAACAAAAACGAATACGCCTGCACCCCCGTCGTATCAAAGCCGAACATCTGCGGCAGCAAAATCACCAGCGCGAACACCCCGCTCACCACCACCCACGAAAGCAAAAACCACCGCAACGCCGCCCGCCCCACCGGGTCGCGCCGCGTCATCCGCCACTGCCACCACGACAACACGAAGGTCGCCGCCACCGCCGCCATCACCAACACCCGCCGCGCCAGTATCATGGATTCGAATACATCCACCTGCTGCGCCGCGAACCACCCCAATTGCGCCAGCACCGCCGCCGGCGCCAGCCACCCCGGCCCCACCCGTCGCGGATAACACAACAACAACGCCACCATCGTCCCCGCGAAAATGCTCCCGCCCATGAAATTCAAATCGCTCAACAACCGAAAAAGCGGCCCCGGCATCGCCAGCTCGCGCGTCGAGTAGATCGCCGCCATCGGCGAAAACACCGCCGTGCTCCACCCGCTCAGCAACAGATACCACGCGCTCCGCTCCCCGCGCCGAAACGCCCACACCCCCGCCGCGATCAACCACGCCACCACACCCACCGCCACCTGCACCCAAAACTCCGCCGGCAGATCCGTCACCGGCCGCGCCCCCTCCGGCTCCACCACCCACTCGCGCCCGTCCTCGTCCGTGAATATCACCGCCGCCGAATCCTGAATCGCCGCCAACCCGTCCTGCCGCGCGATAAACGCGTCATAGACCGCATACGTCTCCAACACCCCGTCCGTCTCCGGAATCAAATCCCGCGCCTCAAACCGCATCCTCCCCCCCCCGCCCCCGCGATCTCCACCAACCCCGTCCCCGCCGGAATATCCGCCGCCGGCCCCCGCGCCGTCCTCACCACCATCGCCCCGCGCTCAGCATCGTAATCCATCCGCAAGCCCAGCCACGGCCGATCTGTCGCCAAAAAAACCACCGCCACCACAAGCGCCAGCGCGCACAACAACGCGCCCGACAACAAGGTCCCCGGCAACAAACCCACCCCACGCCTCATGCCCGCACGCCTCCGCCCACCTTGCCAACAAACCGTGCCGAAAAATGCGCATTCATAGTTAAATTCATGACCAAGGCCGTCCGCAAAAGCGGACCCGAAAAACACACAAAACGAGGCATCTTCCGCCCGACTTCAATACCGCGGTTCAAATTAGGCCGTGTCTTGTAAATAAACCGGGCCAGCGTGAGCGAGAAAAGGCGCTC
>DAIPIP010000130.1:0-8196 GCA_036770725.1 Opitutaceae bacterium
CTGCATCTTGGTCTGGCTTAAACTTTGAGCCTCCATTTTGAAGACAGCGCCTAAATCTAAACCCCGCGCTACGCCCTCCTCTCGTCTCACATCGCGCGGCGATCAAATCCAAGATGTCCGCGCTCCGTTTCGATAACTCAAACGAGTTATGCCACCAGGCGGCCGCCCCCCCCTACCGCGCCGCTTCCGGCGCCGTTGGTCCATCGTCGTCGTCGTGATCCGAGAAGGTGATGTGCATGTTGAAAATTGGCAGCAGGCAGAGCAGGCCGATCACCGTCAGCCCCAGCACCGCGTAACCCGCCGCATCATGGACGAATCCCTCGATCGCTTCCGGCCCGTGATTATACGCCCAGGCGGTCAGGAAAAGACTGCGCAGCAAATTCGTGAAAACCGCGAAGATCATCGACGAGACCACCAGCGCGATCTTCTTGCCCAGCGAATCGAGAAACACCGAAGCCAAAAAAGACCCCGCGAACAAACACGCCGTCAGCGAACGAATGCCCGAACACGCGTCGGCCACGCCCACGCTACCCGTCGGCAACACCAGCACGTTGCCCTGCTGCTCGATCGGCAGACCCAGCAAATCGAAAACAAAAAACACCACCGCCGTCACCTTCCCCAAGAGGAAAAGACTGAGGTTTTGCTCCACCACCGAAAGCATCGGCGCGGACACCAGCCACACCATCACCGGAAAGAAAAACCACGCCGTCAGCCTGATCCGAGGATCATCCAGCAACCGCGTGTCGCGCGATGGCTTCGGCGAGGGCGATTCCGGCGTATTGAGAAACAGCAAGGGCATCAAAATCGCCGCCGACCCCAAGGTGATCGCCAGTGTGCCGGGAAACGAGGGCCCCGCTCCCGCACGATAAAATGCGCCCAACATAAACAACGCCCCGCCTCCGCACATTGCCAGCACCGCCAGACGCCGCAACATCCGAGCCGCCCAACCATCGGCACGTGGACTTCCGGGAGCGACGCACGCCTTCGCCTCCGCCGTGATTTTTGCCCAACGATCATAGATCACAAAAGCCACGAACGCCGGCACCAACCAACCAAACCCGTAATCCTCCTTGGTCTCCCACCAATGCGATTGGTCCCAGGCCACAAATCCCCAAAACGCGAAAGCCGCCAACAACGCTCCACCAAACGGCATCGGGGCCGCCGTGCTAAATTTTTGCCAATATTCTTTCATGATAGGTGATGAGTAAAAAAGGTGAGCGTCGAATTGGTTTTGAAACAGACGCCGAAAAATCGGCGGTCAGATGAGGTGCTCCTACCCTAAGTTTGCGAGGGCATATTCGTCGTGGGCAATTTCGGCACACAAACGCCAAAGATGTTCACAAGTTTAAGGCTGGTAGCGGTGCTTGTTGATAAAACGCTCTGTGTCCGAAATTTTACGTGTTTTTGCAACATCCGTTCAAGCTACGGCCGTAAACACCAGCGAACAGTTCGTGCCGCCAAACCCGAAGCTGTTCGCCAGCGCCGCGCGCACCGGCTTCACCGCCGCCAAATTCGGCGTCACATTTAGCCCGAGCGCCGCGATGGCCGGATCGATTTCGCCAACATTGATCGTCGGCGGCACCACGCCCTCCTGAATCGCCTTCACCGCCGCGAACGCGCCCATCGCCCCCGCTGCGCCGAGCAGGTGGCCGGTCATGGATTTCACGCCGCTCACGTTCAGCGTCGCCTTGTTTTCCGCGAACACGTTCGCGATCGCCGCCGCCTCCTCGCCGTCGCCGCCAGGCGTGGACGTCGCATGCGCCGACACATAATCGATCGCCGTCGCCGCCAGCCCCGCGTCGGCCAGCGCCGCCCGCATCGCCCGCGCCGATCCCTCCGCGCCGGGCGCGAGCGACGACAAATGATACGCGTCCGCCGACGCGCCGTAGCCCGCCAGCTCCGCGTAGATCTTCGCGCCGCGCGCCAGCGCATGCTCGCGCTCCTCGAGCACGAACACCACCGCGCCCTCGCTCAATACGAACCCATCGCGGTTCGCGTCATACGGCCGCGAGGCCGCCTCGGGCGCGTCGTTGCGCGTCGAGAGCGCCTTCATCTGCGCAAACGCACCCACCGCCAGCGGCGTCACCGTGCTCTCCGCGCCGCCCGCGACCATCACGTCCGCCTGCCCGCGCGCGATCAACGCCGCCGCCTCGCCCAGCGAATGCCCGCTCGTCGCGCAGGCCGACGCCACCGCGTAGTTCGGCCCCTGTAAATTCAACGCCAGGCTCACCTGACCGGCCAACAAGTTGGGCGCGATTTGAATGATGAAAAACGGTGAGATCTTGCGAAACCCGCCCGCCTTCCACGTCTCCTGCGTCGCCTCGATCTCCGGCAAACCGCCCAAACCCACGCCGAGGTTCACTCCCATGCGCGTCGCGTCGATGCGCTCCCGATGCGCATCCAACCCCGAATCCGCATAAGCCTCGATCGCCGCCGCCGCGCCCAGATGCGTGAACCGCCCGAATTTCTTCGCGTCCTTCGGCGAGAACGCCGCCGTCAACGCCTCCCCCCCCGCCCCGCGCGGATGCAACGGTGCCGGCAAGGCTGCCGTCGGTTCGAACCCGCGCACCTCGCCCGCGATCTTCGCCGCGCACAGGGTCGCGTCAAAACGCGTGATCGCCCCGATGCCCGAACGCCCGCTGCGCAACCCTTCCCAATTCGCCTCCGCGCTCAAACCCAGGGGCGTCACCGCACCCAGACCGGTTACCACGACACGACGACGCACGGCGGAAGGCTGATTCAACATGGCTTAAAAGATAAGTTCGCTGGGGGTTTCAGTTACCAAAACCGCCGAACCTGCCGCTTCCTCCGCCGCGCCTCAACGCCCGATTTTTTCGCCAAACTCCTGCGACTCCCCGGCCCGCCCCGTGCTTTGACATCCCGCGTTCGCGCCCCTTGCGTTGACGTCTCTTTCCTCCGACCGACCGCACCCGCCCACCCAATGTCGCAGCTTCATCCCTACTGGCGCATGGAATACATCGCGGCTCCGCGTCCGCCCGAATCGAAGCGTCCCTTCACCGACCTGCCCTCCCTCGGCGACGACCGCGCCGCGCTCATCGTGCACCGCACGCCCCTCAGTTATCTGCTCCTCAACCGCTTCCCCTACAACCCCGGCCACCTCCTCGTCATCCCATACCGCGAAGTCGCCGACCTCACCGACCTCACCGCCGCCGAGCAGGCCGATCTCATGGCCGCCCTCGTCTTCGGCGAAAAACTCCTCCGCAACGTGCTAAAGCCCGACGCCTTCAACATCGGCTTCAACCTCGGCCGCCCCGCCGGCGGCAGCATCGACCACCTCCACGCCCACATCGTCCCCCGCTGGACCGGCGACAACAACTTCATGCCCGTCCTCGGTCAGACCCGCATCCTCCCCCAAGCCCTCACCGAGACCTGGGAACGCCTCGCCGCCGAAGCCGCGAAAATGACCACCGCCGCCACCGCATGACGACCAACACCCTCCACTTCCCCTCCGCCCGCCATCTCAGTCAGCTCTACGCCGACCGCACCGACAACCTCGCCTTCGCCGAACGCCTGCTGAACCTCACCCTCGTCACCCGCGACGACTGGCTTCGCCTCGACGGCGAACCCGCCGCCGTCGCCGCCGGCGAACAACTCTTCGCCCTGCTAAACGAAGCCCGCACCCAGGGTCTCGCCATCCGCACCCCCGACTTCCACCGCTTCACCGAAACCGTCGCCCGAGGCGAGGCCGCCCAACTCCGCGCCCTCTTCACCCAACCCGTCGTCGTCGCCACCCAGCGCAAAACCATCATCCCCAAGACGCTCGGCCAAAAACTCTACCTCCAGGCCATCCTCCAACACCCGCTCGTCTTCGGCATCGGCCCCGCCGGCACCGGCAAAACCTACCTCGCCATGGCCGCCGCCGTGAATGCCCTGCTCAAAAACCAGGTCGAGCGCATCATCCTCACCCGCCCCGCCGTCGAGGCCGGCGAAGCCCTCGGCTTCCTCCCCGGCGATCTCCGCGAAAAAATCCTCCCCTATCTGCGCCCGCTCTACGACGCCATGGCCGACATGCTCGACACCGGCGACGTCACCAAACTCACCGAAAAAGGCGTCATCGAAATCGCCCCCCTCGCCTACATGCGCGGCCGCACCCTCAGCCGCGCCTTCATCGTCCTCGACGAGGCGCAAAACACCACGCCCGAGCAGATGATGATGTTCCTCACCCGCCTCGGCGAAGGCTCGCGCATGGTCGTCACCGGCGACATCACCCAGATCGACCTCCCCCGCGCCAAACAATCCGGCCTGCTCGAAGTCCAGCGCATCCTCCGCGACATCGAAGGCATCGAGTTCCACCAATTCAGCGGCGCCGACGTCGTCCGCCACCCGCTCGTCCTCAAAATCATCGAGGCCTACGAACGCTACCAAAACCCCATCAACCCCTCCGCCTAACCCCCGCCTCCGCCCCCGCTCTACCAGCTTACCAGCTCCACCAGCTCCACAAACACCGTGCCTCCGGCCCTCACCCACTTCATCGCCCGCGTCCGCGCCGTCTTCTCGCCCGCCGCCCCCGTCGCGCCCGCGCCCTCCTCCAAGCGCCGCCGCAAGTCCGCCTCCGCTGGACTCGACCTCGCGGCCAAGTTCGACACCTCCCGCCTCGTCGCCGTCGCCCTCTTCGTCGCGACCGTCGTCGCCATCGTGCTCATCTCATTCGCCGGCGTCGTCAACCGCACCCTCCCCGTTCTCCCCAACCAGATCGCGTCCATCCGCATCGCCGCCGCCATCCCTTTCAGCTACGAAAGCGCGGAACTCACCCGCATCGCCCGAGAACGCCTCCGCGAACGCGTTCCCCCCGTCTTCCGCCTCAACCCGGATCCGCTCAACCGCTTCGAACTTCACCTTACCGAACTCGTCACCGCCCTCGAACCCTACGCCACCCTCGCCCCCGAACTGCGCGACGCCTTCCTCGACGAGGCCGCCGCCGCCTACAACGCCCGCGGCCCCTACCGCGCCTCCGCCGAAGACCTCGCCATCCTCGCCCTCGGTGAAAATCTCGCCGACCGCGCCCGCCTTCTCGCCACCGGCCTCGATATCCTTCGCGCCATCCACGAGCAGGGCATCGCCGACCCCGCCGATCTCGGCGGCGAAACCACCACCCAGATCCGCCTCTTCCAAGTCCTCCGCCCCGACGGTGCCGTCGCCACCCGCCCCGTCGAAACCCTCGAGGACGCCCTTACCTACCTGCGCGTCAACCTCGCCGCCGAAACCTCCGAACGCGCCCAGGCCAGCGCCCTGTATCGAATTTTTCGCGACGGCATCGTGCCCAATCTCTCCTTCGACCGCGAAGCCACCCGCGCCCGCGAGGCCGAGACCCTGCGTGACCTCCGCCCCGTCATCGTCCAGGTCGAACGCGGGCAGACCATCATCGAGACCGATACCCGCGTCACCGCCGAGCAGTTTGAAATGCTCGAAGCCCATCGCCGCGCCCTCGCCGCCACCACCTCCCCCATCGACGAGACCCTGCGCCTCTCCGGCCGCATCCTCCTCGTCCTCGGCATGCTCGCCGCCTCCCTCATCTACATCCGCCTCGAAGACCCCGAAACCCTCCAATCCAACTCCCGCCTCGCCCTCCTCGCCCTCGTCGTCATCGCCAACCTCGCCCTCGTCCGCTCCACCTACTCCCTCGGCTCCCTCGACTTCTTCCTCGAAAACACCACCGCCGCCGCGCTTCTCCCCTACATAGCGCCGGTCCTCATCGCCCCGCTCATCGTCGCCCTGCTCATCGACTGCGGCTCCGCCATCTTCATGGCACTCTTCCTCGCCATCTTCACCAGCGTCATCTGGGGCGGACGCCTCGACTTACTCGTCCTCCAGTTCCTCGCCTCCCTCGTCGCCATCCACGGCGTGCACCAGACCCGCCGCCGCAGCCGCATCCTCAAAGCCACCCTCATCGCCGGTCTCACCCTCGCCCTCGGCGTCCTCCTCCTCGGCCTCGCCGAACGCCTACCGCCCCTCGCCGTGCTTAAGCAGATGATCGCCGGCATCGCCGCCGCCACCTGCTGCGGCGTGCTCGTCGTCGGCCTGCTCCCCTTCCTCGAAACCCTCTTCAAGCGCACCACCGACATCACCCTCCTCGAGCTCACCGACTATAACCACCCCCTCCTCCGCCTCATGCAGCTCGAGGCCCCCGGCACCTATCACCACTCCCTCGTCGTCGCCCAACTCGCCGAAAACGCCTCCGCCGCCATCGGTGCCAACCCCCTCCTCGCCCGCGTCTGCGCCCTCTTCCACGATATCGGCAAAAGCTCAAAACCCCACTACTTCATCGAAAACCAGTCCGACGGACAAAACCCGCACGACGACAACAACCCCTCCCTCTCCGCCCTCATCATCAAGGCCCACGTCAAAGACGGCGTCGACCTCGCCATCCGCCACAAACTCCCCCGCCCCATCATCGACGTCATCCAGCAGCACCACGGCACCACCCTCATTCGCTACTTCTATCACCGCGCCCTCCAGGCCCTGCGCAAACAAAACGACTCCAACTCGCCCCTGCCCCCTCTCCTCGGCATCTCCAACGAAACCCGCCCCCCCGCGCCCACCTCTAACAAAACGACCCCACCCATGGCCTACGGAGCCACCGCCACGCTCCCCGAGCAAACCTACCGCTACGACGGCCCCCGCCCTCGCTTTAAGGAAAGCGCCATCATTCATCTCGCCGACGGCATCGAAGCCGCCGCCCGCACCCTGCCCAAAATCTCGCCGCAACACCTTGCCGAGATCATCGACCAGATTACTCGCGACCGCCTCGCCGACGGCCAGCTCGACGAGTCCCCGCTCACCCTCGCCGAGCTCACCAAGATCAAGGAAAGCTTCGCCCACACCCTCCTCAACATGCTCCACGGTCGAGTCGCCTATCCCGCCGCCGCCAAAACCCCCTAGTGGCGGGAGCTTCCAGCTCCCTTCCGCTCCCCCGCCCCATGCGCGAAATCTCCGTCGCCAACCGTCACCCGCGCCTCCGCCTCGACCGCCGCGCTCTCATCCGCGCCATCCACCACCTCGACACGCACTTCCGCTTCACCAAAGCCGACCTCCCGACCCTAACCCCCGCCGCCCGCCGCCGCGCAAAAAACGCCTCCTCCGCCGCGGTCCCGGCGGGCGAACTCTCGGTCAGCTTCCTCACCGACCCCGCCCTCGCCAAGCTCCACGCCGACTACCTCGACGACCCGACCACCACCGACGTCATCACCTTCGAGGGCGACGAAACCCTCGGCCACGCCGGCGACATCTGCGTCTCGGTGGACACCGCCCTTTCGTATTCAAAAAAACACGACAAAATTTTCTCCGAGGAGCTTCTCCGCTACGTCGTCCACGGCTGGCTCCACCTCGCCGGCTACGACGACCTCGAACCGCGCAAAAAACGCCGCATGCGAGCCGCCGAGGACCGCGCCCTAAAACTCCTCCGAGCCGCCGACCTCCTCCCCGCTTTCAGCCTAAAAGCCTGAATTCCGATCCTTCGCGCTTCTTCGCATCCTTCGCGGTTTAAAATTCTCCGTGTCCGGTCCCACTCACCAAACCGAAGCCCGCGTCCTCGCCAAGGCCCCCCACGCCGGCGACCACCTCGTGCTCACCTGCTTCTCCCCCGCCGACGGCCTCCTCACCGCCCTTCTGCGCCCGCCTCGTAACCAAAAAACGGATACATCGCCCGTCCCCGACCTTTTCGACCGCCTCGCCCTCACCCTAAACCACGGCCGCGCCGCCCCCGCCGGCGGCCCGTGGTTTGTGCGCGAATACCGCCTGCTCACCCGCCAAGCCGCGCTCGGCCGCGACTACGCCACCCTCGCCTCCGCCTCCCGTCTTGCCCGCCTCGTTACGCGCAACCCCGTTCCCGAAGATTCCCGCGCCGCCATCGACGCCCTGCTCACCCAGGCCTTCACCGCCCTCGCCCGCGAAGGCACGCGCCCCGAGCTCATCTACTTCAAAAGCCTCTACTGCCTCGCCCGCGACGAAGGCCTTCCCCTCAAGCAGGAATGGCTGCCATCCCTTCCCGTCGGCGATCGCGCCCTGGTCGCCACCGCCCTCAACCAGCCCGCCACCTCACCGGAGCCCGCCGCGCCCGACCTCTCCCGCCTGACCAAACGCCTCGAAAGCTACCTCGCCGCCGAGCACGACCTTCGCTTCGACTAGGGCGTGTCGTCATGAGATGGCCGCCCAAAGCAGCGCGCACCGAATCTGCAC
>DAIPIP010000307.1:0-1776 GCA_036770725.1 Opitutaceae bacterium
CGGCGGCGGAGCCGCCGCCTGAAGTTTGGCCCACCCGAGCGTTAATTATGGGTGTAGAACAGGGCGGATGCGAGGTCGGTGGCGGGTTTGTCCGACTTCTGGTCCGGGCGGGGTCGAGAGCGGAAGTGCGATAAACTCTCCGGGCGGAGGTGGCGGGACCAGAGTTCGACGCGCAGCTGGTTGATGAGCAGGCCGGTGGTGGCGCGGCGCGGGGGCTCCCGTCTTCGCCATTTGGCCAGGGGCACCGAGGGAGGCAGCCGGTCCGGGCCGTAGGTTTTATGCGCGGCCAGCAGCAGCAGGGCATACGCGGCGACTGCGCAGGCGGGCTGGCGACGCACCGCCTCCTCATCCCGGACCTGCGCCTCGCTCACGCCGAGCAGGCACTTCTCGTCCTTGAAGTTCACCTCGATGTCCCAGCGCCAGAGATATTCCTGCAGGAGCTGCGCGAGCGGCACGTCCGGGTCGGTGCAGATCAGGTAGGCGGGCTGACGGTAGAGCATCTTGCCGCCTTTCCTGAGCCGGTAGCCGAGGGGGGCGATCACGACCACGCGCACCAGTGTATCCACTCCGGTGATACGGGCCAGGGCCGGCCCGAGGGTCTTGATTTTGAAGTCGTGCCGTTTTTCCGCCGCGAAGGCGGACACCCGGGTCCACGGGACGGTGGCGTCGACGCGCAGCTCTTCGGGCGTGGGCAGGGTGTCGCCATACTTGCGGGGGCGGCCGTTTTTGCCGGGCCGCTGCTCGCAGGGCGCGTAGAGCTTGGTGTCCTTGCGCACCCGGCCGATCAAGACGGTGTTTTCCGGCAAATGGCGCAGCAGGGTCTTGTTGGTGAAGCGTCCGTCGCTCACCCAGTGGATGCTCCGCTCGGTCGCGGTGCGCAGCTGCGCCATGCGCTCGGCGGCGACTTGGTTGATGTTGGCCTGTTTGCGGGCCTCCAGATAGTCCGCCTGGGTCTGGGCGTCGGCGTGACGCGAGGGCTTTTGGGGCAAGGGTGCCTCTTGCCAGTCCACCGGCACCAGACGGGCCGAGCCGTCGTCGGCGGGGATCGCCGCGGAGAACTGGAGCACGCGTTGGCCCCACACGAAGTTGATGTTGAAGGGCGGGCCGAGCGGATCCTTGCGCCAACCGCAGCCGGGGATGCAACGGCCGGTCTTGCGCGTGATGGAGTCGTCCAGCGCGACCACCCAGGGCCGGGCGGCGTCGGTGGCGGCCAACGTTTCCTGGCGCACGTGCGCGAAGATCGGCTCGACCGGCAGGCGCCGCAGCAGGCGATAGTCCGCAGTCCAGTCGCGGTGCTGGGAGCCGGCGGTGGTCAACGCGCCGGTCACCGTATGGCGGCCCAGGTTGAGCAAGCCGGCCAGCCATTGGGTGCGAGCACGGGCAAAGTCCTCCGGCGAGGCGAAGGCCGGGGCGAGGGCGTCGAGCAGGGAATCGAACGCGTCGCTCAACGAGTCGTTTTTTTTACCGGGATCGGATCGGGCGGCACCTCGCGCCGGGAGACGATCAGATGGCCTTTGTCGTGGATCGTCCACTCGACGGTCTCACCCTTGGCAAAGTCCATCGCCTGGGCGATGGGTGCGGGGAAGTTGATGTAATACTGCGAGGTATCCTTTCGTTGGATACATTGAACTTTGGTTGGGTAGCCCATGAGTGCATCTAGTAATGCAACTAGATATAAAGTCAAGCCTCCGCTGCTGGAGAACTAGTCGGGGCCAAACTACAGGAGCCCGACCAGCGGTCGGGCCTACATTCTAAAGTCCAAATTCAACGGGCGTT
>DAIPIP010000131.1:0-8132 GCA_036770725.1 Opitutaceae bacterium
GAGCAGGGCGGAGAGGCCGAGGCAGACCACGCTCATGGACGCACCGACGGCGGAGAGCACGGCGAGCTGGGGCAGCCACGCCCCGAGGAAGGCGCAGATGAGTTTGACGAAGATGGTCATCCACGCGCCTTGGGCCGCGCCGAGCAGGGCGACCCAGAGGATTTTCGCGACGGCGTAGGCGGCGGGGCGCAGGCCGGCCATGCGTTCCTTTTCGAAGAGGGCGCGTTCGGAGGCGATTTCGCGCGCGCCGTTGTTGCTGCCCATGAGGCAGAGCAGGATGACTTGGAAAAGGATGAGCCCGGAAACGAGCGTGGCCGTATCCGCCGCGTCCTTACGAAACTCGGCGCGGGCCTGGAGCGATTCGAGGATGCCGCCGGTGGGCTGGAGTTCGAGCCCGCGCAGTTGGGGCAGGCCGCCGAGCGCGAAGATGACCACGAGGCATGGGAACCCGAAGGTGATGGCGGCGGTGAGCGCGAGCGTGCCGCGATCTCGGGTGAAGAGCCGCCAGCGGCGGACGAGCAGCGTGATGATTTGCGAAAACAAATCCGGGCGCGGCACCGGATGCGGCGCGGGGTAGGGCGGGGCGGTTTCGGCGAGCGGGGCGACGGCGGGGCGTTTCGCGAGCCACTCCTCGACCGTGTGTTCGGCGAGGCGGTCGTAGAGGGTGAGTGCGTCGGCGATGCCGAAGTGGGCGAGCAGGGCGGCGTGCGAGCCCTGGAAAACCACCGCGCCCTCGTAAACGACGGTGACGACGTCGAACTGGTCGAGCTTGGCGAGATTGTGAATGACGCAGAGCACGGTGCGGTCCTGCTCGACGACGAGGCGGCGGAGGACGGCGAGAATCTGGTCCTCGCTGCGCGGGTCGAGCCCGCTGGTCACCTCGTCGCAGAGGAGGCAGGACGGCTCGGTGGCGAGTTCGAGGGCGAGGCCGAGGCGGCGAAGTTGTCCGCCGGAGAGTTTTTCCACGAAAGTGTCTGCGCGTTCAGCCAGGCCGACGAGGCCCAGCAGGGCGGGCAGGCGCTCGGCGACGGCGGCTTTGTCATGGTTTTTTCGATACAGACGGAGGGCGGCGGCGAGGGCCTCGGCGACGGTGAGTTTGCCGTGGGCGATGCTGAACTGCGGGGCGAAGGCGACCTCGCGCAGGAGGGCTTCGCGGTCGGGGGCGGGCGCGCCGCGCAGGAGGATTTCGCCGCGGGTGGGGAGGATGCCGAGCAGGCCCTTGAGCAGGGTGGTCTTGCCGCAGCCGGAAGGCCCGATCAGGGCGTGGAGGCGAGCGGGGGCGAAGTCGGCGTCGGCGGAGCGGACAAGTGGGGCTGCGCCGGGGCGGGGCAGGACGTCGAGCGAGCGGCAGGCGAGCATTTCTGGGTTAACACGAATGCGCGATGCGCGCCGGCTGGCGAGCTTTTGGCGAAATCAGGCGGGCGGCGGGCGCGGAGGCGGGCGGTGCGGAGGTCGGAAAGCGGCGGCCGGAGTCCGGTGATCGGAAGACGGAGGTCGGAGTCCGGTGGTCGGAGTCCAAGCAACCCCCGAGCACAATGTTCGTATTACGAACATTGGGGCTCGGCGGGAACTGGGGGTTGCGAGCGCGGGATGGCGGCGGGGGTGCGCCGAGCGGGGGAGGCGGGAGGTCAACGGGGAGGGCAACGCCAGCTCCGAGCAAAATGTTCGTATTACGAACATTGCGGCTTGGCGGGCGGCGGGCAGAAGGGGAGAGGCGCAGAAGGGGCGAGGAAGAGGAGAAGGAGGGACGGAGGATGGAAACCGGGCGGGGTGGGAAAACTGCGGGCGGGAAAACCCGTTGTTGCGCGGCGGCGGGCTTTGGGCGTCGATGCGCGTTTTCTTTTCTCGCCACTCGAACCCGAACCTGAAGCTCGCACCATGGACCGTATCGCCACCGCCTTTGCCCGCGCCCGCGCCGAAAACCGCGCCGCTTTCGTCGCTTATCTTTGCGCGGGCGACCCTGACTTCGCCGCCTCGCTGGAGGCCTGTCGCGCGTTGCTCAAGAACGGCGTGGATATCTTGGAGATCGGCGTGCCGTTTTCCGATCCGCTCGCGGATGGGTTGACCAATCAGCTCGCGGCCCAGCGCGCGCTCGAAAGCGGCATGACCATGGCCAAGGTCAACGAATTGGTGCGCGTGCTGCGGGTGGAGTTTCCCGAGGTGCCGTTGGTGTTCTACACGTATTACAACCTCGTTTTCTCGAACGGCACCGACGCCTATGTGCGCGACGCGAAGGCGGCGGGGCTCGACGGCATGCTGGTGTTGGATTTGCCGCCGGAAGAGTGCGGCGACGTGGCCGTGGCGTGCGAGCGCGAGGGCTTGAAATCGGTTTTTATCGTGGCTCCGACCACGCCGCCCGCGCGCTTGCCCGCCATCGCGGCGGCGGCGACGGGGTTTATCTACTATGTTTCGCGCGAAGGCGTGACCGGAGTGCGCGACGCGGTGGCGACGGGAATTCCCGAAGCGGTGGCGGCGATTCGCCAGCACACGGCGTTGCCGGTGGTGGTGGGTTTTGGCATAGGAAAACGCGAACACGTGACCGAGGTCGCGCGGCACGCCGACGGCGTAGTTGTGGGCAGCGCGTTGGTTAACGTGATCCGGGATCACCTCGCGGATCGAGCGGCGATCGGCCCCGCCATGGCGGCCAAGGCGGCCGACCTCACCATCGGAACGCGACGGGTTTGAGCGGGGCCACTTAGTAGAAGGGGATAAGCGCGCGCACCCCGCATTTTTTGTCCTGCTTCTATGCGTAGCCCCACCGCTGCACCGAGTGGAGTTTTTGTTTTACTTTGGAATAGCCGACCTCTGTCGTGCGCGGCGACTTTAACCAAATCCGACCACTCGTGAGCAATAAACACACACGTAAGACCTTTTTTGCAAAGGCCGCAGCCGCATTGGCGGGCATTGGCTTGATCGGCGGCTCCCGCCTCAACGCGAAAACGGACGCCTCCGTCGCAGTGACCTCGAATGCTTCCGGCAAGAGCGATGTGTTCACGATTCGGACCGATGACCGCGCGGTTTCTCGCACGGCTGACTCCGTTTAACCGCGCGTTACGCGCCAACTTTTCCAACGGCCCATGTCCAACCTCTTCCCCAAGTCAGTCAACAAGCTGCCGCTGCAGATCCTGATTTTCATCGGGCTCACCGCTGGCATCGTTTCGGCGGGCATCACCTACTACGCCACGCCCAAATACACTCGCGTGGGCTACGCTCCGAACCAGCCCGTTCCTTTCAGCCATGCGCTGCACGCCGGACAGCTGGGCATGGATTGCCGCTACTGTCACAGCAACGTCGAGAAGTCCGGCTACGCCAACATCCCGACCGCGCAGACCTGTATGAACTGCCACAATCAGGTCAAAACCGACAGCCCCCTGCTTGCTCCCGTGCGCGAGGCCTACGCCACAGGTGATTCCATTCCATGGGTGAAGATTCACGAAGCGCCGGACTACGTTTACTTTAACCACGCCGTTCACGTCGCTCGCGGCGTCTCGTGCGTCGATTGCCACGGCCAGATCAACGAGATGGAAGTCGTGTCCCACGCCAAGCCGCTCTCCATGGGCTGGTGTTTGGACTGCCATCGCGAGCCCGAGAAGTTCGTCCGCGATCCGAAGCTCGTGACCAACCTGGACTGGCAGCACCCCGGCGGCGAGAAGGCCCGCATCGAGGAAGGCAAGAAGTTCGTCCACGACTGGAATATCCAGCCCCCGCAAAGCTGCTCCGGTTGCCACCGTTAAGCACTTCGCGCCCCCGCCACCACTCCAGCACCGCCGCCGATACGACCGACGATGAAACGCAAATTTGACCATTCCGCCCCTGCCGCCGACGCCAATTCCGAGACCACGACCGGTCGTCGCTATTGGCGCAGCCTTGACGATCTCGCCGCCACGCCTGCCGTGCAGGCCCAGATGCAGCGCGAGTTCCCCGAGGGCGCCGACAACCTGAACGGCGTGGATCGCCGCAAATTTTTCAAACTCATGGCCGCCTCTTTCGCTCTTGGCGGCATGGGTCTCGCCAGTGGTTGCCGCCGTCCCGAGTCCTACATTTTGGCCTACGGTAAATCGGTCGAAAACATCATCCCCGGCCTGCCGCTCTACTACGCGTCGGCCATGCCGATCCGCCGCAACGCGGTGCCCGTCCTCGCCGAGACGCACTCCGGCCGTCCGACCAAGCTTGAGGGCAACCCGAGCTTCACCAATTACGGCGGTGCCACCAACGCCATCGTGCAGGCCTCCGTCCTCGATCTCTATGATCCGGACCGCGCCACCACGCACACCCTGCGCGGCACCGCGGCCACCGGCGCGCAAATTCAGGATCTCCTCGCCGCCATCGGCACGGAGGCCAAGGCCGCCAAGGGCGCGGGTCTCGTTTTCCTCGCCGAGACCTCCGGCTCGCCCACCCGCGCCCGCCTCGTCGCCAAGCTCCAGCGCGAGCTGCCCGAGGCCGTCTGGGCCGAGTATGAGCCCGTCGCCGACGAGCCGCCCGCCGCCGCCGCCGAGGCCGCTTTCGGCCGCGCGGACGTGAAGCCCGTTTACCGCTTCGCCAAGGCCAAGCGCATCCTCGCGCTCGACGCCGATTTTTTCAGCACCGAGGCCGGCTCGATAGGCTACGCGCGCGATTTTGCCAAGGGCCGCAAAGCCCTCGACAAAAACGCCGATCTCAACCGCCTCTACTCGGTCGAGAGCACCTTTACCCTCACCGGCTCGATGGCGGATCACCGCCTGCGCCTCGCCAGCGGCCACCTGCTCGCCTTCACCGCCGCGCTCGCCGCCCGCATCACCGGTTCGGACCAGTTCGCCAAGCTATCCCAAGGTCTCGAATTCAAGGATCAGGAGCAATGGCTCGCCGCCTGCGCCGCCGACCTTTTGGCCAACAAGGGCTCCAGCCTCATCGTCGCCGGTTCCCACTTGCCCGCCGAGGTTCACGCTCTCGTTTACGCGCTCAATGAAGCCCTCGGTGCCATCGGCTCCACGGTCGATTTCGTGACCGCGCCCGCGCCCGCTTCAGCCGGCATCGCCGAGGTGACCGCCGCGCTCAACGCCGGCTCGGTCAAGACCCTCGTCATTCTTGGCGGCAATCCCGCCTACAATGCTCCCGCCGATCTCGGTTTCGCCGCCGCCATGGCCAAGGCCGGTCAGGTCGTGCGCCTCGGCTACCACGTCGATGAAACCGCCGCCGCCGCACGCGCCGGCGCTTTCATCGCCTCGGTTCATTACCTTGAGTCGTGGGGCGACGCCCGCACCGCCGACGGCACCATCGTGCCGATTCAGCCGATGATCCTGCCGCTCTTCGGCGGCCTCTCTGAGCTCGAGGTGATTGCCCGCATCCTTGGCGAAACCAAGTCCGATGGCTACTCGCTCGTTTACGACACCATCACCGGCCTCAACGCCCTCGGCGGTATCGGCGGCGAAAAGGGTTTCCGCCAGTTCCTGCACGACGGCCTGCTCGCCGGCTCCGCCTATTCGGTGGCCCGCGTTTCCGTTTCCGCCGCTGGTGTGAGTGCGTTGCTCGCCAAAGCCTCCGCGCCCGTCGCCGTGACCGAGGACAGCCTCGAAGTGCGCTTCACCGTGGACACCAAGTTGGACGACGGTCGCTTCGCCAACAACGGCTGGCTGCAAGAGTGCCCCGAGCCCATGTCGAAGCTCGCCTGGGACAACGCCATCCTCGTCTCGCCCCGCCTCGGCGCGAAGCTCGGCATCGAACCCGGCGGCTCGCTCTTCCAGGTCGCCCGCAAAGAGACCGCCACCTTCACCGCCGGTCGGGAAGCCTCCTTCATCGGTAAGCTCACCGTCAACGGACGCACCATCGAAGGTCCCGTCTCCATTCAACCCGGTTTGTCCAACTGGACCGTCGCCGTGGCCCTCGGCTACGGCCGCACCGTTTCTGGCCGCGTGGGCAAGGATGTCGGCATCAACGCCTACTCCATCCGCACCTCCGACGGTCTCGCCTATGCTTCCGGCGCGAAGCTCGAGATCGATCTGGCCCGCACCACCGTCCTCGCGAACACCCAGGAGCACTGGTCCATGGAAGGCCGCGACATCGTGCGCGAAGCCAATCTCGTCGAGTTCCGCGAGAACCCCGGCTTCGTCGCCGGCATGGGCATGGAGGCGCACTCGCCGGCCGTTTACGGCGATTACAAACCAAGCGAATTTGCCAAACTCTCCCGCGAGGAGCGCGCCCGTATCACCGCCGAGCGCGCGGTGACCACGCCGCGCGGCGGTTCCTCGATGGAGACGCCCGATTTCGATGGCGTTCACCAGTGGGGCATGTCGATCGACCTCAACACCTGCATTGGTTGCAACGCCTGCGTGATCGCCTGTCAGGCCGAGAACAACATTCCCATCGTCGGCAAGGATCAGGTTATGCGCGGTCGCGAGATGCACTGGATCCGCCTCGATCGCTACTACTCCGACGGCAAGCTTGAGGCCGCCGCCTTCGGTGGGCCCGGCAACGTCGCGCTTCCCGAGGATCCCCAGGTTTCGCTTCAGCCCGTGGCCTGTATGCACTGCGAACTCGCGCCCTGCGAGACCGTGTGCCCCGTCAACGCAACTGTGCACGACCAGGAAGGCCTCAACACGATGGCCTACAACCGCTGCATCGGCACCCGTTATTGCGCGAACAACTGCCCGTATAAGGTCCGCCGCTTCAACTTCTTCGATTACAACGAGCGCCAGCTCGACAAGCTCTACATGGGCCCGCTTGCGCCCAAGGGCATGCCCGAGTTGGTCAAGATGTCGAAGAATCCCGACGTGACCGTGCGCATGCGCGGCGTGATGGAGAAGTGCACCTACTGCGTGCAGCGTATCCAGCAGGCCAAGATCAAGCAAAAGGTCGCCGCCGGCGCTTCGCCCAACGTCGAGATTCCCGACGGCACTTTCAAGGTCGCCTGCCAACAGGTTTGCCCGGTCGAAGCCATCGAGTTCGGCAACATCAAGGACGTGAACAGCCGCGTCTCGCAGGCCAAGGCCCGCGAGCAGGACTACGTGCTCCTCGGTTACCTGAACATCCGTCCTCGCACCTCCTTCCTCGGCAAGCTTCGCAATCCGAATCCGGAAATGCCGGACCACGCGTCCATGCCCTTCAGCCGTCAGGAATATAACACCAAGAATTATCCCGCCAGCATGGGTCATGGTCACGGCGACCACGGCCACACCGCCGGCGAAAAACCGCACGCCTCCCTCGGCTCCAGCATCTTCGGAGGTAACAGCTAATGGCCCACGCTAATCACGATCACGCCGCCCCGGCCATTTTGGCCGAGGTGAAACCGGCGTCGCTCCCGCGCGCGACCCTTGTTGAAAACAATCGCAGCTTCAACTGGGTCACCGAGAAGATCTGCGGCATCATCGAGGGCAAGACGCCCACCTGGTGGTGGGTCCTGTTTACGATCTGCGGCTTCCTCGCGACCTTCACCATTGGCAACCTCATCTACCTCGTCACCACCGGTGTTGGCGTGTGGGGTCTGGCCAATCCGGTCAACTGGGGCTGGGCCATCGTCAACTTCGTGTTCTGGATCGGCATCGGCCACGCCGGCACGCTCATCTCCGCGATCTTGTGCCTTCTGCGCCAAAAGTGGCGCACCTCGATCAATCGCGCAGCCGAGGCCATGACGATTTTCGCCGTGGTTTGCGCCGGCATCTTTCCGGTGTTCCACGTCGGCCGCGTCTGGTTCGCGGTGTTGCCCGGCTACCTCTTCCCGGTGCCCAACGCCAACGCCATCTGGCCCAACTTCCGTTCGCCGCTGGAGTGGGACGTGTTCGCCGTCTCCACCTACGGCACCGTCTCGGTTCTCTTCTGGTATATCGGTCTCATTCCCGACCTCGCCATCCTGCGCGACCGCTTTTTCGCCAAGGGCCAGAAGATCAAGTCCGCCCTCTACGGCTTCTTCGCCATGGGCTGGCGCGGCTCGAACCGCCACTGGAGCAACTACGAAATGGCCTACCTCATCCTGGCCGGTGTTTCGACGCCGCTCGTGTTGTCGGTGCACACCATCGTTTCGTTCGACTTCGCCGTCTCGCTCCTCCCCGGCTGGCACACCACGATTTTCCCGCCCTACTTCGTCGCGGGTGCGATCTTTTCCGGTTTCGGCATGGTGCTCACGCTCATGCTCCCGCTGCGCGCCATCTTCCGTTTGGAGG
>DAIPIP010000308.1:0-1770 GCA_036770725.1 Opitutaceae bacterium
CGCGTTTGGTGACGCCGATGAGGGTGCCGATGTTGTCGAACATATCGACGAGCAGGAGGGTGAGGATGAGCGGGAGAACGGCGAGCAGGGCGGTGAAATCCTTCAGGAAGGAGAGGTCGAGTTGCAGGAAAACCGGCGCGAGCGAGGGCGGGGCGGAGACGAGCGAGGCGAGCGATTCGGGGTGCGGCGTGATGGTGCCGCCGGAGCCGTTGGGGATGAAAAAACCCGCGACGGTGACGACGCCGATGCCGATGAGGATGGCGCCGGGGATTTTGCGGGCGACGAGCACGGCGGTGAGGATGATGCCGGCGAGGGCGAGGGCTACGGGCGGCGAAGTGAAGTCGCCGGGTGTTACCAGGGTTTCCGGGTGGTCCACGATGATGCCGGCGTTTTTGAGGCCGATGAAGGCGATGAAGATGCCGATGCCGCAGGTGATGGCGATTTTGAGCGAGTAGGGAATGCAGCGGACGATTTTTTCGCGCACGCCGGTGAGGGAGAGGGCGAGGAAGATGCAGCCGTTGACGAAGACCATGCCGAGGGCTTGTTGCCAGGGCACACCGGCACCGATGCAGATGGTGAAGGCGAAGAAGGCGTTGATGCCCATGCCTGGCGCGAGGGCCAGGGGGTAGTTGGTCATAAACGCCATAAGCAGCGTGCTGAGCGCGGCGGTGATGGCGGTGGCGGCGAGGAGCGCGGCCTTGACCGCGATGTAGGAGGCGGCGGTGGGGTCGGTGCCGATGGCGGGATCGACGCCGAAGCCGTTCATGAGAATGGCCGGGTTGACCGCGAGGATGTAAGCCATCGCGGTGAACGTGGTGAGCCCGGCGGCGAGTTCGCGCGGCAGGGTGGTGCGATTTTCAGCGAGTTTGAAGAGGCGGTTGAGCATGGTTCCGGGGGAGCTGGTGGCCTTAGGTAAGGGGGAGGCTGGGAGGCTGGGTAATAGCACGGGAGGTGCCATGGCGGGCCGGATTTGGGGTCGGATGAGCGGTGTTAATGATCGGAAAGCGGGGCTTTGGAAAGGTCCGGGTGCAGGTTCGACGCGGAGACGCGGGGGCGGCATCGCGTGTGCTGTGGTCGGGGCATGGAGAAATTTATACCCGAGCACTTGGAGTTGTTGCACTCCGAGTCCGAGATCGACGAGGCGCTGGGGCGTCTGGCGGCGGAAGTGGACGGATGGGCGGCCGGGGCGGAGGCGCGCACGGGGCGGATGTTGTTGGCTTTGTGCGTGCTGCGCGGCGGGGTATTTTTCTTTTCGGACCTGCTGCAACGGATGACGCGTTCTGTGGAGCCGGCGTTTTGCCGGGCGTTCAGTTATGCGAAAACGGAGAACGGGGCGCCCTTGAAGCGCATGTTTGTGGATTGGCAGCAGCTGGCGCCGCTGGGGCGCGAGGTGGTGTTGATCGACAATATCTGCGACAGCGGGCGCACGCTTGTGCATGTCGATGGCTGGCTGCGCATGCAGGGGGCGCGGCGGGTGCGCTCGGTGACGATGATGCATCGGCTGCGGGACGACGCGATGACGCGGCCGGAAGCGACGGGATTTACCTACGCGGGCGACGAGTGGTTGGTGGGCTATGGCATGCGCGACCAGGCGGCGCACTATATGAACACTCGGTGGATGGCGCGGGTGCGGCGGTGAAAGGCGGCGGGGAGCCTAGTCGGGCTTGCGGCGGAGCGGCGGCTGCGGCGTGCTGCGCGAATCGTGAGTGAATCTTCTGGTTCCTCGCTGTTTTCAGTGGATAGAGCG
This sequence comes from Opitutaceae bacterium, assembly GCA_036770725.1. Lineage (GTDB taxonomy): Bacteria > Verrucomicrobiota > Verrucomicrobiia > Opitutales > Opitutaceae > IMCC26134_A. The sequence goes on from DAIPIP010000308.1 coordinate 1,748, forward strand.
ATCAACGACTTGAGTGAGGGTGG
>DAIPIP010000309.1:0-1752 GCA_036770725.1 Opitutaceae bacterium
CTAGTGCTTAATTGCAGAAATAAGCGATATCCTGACGGGCGCTTTTGGCCGGGGCCAGCGTTGTCGAAAAGGGCGTGTGACGCTGGCACACCTCCCTTTTCGCCGCCTTGGCCGTAGCCAATAATCACTCCGCCATTTTTTCGCTTACCTCTGCAATCAAGCACTAGCTTGAGCTGTTCGGGGGGCTGGCGGCGGCGTTGACGACCATGGTCCAGCTGGCGAAGCGCCGGGCGGTGCTTTGGTGGAGCTTGAGGACGAGGGGGAGCAGGGTGGGGTCGAAGTAGCTGGCTTCTTCGATCAGGCGGAGGGCGTTTTGGGGTTCGTAGAGGCGGCCGGGGCGGTAGGCTTCGATGCCTTCGACGGCGCGGCGGCGGTCGAGCTCGACCTTGGTGTTGCGCCATTCTTCGCGGGTTTTTTTGCCGGAGGCGAAGGGCACGACGTAGGCCACGGATTTTTTGAGCGAGCCGCCGGTGGGAGATTCCCACGCGTAGAGGGAGGGACCTGGGGGGCCGGCGAGGACGGCGAGTTCGATCACGGGGCGGAGGGCGCTGTTGTGATAGGTGAGGCTGTCGCGTTGTTCGAGGTCATAGCTGGTGCCGTCGGGGCGGAGGCTGCCGGTGACGAAGAGGCGAATGCCGGTGGCGGCGGAGTCGATCCATTCGGGGCGTTGGAGGATGCGGCCGAAGAGGGAAAGCAGGCGGACGTGCTTGGTGTGGCGGTTGCTGAAACTGCGGGAGTCGCGCACGGCGGCGGCGTGAAATTCGCCCATGCGGAGGAGCCAGGTGTCCACTCGTTCGCGCTCGGCGGGGGCAAAGGTATCGCGCAGGGCTTCGTAGGCGACGAAGAGCGGATAAAATTTATTCTCGTTTACGTCGTTGCCGGTGGGGGCGTAGGTGGCGGCCCAGGCGAGGATGAAGCGGCGGAGGGTGTCGGCGGAGGCGGGGTCGGCGGTGGCCTGCCAGTGGAGGACGAGGGTGGCGACGTCGGACATCTCGCGAAGCCGGGCGACGGTGGCGATGCGTTCGGGGTGGGTGTTGAGCAGGCCTTCGTAGCGAATGACGCGGAGGGGGCGAGGCTGGAGGGATTGGAGCGGTTCGGCTTCGCGTTGAAGTTGGGCGAAGAGCGCGGCGGCCTCGGTATCGGTGGCGATGAGTTCGCGGAGGCGCTCGCGTTGAGCGGAATCGAGGGGGAGGGTGGCGCGGATGGAAAACTCGCCCGGGTCGGAGGCGGAGGCGGCGCCGACGGGGCGGACGGCGATGAAAAGCGCGAGGCAGGCGGCTAAGAGGGGGATGAGGGGCATGGGGCAAGGGATCCGGGAAAGGGAAGTCGCGGAAACCCGAGACGCGAAAGGTTTATCCCGCATACGGCAGTCAAAATTTAACCGCAGACAGCGCGGATATCGCAGATAATCTGACTTAGTGGGCGGGGGCCGACAATTTCTTGACGGCGGCGACGAAGTGACTGCGGTGTGACCCGCAAAGCCGAAGTGTTTTTGATCGTAGGTGATCAGTTCCGCATTCTGCGCATTTAAGCGCCGATCATGGGCTAACAACAGCCAAGGCCCCAGGCGCGCCGAGCTCATTGAGTGACCCAAAACCGTCGATTTGGGGCGTATTTTTCTTCCTGCACAGCCGGTTTAACGCCTCAAAAGGGTCAGGAGGGCTGAGGGAAACGCCCCAGAGTATTACGTAACAAGATGGTAAAACTTTATGTTTCGTTAAATTTTACAAATCGGTAGGGGTATGAAGTGTA
>DAIPIP010000132.1:0-8035 GCA_036770725.1 Opitutaceae bacterium
GATAAAACTTACCCGACTTTATCCGAAACTTTAGACGTTACTGGATACTAGCCTACACCAGATGGGTTTCCACGCCTATGTTTTCGCTGCGAGATGGGAAATGGAGACTCGTGAGCGATCATCGTTGATGCGGAGCAAGGATGGTCTGTGGAGCCCAATAAATCCGGCCGTTCGCCCGGACGCCGCTCCTTGGCTCAACCCGCGCCGGGCGTGAGCTTGCGCTCGCTCAGCGGTAGCATGACGCCGCGACGGAATAGCGTCACTTGGCCTGTGCTCGACGAGACTACGATGCTCACGCAATCCGTCGCCACGCTCACCGCCGCCGCCGCCGCGTGGCGGCTGCCGAGTCCGCTGGGCAGCAGGTGATCGTTGTCGGCCGCCTGAAGCAGGCTGCCCGCCGAGGAGATGACGCCATCGCCGTGAATCACGAACGCGCCGTCGATGGAGGAAAATTCCTTGATGGTCTCGTCCATGAAGGGATTAAGGATGTTGCGATCCTCCTCCTTGTATCCATAAAATGGATTCAAAACCAGCGGCTTGGTGAGTCGCTCCACCCGGGCGGTGTCGCCGACCACGAAGATGCAGCCCACGGGTTTTCCTTCGCGGCCTTCGACGCCGAGTTCCATCGCGATGCCGATGACGCGCTCCAGCACCTCGGGCTTCACGTCGTCGGGCAGCAGATCGGCCTGGCCGCCGAGCAGGGTCTGGAACTCGCGCTCCACATCGACGATGACGACGGTGTCGAACTGGTTGCTGCCGGCGAGACCGCCGACGCAGCAGATGCGGTCGTTGAAGGAGATGATACCGCGGGTGAGGGCCACGAACATCGCACTGCGCAACTGCGCCATACGATGCGCGGAAAACGAGCGCACCTGGATGACCTCGACGGCGCGGTCGGTGTCGGACTCGTCGTCGAGTTCGACGTGGTTGCGCGTCACTAAGATGGTCTTGGCCTTGGGGAACCAAGCGCCGGGCTCGATGCCGCCGACGAAGGTATCGCCGAAGACCATGATGGCGCGGCAACCGGCGCCGCGCGCGACGCGATCGGCTTCGCGGATCATGAGGCGGTTGATGCGGTTTTGCTGCGCCTGCACGGGCCGCGCCAGGATGCCGCTCACGCCCGCGACCATGCGATCATGCATGTCGCCGAGGGTGGGCGCGCCGACCAGACTGGCGACCAGCTCGGGCTCCTTCACGAGGCGCGCGATGGTGGCGAGAACCTGCAGGTAGTCGCGCGCCCGCTCGTCGGCCAGGAGAAGGATAATCAAGTGGGCGCGTTCACCTTCGAGCGTGCCCTCGTGGACGATGCCCTCGCGGCTGCGGCCGACCACGACCACGTAGCGACGGGGCATCTTCACCCGCACGTGGGGCAGCGCGACGCCATTGCCCAGGTAAGTGGTCATCGTGCTCTCGCGCTGGAGCAAACCGCGCAACAGAACCTCGCGGCGGAGGTCGGAAAAACACGCGGAGGCGTTGTCGAGCAGCTCGTTGAGCGCGCCTTTCAAATCAGTCGCGTGCAACTCGATGAAGCGATTGCGGGCGAGATGACGTTCGAGGCGCATGGGGAGAGGCGGCGGACTGGACGGGAGCGGGGAATTTCAAACGGGCGACCAGCTTGGGTCGCGGACGAAAGCGGAGGCTTATTTTTCCCACTCCAACGCGCCCTTCTTGATCTCATAAAAAAGACCAAGAACCAGCACGCCGAAGAAGAAACCGATGGGGGCGAGAATCGAGATGTTGTTGGCCAGAAAATCGCGATAAATGAAGGCCCACGGAATCAGGAAAACGACCTCGATATCGAACAGAATGAACAACATCGCGGTGACGTAGAACTTCACCGAAAAGCGGGTATGCACGATGCCCTCGGCCTTCACGCCGCACTCGTAAGCGGTGTCGGTGATGGCGGTTTTCTTGCGGGCGCGCTGGCCGAGCAAATGACTCACGCCGACGATCAAAACGGCAAGGCCGGCGGCCAGGATGAGCTGGATAAGAACAGGTGCGAAATCGGCGGCGGTCGTCATGCGAGAAAGTCAGGTAGGGTTTTAAGGCACAGGCGCAATCGGCGGGCGGCAAGGTGTTTTTACGAGAGGGGCGAAGGGATTTTTCAGGGAGCGACCGGCTCTATCCGCACCGGATCGGGACCGCGGCGTTTGCCGACCTCCAGTGTTTCGGCGAATTCGAGGGTGCGGATCGCAGAGCTGATCGACTCGAAACCGGCCTCGCGGCGGGCTTGGTTGATGCGGGTCAACATCAGCGAATCCATGAGCACAGGATCGGTGCCGAGCCAGAGGCGGGGCTCGCCGCGAGTGTAGAGGGAGTTGAAGGCGGGGCCGCCCACGAATTGCCACTGCTCCAAGCTCGCGAGCGTAAAGGCCCACGTCTGGCGCAGCTCGGGGATGGCGGCCATCTCGGCCACGGCGGCCGGGGCGCTGCGCGTGCTACGGAAAAAACGCGAGGTGTTGGATGCGTTCCAAAGCGTGGCGTTCACGAGCGCGCCGTTCACGCCGAGGGCATCGTGGTCTGTGTAAACAGGCAGGTTGACCCAAAAATCCGCGTCGAGAAAAAGCGGCGTGGCGAGGAAGCTCTTGCGGTCGGCGTCGAGGTCGATGGTCGCGTCGGGATTGGCTACCCCCAGACGGTCGAGATCGAAATCCGGCGCGCGGTCCTGACGCCCCGAAAGGATAGGATCAAAACGCGAGGGCAACGGACTGTCGTAAAACCAGATCGGGTCGTAGTAGCGCCCCGATTCGAGCACGAAAAACGGATGCCCCGCGAAGGGCGGCGCGACGCGCGGATCGGTGGGCAAGAAGCCGGTGAGGCGAAGCCGCTGCTGGTTGAGCCCGACGAGAAAAATATCCTGACGTTGATAACCGCGACGCATCAGCGCCTCGATCACCGCGCGCACCAGCGGTTGGGGAGTAGCGAGGCCGGGACCCGACTCCGCGTAGAGTTTTAGGCCGACTTTGCCCTTTTCGCCCGGCGTGAGCTCCCGACCCACCTTTGCCTCGAATTCGCGCATCAAGGCCTCCACCGCGCCCGCGTAACGGTCCGGACTCGACATCGCCGGCGTGGCCCCGGGCTGCAGGGGCGGCAAAGCCACCTCCCACAGGCTGCCGGCGCGCAAGGAGGCGGCGCACAGCAGAAGCATGAACAAGGAAATCGAGAGTCGATTGGGCATACGAAGAGGCGCGACCCTTGACAGAGCATTCCCCGAACCGAAAGTGCAACCTTCGCCGAGATGCCGCGCCTCAAAGAAAGCTGCAAACAGGACCTCAAGTTGCGCATCAGCATCGTTGACGTGGTTTCCCGTGTCGCCACGCCGCGACGCGCCGGGGGCAATCGTTTCAAGGCCCTCTGCCCTTTTCATCAGGAGAAGTCGCCGAGTTTCCATTTCGACGCCGACAAGGGTTTCTACAAGTGCTTCGGTTGCGGCAAGGCGGGCGACATTTTCACCTTCGTGCAGGAGACCGAGGGGCTCAATTTCACCGAAGCGGTCGAGTCGCTCGCGCAACGCTTCAACGTGCCGCTCGAATATGAGGAGGGCGGCGGAGGTCCGTCGCGCGAGGAGCGTTCGCTGCGGCAGGAGTTGTTCGATCTGCACGAATTCGCGACCGAGCATTTTCACCAAGCATTCAAAGGCCCGGGCGAGGCCGCCGCGTGGATGCGCGACTATTGGGTGAAAGACCGCCGCTTCACCACCGAGCTTGCCGACGAGTTTAAGATCGGCCTCGCCGACGCCACCGGCAGCGGACTCGGCGCGGCCGTGTTGCGCAAAAAATTCTCCGAGGCGGCCATCCGCCAGTGCGGCCTGTTTTTCATCTACGAGGATCAGGCCCTCACGCTGCATTCACTGCGCTCGCGCTTCCGCGGTCGCCTCATGATCCCGATCCGCGACCACCAGGGCCGCGTCGTCGCCTTCACCGCGCGCCAGACGAAACTCACCCCCGAAGACGATCCCGCGCGCGAGGCCAAATACGTAAACTCGCCCGAGACGCCCATTTTCACCAAGGGCAACCTGCTCTTCAACCTCGACCGCGCCCGCGCCCACGCCGGCGAGGGCAAACCCTTCGTCATGGTCGAGGGTCAACTCGACGCGCTGCGCTGCTGGTCGGTCGGACTCAAGACCGCCATCGCCCCGCAAGGCACCTCGATCACCGAGGGACAACTCCTGCTGCTGCGCCGTTACCACACCGAGCTCGAATGCTTTTTCGACAGCGACGGCGCCGGCCAAAAAGCCGCCCTGCGCCTCCTCCCGCTCGCGCTCAAAACCGGCATCGAGGTGCGCTTCCTCACCCTCGACGGCGCGGGCAAGATCGATCCCGATTTGCTGTTCTTGGAAAAAGGCCTCGCCGGCTACGACGAGGTGAAGGCCGGCTCCTTCGGCGGCATGCAGTTCATGCGGCGCTACATTTTGCCCGACGCGCGCAACGCCACCGCCGAAAAAACCCAGGCCGCCGTGCGCGAGATCTACGGCGTCATCGCCGCCGCCGAATCCGAACTCCTGCGCAAGCGCCTGCTCTCCGAAGTCGCCCCCGCGCTCGGCGCGCTCCAGGTCACGCCTGACGTCTTCGAGCGCGACTTTGCCGCCTTCCTCTCCGGTGGCGGCCGCTCCGCCGCCGGTCCCTCCGCGCAAAACCTCGCGCCGCAGCCCGCCGCATCAGATTCCCCCGAGCCTACCGACGATCCCTCCGCGCCCGAGCGCGACCTCCTCCTTCTCGTGCTCCACTTCGAGTCCATCGGCGCGCCGCTCTCCGCCGTGTGCCCGCACGATTGGATCAACGACCGCCTGCTCTCCGGCACCTTGCTCAACCGCTTCCTCGCCGAATTCTCCGAAGGCCAGTGGCCCGGTCGCGACCACCTAGACGGCCTGCTCGAAACCGCCGCCGAGCGCGCCCTCGTCTCCTCCCTCCTCTTCGAAGCCCCGCAGATCGACGACCCCGGCAAGGTCGCCCTCGAAGGCCTCACCCGCCTCCGCGCCCGTGCCATCGCCCCCCGCATGCGCGAAATCGACCTGCAACTCGCCAACGCCTCCACCGATAACACCATTGACGCCACCGCGTTGCTAAAAGAACGCTCCGAGCTCCAACGTCGCCTGCGCTCCCCCCTTGCGCTCGCCGCCGTCGCCTGATAGCCTGCTCGTTTTTCGCCTCTCCACGCCCTCGCCTTTTTCCGCCCTCGTCGAACTCCCAACCATGCCGCGCAAAGCCAAGTCCGCCTCCGTCTCCGCCCACTCCGATGCCGTCGAGTCCGCCATCGAACACACCCGAAACGCCGACGGCGGCTCGTCCGACAACCCTGTGGACAACCTCCCGCCCGGAGGCATCAACGACAAGATCCGCGCCCTCATCCGCCTCTCGAAGGAGCAGGGCTACCTCACCTTCGACGACATCAACGAGGCCCTCCCCGACTCCGTCGAAAACCAGGAGGAAATTGATAACGTTCTCTCCATTCTCCAGAACCTCGAGATCGAGATTCTCGAGCCCGAGCAGGTCGAGGACTTCAAGGCCCGCCAGGTAAAAGAAGAGGAGGAGGAGACCCGCACCTCGCAGAACGACATCCTGGACGACCCCGTCCGCATGTATCTCAAGCAGATGGGCCAGGTGCCCCTGCTCACCCGCGAGCAAGAAGTCGAAATCTCCAAACGCATCGAGACCGCCGAGCTGAAGGCCCAGGAGGTTCTCTTCGAGGCAGCCATCATCGGCAAATACATCGCCGGCCTCGGCGCCAAACTCATCGACCGCTCCGAGCGCTTCGACCGCATCGTCATCGACAAGAAGATTGAGAGCCGCGACGCCTACTTTAAAAACCTCCCCAAATACGTCGAACTCACGACCAAGAACGAGGAGTCCGTCGCCGACTCTTGGGAAGAATATCAGAAGGCTAAAAACGACGCCGACCGGAAGAAGATCCTCGCCAAACACTCCAAGCGCGAGGCCACCCTCCGCACCAATTTCTCCAAGTATTTCTTCAAGCTAAAAGTTTACGAGGAGTGGCTCGAAACCCTTCAACCCACCCTCAGCGAGATCGAGGCCCTGCTCGCCCAGCTCGAACGCGCCAAGCACCCCAAGACCAAGAAGGACGCCGCCATCGACTCCAAGGCGATCAACGCCCGCCTTAAGCAAATCGAGTCCGAGTGGCGCATCGAGCCCAAGCGCTTCGTGGACGTCGTCCGCCAGACCAACGTCCACATCCGCGAGGCCCACCAGGCCAAGACCGAGATGGTCGAGGCCAACCTTCGCCTCGTGATCTCCATCGCGAAGAAATACACCAACCGCGGCCTCTCCTTCCTCGACCTCATCCAGGAGGGCAACATGGGCCTCATGAAGGCGGTCGAGAAGTTCGAGTATCGCCGCGGTTACAAGTTCTCCACCTACGCCACCTGGTGGATTCGACAGGCCATCACCCGCTCCATCGCCGACCAGGCCCGCACCATCCGCATCCCGGTCCACATGATCGAGACGCTCAACAAAGTGATGCAGGTCCAGAAGCAGCTCCTCCAGGAATTCGGCCACGAGCCGAGCCCCGAGGAAGTCGCCGACGAAATGGGCCTGCCCGTCGAGCGCGTGCAGCAGATCATGAAGATGGCCCAGCAGCCAATCTCCCTCCAGTCGCCCGTCGGCGACGGCGACGACACCAGCTTCGGCGATTTCATCGAGGACAAGTCCGCCGAAAATCCCTACGACATGACGGCCTACTCGCTCCTCCGCGAAAAGATCGTCGATGTGTTGGACTCCCTCACCGAGCGCGAACAACGCGTGCTCAAACTCCGCTTCGGCTTGGTGGACGGCTACAGCCGCACCCTCGAAGAGGTCGGCAAGCAGTTCAAGGTCACCCGCGAGCGCATCCGCCAGATCGAGGCCAAGGCCCTGCGCAAGATGCGCCACCCGACGCGTCTCCGTCAGCTCACCGGCTTCTTCGACGCCGAGCAGCCCGACAACGCGCAAAACCTCATCAAGCAAGTCCAGGCCAACAAGCCCGTCTTCCCGAAGATGAGCTAAGCCGCGCGCAGCGCCGACGCCTCGGAAATGCACTTCCCTCGCCCGGCCTCCGCCTTGTTCGTCGCGCTCGCCGCCGTGGTCCTGCTAGGCGGCTGCGCCTCACGCACCAAAGGCGGCTCGGCCAACGACGCCTCGCCTACCACCGAGCGTTACTCGCCCGCGATGAGCACCACGCTCGGTCGAGTCATCTCCTACGATCCGGCGGCGGCCAACGTGATCATCGAGTTTTCCCAACTAGCTAATCCGCCCGCCGACCTCGCGGGCCGCACCCTCATCGCGCGCAACCCCCACAGCCTCGCACCCACCGCCCGCCTGGTCGCCATCGCGCACCGCAGCGGACGCGTTTTCGGCGCCTACGTGGTCGCAGGGCAGCCCGCGCCCGATGACGAGGTCGTCATTCCCCCACCCTTCTGACCGTCCACCTCGGCGACCACGTCACGCACACCGGTTTCCCCCTTTACTCCCCCGAATCCCGAACCCACCCTGCTAACAATCATGACTGCGAATCCCGCAACCCTTCTCGGCGTATTTGGTCTCGGTGGTCCCGAGCTTTTGATCATCCTCGCGGTGCTCATTCTCCTCTTCGGCGCGAAGAAACTGCCCGAACTTGCCAAGGGCCTCGGCAAATCGATCAACGAATTCAAAAAAGCCTCGACCGAAAAAGAGGACGAAGAGAACGAAGCCGCCAAAAAAGACGCCGCCCAGTCGCCTGCCTCCAACGCGAGACCCGTCGAATCGTCCAAGACCCACGGCGATAATTAAACGTCATCCGGCCTTCCCCACTTCCACCCGACCTAAAAGCAGGTCGGGTTTTTATGTGCGCTCGTTCGGTCGAAACCGCCGCGCGCGCAGGGTGGTGAGTTCTGAGCCCCAGTCGGCGATGTCGGGCAAAGGTTTGGGCGGAGATTTCCGCCTGCGCCCGGTGCGTCGCCGGTAAGTGGAGAGGTGTTCGGCGACGAAGGCCTTGGAGCCGAGGACGGCGCCGTCGGTGAAGTGGCGTATCCGGCAGCGCAATACATCGGGCAGGGTGAGACGGC